>CAYGDI010000002.1:0-253744 GCA_964348695.1 uncultured Candidatus Saccharibacteria bacterium | reverse complement strand
AGCGTCGGCTTGCGGAGCCGAAGGCCATAGGTTCGAATCCTGTCGGGTGTACCAATTTAAAAATCTCAGCAAATGCTGGGATTTTTAAATTGGTTGCATGCGTAAGCATGCGAGAACCGTAAGGTTCGGTGCAGCGAAGTCACGCACAGAAGTTTACTGCAAGCATGACTGAGCTGAGGAGGGCAAAGCCCGATATTCGTCATATTTGATTAACGCTTATGCATACTGTATAATCCAGATTGATGAAGGGCATCACATCCAAATCACGTGGTTTTACCCTAGTAGAGTTACTAGTTGTGATTGTTGTGATGAGTGTACTTGTCGTGATCACCTACACAGGTGTCAACGCTGTTATAAAAGATTCAAAAAAAGATGAAGTACAAACCGCTCTAACAGGTGCTAGGCAGAAAATTGAAGAATACCGTAAAAAAGAAGGCGGCTATCCACAGCTAGGCCAGCTGCCCGCGGGAACTATACCAGCAAACTATACTGGCAATTACTTTTATGCGAGTAGCTACAGCTGGTGCGCTCAAGGAACATGTTATTGTCTAGAGATTACCGACCTAGTAGGTATGTGGCCTTCTCAACAACTAGTAAATTACCATGTTAGTTCTATCAATAACGACCCGTTGCCAGGTGGCTGTAATGGTTTCCAACAAGAAGCTCTAGGTAATGGCTTGGGTGGGCAAACTGTTTCAGGTTCGAGTGAGTACGGCTCTATAGAGGTCGAATCAAAGACACCCCTCAAGGGTTCATTTCAGCTAGTTGCAACACCACGACCTCCCGGTTATGTAGGTACTGCTATGGTTCGAGTTGCAGTATATCTAGATGGAGTATATACAAATTCAATGCAAACTACGCAGTATGGCAACTATAACGGTACAGGTACTGCGTCGTGGTATATTGGTGCAGTTGACTACGGTGACGCAGCGATTGAGGTGAAAGTAGAATGGCAGCACCCTACTGCCGGCTGGCAAGAACTTGTCCCTGTAGACTTGCCATAAAATTGCATGACTCAAGAAGATAAAATACTCGAATACATCGCAAAACATCGTGTTATTGCTTTGGCAACTTCTGACCACAAAGGCGTACCTCACAGTGCAGCTGTATACGTACATGCATCATCTGCAAAAGAGTGGTTTGTTCTATCAAAACAAGACACCAAAAAAATACACAATCTAGATCAAGATCCACGGTTCAGCGCACTGATGTATGACCGCAAAGATAACAGTACTCTCCAGGCGCGTGGCCTCGCGTCTAGCGTCGAAGACAATGATACAATCGGCAAAGTCATGCATGCGATGGCAGAGATATATGGTTCAGAAAAAGACTGGCTGCCGCCAATCGCAAAAATAGATGCAGGGCAGTATGTTGTCAAAAGACTCGATATAGAATGGCTACGCTTTGCTGGATATGGCGGCGCATCGCCCGGCAGCAAGAGTATATTTGTAGAGCTGTAATATATCGCAAAATGTGGTATAGTCGTATCTGTTAATTGACGTGGACTGTAGCTCAGCTGCAAAGTAGAAACTTGTTTCTACGACAATATACAATAAGCACATGTGCTCTGACTCATAATTATTCTTAAAAGAAAGAATTGTACATTTCCACAAAATTAGTTTTTATACGGGCCAGTAGCTCAGCTGGTTAGAGCACCTGCCTCTTAAGCAGGGTGTCGTGGGTTCAAGTCCCACCTGGCCCTCCAATTCATGAACCGTCCATTTGGGCGGTTTTTGAATAGGTACTATTGTCCTTGCTATTAAATAGTTTTTATTTCTGCATCCACAAACCAACTCGTAGATGGCATATATAAAGTATACTAGTACTTATGAAATTACTCAGTGGTGCGGATCTTGCATCTTACATACAGCAACGCCAAGCAGGGCAGGTTAGAGCATTAATACAGGCCGACCATATAAAACCATGTCTTGCCATAGTTGTGACAAAAAATGATCCAGTGATCGAGACGTATATTGGTCTAAAAAAACAGTACGGCGAAGATATACAAATAAAAGTAGACATACACAATATTAGTCAAAAAGATGCTGTTGCAACGGTCAAAACACTCAACAAAGATGAGAATGTACACGGTATTATTGTCCAGCTGCCCCTAGATGATACATCTCAGACAGATGAAATTATCAACTGCATAGCCCCACATAAAGATGTCGATGGTTTAGGTTCTGGTGCATTGTATGATGCTGCCACACCACAAGCTATTGATTGGCTGCTTGTAGGCTATAACATTGATCTGAGAAACAAACATATAGTTATTGTGGGAAAGGGTAGGTTAGTAGGTGCACCGCTGCTGCGTATGTGGCAAAGTGCTGGATATGATGTTGTGGCAATTGGTAAAAAAGACGATCTTCAGGGTGAGCTCAAGAAAGCCGATGTTATCATCTCTGCAACAGGTCAACCACATTTGATTAGTAGTGAAATGGTGCCAGTAGATAGTATTGTTGTCGATGCAGGTACGAGCTCTGAAGGTGGCAAGACAGTAGGTGATCTAGATGAAGATGTTTACCAGAGACAAGATCTTACAATTACGCCTGCAAAAGGTGGTGTTGGTCCGCTGACAATAGCTGCACTGTTCGATAATCTTATTCGAGCAGTATACAAAAATTAAGCTCGACGGTGGCGCTGTTTCATTTTGTATTTTCTCATTTTTTTCACTGGTTTTCGGTATTTTACAATGAGAATCAGCATGACTATATAAAAACTAATCCATACAATATTGATGACTATATATGCCTGTGCCTGTATTTGGATAGAGTAAGCCAGCGCAACGATCTGGTATCCTAGCCAACCGACCCAAGATGTAATACTGAATTCGTCGCTACATCTTGTTTGCAGTAATCTCACGATCGAAGGGATTGAGACTAAAAGTGCAAATAGCCCTGCTGCGTAATATAGAGTTTCAATTAACATTGTTTAACTAGCTAATACGTCCTTGACCCGAGCAACGACCTGTCTTGGGGTGAAATCAGCTTTTACAATATAGCCACTGATGCCCAGTGCCCGGAGATTCTTTGGCGACTCTTCTTCGCCCAGGTTTGTCAGCACCATGACGGGAATATCTTTCCCCCATTTTTCAGCTCGTATTTTAGAAAGGGCAGTTGCACCATCCATTTCTGGCATATGCATATCTAGTAGTATGACGTCTGGTTTCATATGCTGCACCAGTGCTACGCCATCACGGCCATTTTCGGCCGTCTCAACCTCAAAACCTTCGCTCTCGAATTTCATGCGGTACATCTGACGTATGACGCCGTCATCTTCAATAATTGCGATTTTTGTTGCACTCATCGATATCATTATATAAGATTTTTCTGAAAAGTTGAAAGTGATTATGGCTACCCTAGTAGTTTTTTAACTGGTATACTGCTTGTGGTATGATATCTTATTTTTACAAGGACGTTCGTTCTAGCGATTTGTTGACACTCGAAAAACACCGAGCAGGTTCTTGGGTGTGTGTCGAGCATCCTACTGCTGAAGAGTTAGACTATTTGGTAGAAAAGTTTGGTCTTGATGCTGGACATCTCAGCGATGCACTTGATAGCGAAGAGATGCCAAGAATGGAGCGAGAAGATGACAGTCTATATATCTTTTTGAGATTTGCCTATGCAGAAGACGATCTAGAACTATCGACTTCACCACTATTGATTGTACTCAGTCCAAAAGCTATCATCACTGTATCTATGAGATCAACCCCTAGATTGCAACAATTTATGAGCGGTAAATTGCACTTTTCAACTACACAAAAAAACAAATTATTTTTACAGATCCTTGCACAGATCGTTGACCAGTACAATGTCTATATCAATAATATTGGCAAGCGTATAAAAGGCATTCGTACACGACTACGTACCCACGAGGTTGTCAACCAAGATTTTATTGATTTTGTAACAATCGAGGACGAACTGAACGATTTTCTTTCAGGTTTGCAGCCGATGTCTGCTATGCTACATCGGCTATTGGTGGGTAAACACATAGAACTTTATCAGCAAGATGAGGATATTGTAGAAGATCTCACACTTGCCTCAGAACAATCTATCGAAGCATGTCGTAGCTACATCAAAAGTATTAGCAGTATACGAGATGCCCACGCTACTATTGCTAGTAACAACCTAAACCGGTCAATGAAAATTTTGACAGCTGCGACAGTTATCATTGCGCTACCAAATGTAGTCTACGGTATGTACGGTATGAATGTGCATTTACCTTTTCAGGACGATTGGTGGACGTATTTTGCAATTCTAGGAGTGACTATCTTGCTGACAATAACTGTCTTTTTACTGGGTAGAAAAGGAAGAATATTCTAATTTAGCAAAAAAGTGTTTGACCCGGGCTTTGCAGGTGTGGTAGTCTGGACTCTATGTTTTTGCCAAAACTTACGTAAGACCCAGGTGCACTTGGTCGAAGGCAAAAACAAGTCCATAAACAAGGAGCTTTGGAGAAGATGCTAATTGACATCAACAAAGTACCGAGCCGTGCAAAAAAGATCGAAGTAGTGATCGAGCCGGCGAAGTGGCAAATGTATATTGCACACTAAATACACAAGAGACTCACGAGATTATCGTGAGTCTCTTTGTTTATTCAGTAAGTGTTTGCCCGCTTTCTTCTATGGCTTTTCGTATGGTTGTTTCTAATTTTTCAGAATTTGACCATTCGCTCTGAGCGAGTTTTTTACCGTTGAGAACTAGGGTAGGTGTTGATGTCGCGCCTATTTTTGTACCTAGCGCTTGATCTCGAGAGATTTTTTGAGAAATAGCTTCGTTTGAGAGATCTTTTTCAAATGTTTTTATATTGAGCTCTAGATCGCGAGCATACCCAACAAAAATACTCGTTCTTTTATCTGAATCAACACTAGACCATTCATTTTGGTTCTCGTATAACATGTCATGATATTCCCACCATTTTCCTTGTAGTCCAGCCGCTTCGGCTGCTGTTGCTGCCGCAAGGGCATTTGGGTGGATAGAGGTTAGTGGAAAATTACGGAAAACAAATGTTAGCTGATCTTTATATTGTTCTTTGAGTGGTTTCAGCTTCGGGAACAAACTAGCACATCCGGGACACTGAAAATCTCCATACTCTATTAGTATGACTTTTTTTTGATCGCTACCAAATACATGATCGCCTATTTTGCGGTCGGTTTTGTTTGCACTCACAACCTTGCCTGCATCAATATTATCTATATTTATGTCATTATCTTTTTTTGTTACAACCAATACGCCCAAGACAAGGACACAGATAACAGAAAATACAATCCATCGAGTTTTATTCATACAATTCCTCCTTCAACTGACTATATAATACCACTAAAGTAGGCTACAATAATAGTTAATGGATACAGCAACAACAGTCTTTTTGTTACTACAGGCAAGTCTCTTTGTTTTGCTTTGTTTAGTTCGTAGCCTATCACTAATACCACTCTTGGTAACAGATTTTGAACTCAATAGAAAAGCTCGGCAAAAAGACGCCGAGGCCTCTCAATTGCTGACAAAACAGTATATGCTGCAAGATATCATCACACTAAGGTATGTTGTCGAAGTGCTATTGTCGGTTTTATTGGTTGTTTCTAGTATCGCAGCTCTGGGTTGGTTGATCGGCTCAGCAGCGAGTGTGGTGTTGATTGTTGGCAGCAGTCTAGCTGCTCGACTAGGTGTGATCGTTCGTATAGCACATTCTTTGTATGATCCCTACGAGCCAAAATTGATCCAGATGCTGAAAAAAATCCAGCCAGCCCTGCGTTTTCTACGTGTACCACCAGTTTATCCTACACAAGATTTTGTTATTAGTTCAAAACAAGAGTTGCTCCATCTTGTTGCGCAAGCAACAGGCGTTCTTTCTGATCAGGAGATACGATTGCTAACGCACAGTCTACATTTTCGGGAAAAATTAGTAAAAGACATCATGACTCCGCGTGCAGTTATAGATAGCGTCGAGCAAAAAGAGCTGCTTGGCCCTCTTGTTCTAGACAGTCTACATAAGACAGGGCATAGTCGCATACCGGTTATCAACAAAGACATTGATCACGTTGTTGGTGTGCTGCATATTAAACAACTGCTCAATATCGAAAGCAAACAATCAGTAACAGCGCAAAAAGCAATGGAAAAGAAAGTATTTTATATTCTCGAAACACACAATCTCCAAGAAGCACTAACAGCTTTCTTGCGTGTGAAGCATCAGCTGTTTATAGTAGTCAATGAAGTGCGCGAGACGGTAGGGGTTGTGAGTCTCGAAGATGTCATCGAAGCATTGATAGGTGACAAAATACAAGACGAATTTGATAAAGACGACGATATACAGGCTGTGATAGCACGAAAAGCCCGCACTAATAATGATTCGGAAAACGGAGTAGATGTATGAGTAGAACATTAGTAAGAGAACTTGGAGATAGTATTGATAGTGAAGTCACGGTTCAGGGTTGGCTGCACAAAAAACGCCTACTAGGTGGACTAAATTTTATTACACTGCGTGATCGTAGCGGGACAGTTCAAAGTTTGATAAAAAACAAAGATGAAATAGAAAAACTTCGAGGTTTGCAGATAGGTACTGTCATGAGCCTGACAGGCAAAGTTGTGGCAGACGAGCGCGCACCTGGTGGAGTGGAATTACATGATGTGCAGGTGTCGGTTCAGGTAGCAGTTACAGATGAGCCACCTATTGAAATTGACAAACCAATTTTGCACAAATCTGAAAATCTCGATACTTTGTTCGAATACCGAGTGCTCAATATTCGAAACCTCAACGAACAAAAGATATTTAAAATTCGTGCTAGTTTGCTCAAATACATACGCGAATTTCTATCAGAAAAAGAGTTTGTGGAAATCCAGACTCCAAAACTACTTGCCGAAGCTACTGAGGGTGGTGCTGAGGTTTTCACTCTAGACTACTTTGACAAAACAGCAACCCTTGCACAAAGCCCGCAATTTTATAAACAAATCATGGTTGGTGCATACGAGAGGGTATTTGAGATAGCGCCAGCGTTTCGTGCCGAGCCGAGTGCCACCACACGACATATGAGTGAAGTAATGATGTTAGACATCGAAATGGGTTTTGTTAGTGGACACGACGAAGTGCTGGATATGGTTGGCGATCTAACGATCAATGCGCTCAACCGAGTCTATAGCGAACATGCAGCAGACATGAAGACTCTGAATGCACCGGATCTTGTCTTACCTAGTGATGGCAAAGTGCCGCGTTTTAGCGTAGACGAAATCCATAAAATGTACACTAAAGCCACAAATACTGATACAACAAAAGAAAAAGACCTCACGCCAGACGAAGAAAAGTGGATTTCACAATATGCTCGCAAAGAGCTTGGCTCCGACCTGGTATATGCAACCGATTTTCCTATAGAAGCAGCAAAATTCTATCACAAGAGAAACACTGAAAAAGGTACAGTTTACTGGGGGGATTTATTATTTAGAGGACTAGAGATTGCCACAGTACCTCTGAGGGAAAACAACTACGAAAAAATGCTCGCCCAAATGAAAGAAGCTGGCCTGGACGTCGATCATGAAGGGTTCAAATATTATTTACAAGCTTTTAAATATGGGCTACCAGAACATGGTGGGTGTGGCTACGGTATTGATAGGTTAGTTGAAAAAACTATCGGTCTTGCAAATGTCAAAGAAGCGACATTGTTTCCTAGAGATATCAATCGTCTCACGCCGTAGCTATCATCTAGAATACATATCAAAATATTTTTGATATAGGTAATGAGAATGCATAAAAACCAAGGTTTACTTTGCTTGGTTTCTTCATAGAAACTAGTATAACATCAACGACAAATGTATAATCAGTGGTGAATATGAAAGTCATAAAAGCCATTGCGATATCATTGTCGATAAGCTGCCTCATTGCAGTACCTACGGTGCATGCTCAGACCAGTCTAACTACTGAAAAACAAGCAGTGATTGTTCAAAGTTGTGTACAGGCTCAAACTATTTTGCAACGGGTACAGCACAACGATGCCGCGACTCGTGTCAACCGTGGGCAAGGCTACGAAACATTGATATCAAGACTCATGACCCCACTCAATAGTCGGGCAACTTCACTGGGTTATAACACTTCTGCGTCACTACTAGTCGAGACAACCAAACGCTACCAACAGGCGCTCGACAAATTCAAAAACAACTACAGGAACTATGACAATACAATCACCAATACACTGAGGGTTAAATGCCAAAAAGATCCAGTGAAATTTTACGAATACATCGAACAAGCTCGAAAACAGCGCCAAGCATTAACAGATGATGTCACTACGCTTGCAAATATCATCAGTGAATATAGAGATAATGTCACAAAATTGAGAGCTGAGGTTCAGTAGATGAGTATTTTTAACACAAAAAAACGTAGACTACCGAAGCGCATACAGGATTTATTACCATGGCGTCGACCAAAGCACCCAGTGCTAGACAAGTTTGATGGATTAACGAAAAAATACGGGCTGCCTTTTGGAATACTACTGGCACTACTACTCGCGGTAATGATGACATTTTTGAGTATGGCACTTTATTTTGTGAGTGGTACCGCAAAACTTGACCTATCTCGTCCAGGTTATGAATCTGCACGCCAACAGGTAAAAAGAGACGAAAATATGGTAGAAAACTTTTCTCCGAACGGCTCTTTGGACGAAAATATTGTCAACGGTTTTTTAAAAATATATGACAAAGAAGCAAAAGAACTGCAGCAATACGGTACATTTGACCAAGAAATTCTTGACGACTCGCAGATCGGACTTGTATCACCACAAGTCGCACCTAGTGATGGCGCAAATCCATAAAATGGTATCATAGGTACATGCTTACGTTTAGTGATAGTGACCAGCTCAAATGGCTTTCCAGCCATTGGTTTATTATTATTTTGATTATTGTTGTCGCATGGATCGCAGAATATATAGGCGAACAAATTATCCGAGCAGTTGTGAGAAAAGCAGTGCACGGACGACATTTTGCTCGACCCAACCAGTCGCTTATAGATGTCAAGAAACGCCAAGACACGATCTTGAGTGTTTCGATTATTGTCTGGAAACTACTTATTCTTGTTGGTACTGGCTTCGCTATTTTTACTATTCTTTTTCCTGAGATCAATCTATTACCTGTTCTTGCCAGCGCTGGTGTACTCGGTGCCGTCATAGGATTTGGTGCACAGTCGATCATACGGGACTTTATATCTGGAGCGTTTATTATTATCGAAAATCAGTTTCGTGTAGGCGATGACGTAGAGATCGATGGTGCAATCGGAAAAGTCGAACATATTACTTTGCGCAGCACTGTGATCCGTGACGATGCTGGCAATGTGCACTATGTTGCAAATGGCACGATTTTACACGTCATCAACAAGACCATGGACTATTCAAAAATGTATTTTACTTTGTCTGTTACCCCAGACACAGATATAGATGAGCTGACAGAACTCATCAAAACAACTGGGCTTCAGATGGCCGAAGATGATAAATGGAACAAAAAAATCATAGAACCACCTGCACTATTCAACCTAGGTGCTTTTAGCGATACCGCAGTTGAAGTTCGAGTAGCTGGCAAGACACAACCGGGCGATCAATACGCTATCACAACAGATTTTAAAAAACGTTTACTATCTGCGATCAAAAAACACAAGAACATTACACTTGCTCAGTATCAAGATCTCTCACTACTTGGTCCGAAGAAATAAAATGTTCTCTAGCCCATGTATCAATCGAACCAGCACCCATAATAACCACTAGCTTTTGCTCATGTATTGCCTGTGTTATCGCTGTTTCTAGTGATGAGTCAAGATGTGAAAAGACGACCTTTTCACTAGGCAGATGAGAGGCGAGTTGCTGAGGAGTGAGTATTTCTAATTTGGGGTCTTCGCGACTCAAATATGTAGGTAGCCAATAAACTTTCTCGGCCTTATCAAAGCAAGTAGTGTATGTTACTTGATGTTGTCGAATATTTTGATGTGGTTGATACACCACAACAATATGATCAGAAATTTCGGTTGCCAGTTGTAGTGTTGCTTCGATTTCTTCAGGATGATGAGCATAATCACTGTAGAGAGACTCTGCAAGCTTTTCAAATCGACGTGATGATCCAGGGAAAGAATCAATAATTTTTTGTAACTTTTCAGCAGGCTCTTGAGTCGTCAATTCAAGTGATTTTACTGCTAGTGCTGCATTGATACGGTTGTGATGTCCAGGTAGGTGAATATTTTGCTCATTGACATCTCTCCATGTTACGACAGTATCACTCTGAGATTTGAATTGCATAAAAGCATCATCATAATCTTTTTGTGTTGGGTATGTGTCACTATGGTCGTAACTCTGAGAAGGGATCAAGCTAATATATGGCTGAAAATGTAAAAAATTTTTATCAAACTCGTCACATTCATATACAAAATACTTACTTGCCGGGTCGAACACTCCACTTGCCCCAAAACTGAGTGTTGTGCCCACAGAATAACTCACAGGTATTCCTAGTTGCGTAAACAACCATACTACCATTGCTGTTGTCGTTGTTTTTCCATGCGTGCCGCTAATAGCAATTAGTTTGAGATCTTTTTCTTTTATAATATATGCGAGCAACTCATCTCGTTTTGTTGTTTTTATACCATTTGCTCTAGCAAATTCCAGTTCTGGGTGTCCATAAGGCAAGGCCGATGTATATACAAACCAATCGATAGGCTCGTGGGCGTGTAATTGGCTAAGAACAGCTACTTCCTGGCCTTGATGCACATTGACCCCGCGTGATTGAAGATCAACAAACATAGGCGTTTGTTCCACGTCAGATCCAGAAACATCGTAGCCTGCATCAACTGCAATATGAGCTAACGGGCCCAAACCCACACCACCAACACCAGAGAAGTATATGTGCATAAAACCATTGTAGCTGATAAACTATAGAAAATGATTAAAAACAAACAATGATACACAATCTACTATATTATTTTGTACGACACACGCATTTTTGGCGAACTGTGACTATTTCAGAGATGTCCGAGCTGTATTCGTCTCGCATGTTACGTGTGATGGCTATGCAAATGATGGGTGGTTTTAGTGCAGTATACTTCTATCAGTTAGGCTACTCTCTCAATTGGTTGGCTTGGTATTTTGTCATATATTTTGGCCTGAGAGTGTGTATGTCACCACTTGTGATCATGACTGTTGCACGGTATGGACCAAAACACGGAACACTCATATCTAACATATTATTTGTTATGTCGGCTTTTACTATGGCCGCCGTACCTATTTGGGGAATCTGGGCATTTATCTTGCTCGTACCTTTAGCTGGATTTTCTCGTTCACTATACGACGTCTGTTATCTAGTGGATTTTTCCAAAGTCAAGCATATCGATCATTCTGGCAAAGAGCTAGGTCTCATGCAAATTATAGAAAGAGTTATGATGGCTGTTGGTCCTATCATCGGTGGAGTTGTCGCTCTGATGTTCGGTCCTGTAGCGATGATTGTCCTAGCAGGATTACTAATGTTGGTTTCTGCATTACCACTTTTCTTTACTAGCGAACCTGTAAAAATCCATCAAAAGATTACACTAAAACATTTTAATATCAAAGTCGCGTATAAACCAATGATTGCTCAAATTGCTGCCGGTATAGATATGAATGCTTCCGGGGTCATGTGGGGTTTGTTTGTTGTAGTTGTCGTATTTGGGTCTGTAGACAACGGCAGTTACCTGCAGCTAGGTATCCTCAGTTCAGTCGCACTATTTGCGTCTATTGCAATCTCGTATATCTACGGCAAATTAGTCGACAACCACAAAGGTAGGACTTTGTTACGATTTAGTGTGGTTGGCGATTTTTTGGTGTATCTTGTCAGGCCGTTTATCAACACTCCATTGCAAGTAGCCAGCATCAATGTTGCAAATGAAGTGGTAACAACAGGCTATATGCTACCTGCGCTTCGCGGTATTTTTGATACAGCGGACGGCCTACCTGGCTACAGGATTATCTACATAACAGCGATGACAACTATGCTTGTGGTTGGTGATACCATAGCGATGTTGTTGCTGGCAATGCTCACGAGCTTTATGAATGACCAAGAATCTTTGAAGAATATCTACTTTATTTTTGCGCCATTGATGTTGCTAATAGGATTGCATGTTACAGCTGTTTACCGTCGGGGGATACTGACGCGGTTTATACATCGTGTATAATGACAGATAGTTATGTATAAGAGGTGGGAAGCCCAAAAAGACCGCTTTACAGCTAGGCGTGTCCTCAGGTGGCTAAAAAAAGCTAAAACATGGCAGCTAATACTCATATTGCTGTTGTGTGGTTTTATTGCGGCAACTTTTTTACGGCTCAACAATATCGGCATGATAGAGAGACGCGACGCAGTACTGCAGGCTGATAAAAAACTAGATACGCAAAAAGCAAAACAAGAACTTGTTGCATTGCAACACTACGTATCTTCCCATATGAATAGTGATCTTGGAAAAGGTATCTTTTTAGAAAATATCTATAACCGCGACTATGCCGCTGCGATCGCGGCAGCTGCAGAAAGTCACAATTCGAACAGTGATATTTACCAAAAAGCAGCTATAGATTGTCGTGCCAAATTTCAAGGTAGTGCTGATTCGTTTCGCAACGACTATGTGACGTGTGTTGCAAATGCTGTTGCTGAGCTGCCTGAAAACCAGCAAACAGCGAGCACTCCTCATATCGAGAATTACCACTACAACTTTGCATCGCCTCTGATTTCATTTGATATTGCCGGAATCGCTGTAGTGATAATGATAGGTATTACGGTGGTTATTTTACTGAGGTTAGCGCTGTTATATACACTAAAAGCAGTCGTGCGACATCAAACAAAAATTGTCTAAAGTGTTGACATCTGTGACTTGGAGCGTTAATCTAAAGTTCGTAGCCATTATTTTAAACAAGGAGGAGAGACATGGCAGCTTACGAGCACACAAATTCAAAGGGTGTAACATACTACTTGCATAAAAAAGACGTAACACTTCGCGGTGGAAAAACGTACACTATTTACTTCTTTGCAAAAAAAGCTAAGAACGAAAAAGGTGAACCATGTGATTTGCCAAGTGACCGTCAAGTTCAAGAAAACCCACGCAACGGTTTTTTGACACTTAAGAAAAAATAACATCATTTTTTGCTTGCCCAAGCCGAACCTTATACGTTAGACTAGGGACAAACAAAAAGGTGCTAAAAACGCCCCGACCTTCCAGTCGGGGCTTTTTGGTTGCCACAAATACCAATAACGGCTATAGTTGATTGCAATGACTGTGATGATAAAGGTAAAAGACCTCAAAAAGCGCTATGGAGACAAGCAAGCGGTGAACGGTGTGAGCTTCGAGGTAAACAAGGGAGAGATTTTCGGTATTCTTGGTCCAAATGGTGCCGGCAAAACAACAACTCTTGAGATGATGGAGACCATCAGGGATATAGATAGTGGGACAGTGACTATAGACAAGCTAGACGTCGCCTCACAACCGCAAAAAGTAAAACATATTATCGGCGTGCAACCACAAAGCCCTAGCTTTCAGGACAAGACACGGCTGACAGAGTTGTTAGAACTTTTTGCCTCTGCATATGGCGAAAGAATCGATCCTATGCAATCGCTAAAAGACGTCCAATTACAAGACAAGGCAAAAAACTATGTCGAAGAACTTTCAGGAGGTCAACGACAGCGGTTTTCTATAGCAGCTGCGCTGGTACATCAACCAAAAGTCTTTTTTCTCGATGAACCAACGACCGGACTAGACCCTCAGGCGAGGCGCAATCTTTGGGATCTCGTAAAACAAATTCAAAAAGCTGGGGTGACAGTTGTGATGACTACACATTATATGGACGAAGCTGAACTACTGTGCGATCGCATAGCAGTCATGGACGAAGGCCAGATTATCGCACTAGATACACCGAAGAATCTAGTAAAACAGCTGTTAAAACGTGGCTTTAAAAAACAGCAACACGTTGAGCAGGCAAACCTAGAAGATGTCTTTATTGACCTAACAGGAAAGGCACTAAGAGACTGATGAAATCTCTATACACCATCTATACATTTGCCAGAATCGATATTTTGCGTGCTTTTCGTGACAAAGTTGCCTTGTTCTTTATCTTTATTTTTCCTTTGATATTTCTATTTGTATTTGGTGGTATATTTGGCAAAAGCAGTGAGATATCGTTCAAGGTCGCCCTTATTAGCAATGCAGACAACCAGTTTACGACCAACTTTGTTCGTGAGATGAAAAAAGACGATCTCATCAAAGTCAGTAGTGATATAAAAGATACAGATGACGCCAAAGAAAAGATGAAGCGTGGCGAAATAGACGCTATCATCAAGCTTCCACGCGACTTTGGTGAAGTCCAGCCTGGCAATACATATCCTACTGGTCAAGCACAAATACTGTATGATCAAAATTCTGAACAAGCCGGCCAAGCGCTGACGTCAGTACTTTCAAGTGTCTTCAAACAAATTAACCAAAAGGTAACGGGAGCCTTGGTCGAGCCATTTACCGTCAAAGCTGTTTCTACCAAAGAACCAGGCCTCAGTTCATTTGACTATATTTTCTCAGGACTACTCGGCTTTTCTATTTTGAGTCTGGGAATATTTGGCCCTACGACAGTATTCCCACGTATGAAACAGCAGGGTATTCTACGTAGATACCACACAACGACACTAAGAGTTTGGGAATATTTTGTTGCGAATGTTTTCTCGCAGGTATTCATAGGTGTTATATCAGTTGCACTGATGTTTGCTGTTGCTCTCATTTTCTTTAATCTCAACATGCAGGGCGATTATCTGAGTTTACTCGCGGTAGTACTTTTTGGTACAACTGTGGTGTTCGGAGTAGGGTTGGCGATAGGCGGCTGGGCAAAGAACGAAAACCAAGCAGCACCACTTGCAAATCTTATAACCTTTCCTATGATGTTTCTTTCAGGTACATTTTTCCCTCGCTTCCTCATGCCAGAATGGCTACAAACAGCCTCTGCCTTTTTGCCACTGACGCCAATTATTGACTCTTTCAGAATGATTATCACAGAGGGCAAGACGTTATTTGATCTAGGTCCTGAAATGGGAATCATCGCTATTTGGGGACTTGTTGTATACACCGTAGCCTTTAAAGTTTTTCGCTGGGAATAGACTTTCAATCTGTTATAATGGTTTTCACTGGGGGTGTAGCTCAGTGGTTAGAGCAGTCGGCTCATAACTGATTGGCCGTTGGTTCAAATCCAACCACCCCCACCACGTCGGATTAAGCTGTCAGCTTTCGACAACAGAACAAAAGTAAACTTGTGTCCTGTTGTCTGTAGCTTTTCGCTAATCCTCCTTTCAATTTCGCAAACATCCGCCAGCTGGCGGATTGGTTTGCAAAATTGTGCATAACTTATATAATTGTGTTATGACGACGGTGGAGTGCGTCGGTCGCTGCCGCTAGAACTTTGAGGCTCTAACCTCGCAAAAGAGTTCTCTATGCGGGAATAGCTAGTTGATCAACTAAACTTCGCCGTTCGCAAAGAATGACGATTGTTGCATCAGGCATGATTACATTACCAGAGGCGACAGACCTCGCTATGAGTTTTGTTACTTGATCTCTGTCGGGCCTGCATAGCGCTCTCGTCATCAACAGCCCGTGCTGCACCGAGATTCATCTCTCGGTTGCAGTGCGGGCTTTTCTACTTTTTATGATATACAATATAGATACAGATTATGAACATCCACACAATTCGCCAACTGGTGAAACACTACTATACATTAGACAATATTGTGCTGACAGCAGCTCTACTAATGGCGTCAGGATTTGTATGGAGCACTATGACTGCGCTGCAAAACAATTACGTCTTGCAACGCCAAGTTGATGTTCTGCAGTCACAGGTAGATGCCAGTACTCTCGAGGCCGATACTTTAGAGCTCGAAAATGCATATTTTGCTAGCAAAGAATACCAAGAGCTGCAGGCCCGACAAAAATTTGGCAAAGCAGCTAGCGGGGAGCATATGCTTATATTGCCCACCAATACGGTCAGTGATGCTTCTAGCAAAGCAACTAACAAACCATCATTGACAAATGACAATTTCAAATCGTGGTTAGATTTTTTCTTTTCCAACAAAAAAACCTGATACTTGAGACCAGGTTTTTTTAAAAATTTCTTGGTAGCGGGGGTAGGATTTGAACCTACGACCTTGTGGTTATGAGCCACACGAGCTGACCAGACTGCTCCACCCCGCGGCGTTTGTTGTTAGCCCATTGTAACAGTTTTCGTTGCTCAGCGCAACAAGTATTTTTGCTTAAAGTTACAAAATATGATATTAATATACTAACGATGTACAGAAAAAAATCTCCAGAAATACAAACAGAAGAACAAGAATTTGTCGATCAGAGAGTTCGATGTCTACAGTCAGAATTATCAGATAGAGAAGCCAAAGAAATCGCGTTCGAAGACATTGCAAATGAATTTAGAGTACCTTTGCAGAGATTTGTGGCTTATATGGTGGACAATAACAATGGTGTAGGGCGTGATCTTGCCGAAGATATTGTCCAAGAGACTTTGATGAAAGCCTGGGCTGCAATGGGCAAATTGCAGGTGTCAACAAAAAGCTCGTTACCTGCATGGTTGTACGCAATCGCACGCAATGTTGCTCTGAACAAAATACGGTATCGGAATAATCACTCCGTTGAGTATTTTATGGATATAGATTCTGCCGCCTCAGGTGTGGTTTCGATGAATAGCGAATTTGCCAACCCCGAAGTTGTTTTGGAATTTCATGAAGCAGTAGCATCGCTTGATGTATTACCAGAATCACAGAGAAAAGCGCTTTTTTTGACAGCGTGGTATGGGCTCAAATACCATGAGGTCGCAACAAAAGAAAACGCTGTGTCAGACAAAGCGATCAAGTCTGTTGTTCAACGGGCACGTACCAATGCTCGGTCGGCTATTGGTGAAGTGTCACTTCTAAACTCTTAGATTTTTGCACATGCTATACGTATAGCTTCAGACCATGACGGAAAAGCATGCATCGTACTCGCAATATCGCCTGCAGTCATATCGTGGGCAATAGCCAAAGTCAATTCGTGTATCATCTCACCCGCGTAGGGCGCAGCAATAGTCGCACCCAGAATACGCCCGGTTTTTTTATCAGCTAGTATCTTGACAAAACCCTCGTGCGTGTCGGTAATGATTGCTCGACCGACAATACCTAGCGGAACAACTGATTTTTTATATGCGAGATCTCTCTTTATCAAGTCATCTTCATTCATACCGACAGAAGCAATTTCCGGTACGATGTTAGTAATCCTAGGGATACTACGATAGTTTGGTGATGCCTTTTGTTTGCGCAGAATATTATGCGCAACAACTCGGCTCTCCATCAGAGCAACATGAGTGAGGCCAAAGCCGCCCAATACGTCTCCTGCGGCGAATATATGACGAGCGCTAGTTTGTAGGTATTCATTGACTTCTATGCCTCGTGGTGAATAGTCGATACCAGCATTTTCTAAACCAATATCTACTCGAGGTACCTTGCCTGCTGCAATTAGAACCTCTTCTACTTTGACCGACCGCTCTTCTCGTCCTTGCATAAAAGTCACTCGTTTTGCAGCACCGTCTTTTGTAACTTTTGTTACCCTGGTTTCTGTTAGAGGAGTGACGCCATATTGTTGTGACAAAATCTTTGCTGCTAGCACACCAGCCTCCTGATCTTCTCTAGGAAGCAATCTCGGTGCAATTTCACCAATATATATTTTTGAACCAAATGCACTAAAAAGTCGTGCAAACTCCAGTCCAACAGCGCCTCCGCCAATAACGAACAAACTTTTTGGTGGACGGATCAAATCGAGTGCAGTTGCTGGTGTGAGACAATCGACCTTGTCGAGGCCTGTGATATCTGGAAGTGACCACTGTGCGCCACTAGCTATTAGAATATGTTCTGCAGATACATGACGTCGATTGATACTGACTTCGTGAGGACTAATAAAATGTGCCGAGCCTGCAATCACAGTTACACCAACTGATTCAAAATATCTTTTTCCGCCACCCGTGACTGTTCGTGAAACAACTTTTTCTTTCCAGTTTTTAATACTAGGGTAGTTATAACCAATGGCGTTTGACCGAATACCAAATTTTCCCGCTGATTTTGCTTCAGAAAATATCCTAGCAACATGTAACATAGCATTTGCGGGTACATCACCAATATTTGCTGAATCACCACCCAACAACCCTTTTTCAACCAATGCAACCCTTTTTCCTTGTCGGGCAACAATTGCAGCTGCGATTGAGCCGCCAGCACCGCTGCCGATAACCAATAGATCATAATCAAAATTCTTTTTTGCCATAGTTATTCCTACAAAATGTCCTTATATCCTTCATAAACATACGCTGCTTCTGGTTGGTATGTCAGCAAATTGTTAGCCGCAACTCGTCGAATATCACTGCTTGTTACTTCTGTTTTATCTTGCAACCAGTCAATAACTTTTTCACAAACACGCTGAGCTACCATATGCGCCTCACCCTCTAGTGATCTCACGGCCAAACAAGCAGCAGTCAGTGATTTGTGCAATTTTACAGGGTCAAAGATTTCGCTCTGATGCATATCACCATGTTTTACAATATACGAATTCATAGACCTGCTCCTAGAATTTTGTCTACAAAAACAAACGCACCTAATATGACCAAGCCACTACCTGCACAGTACTGCAAAAAAAGCTTGTTTTCTTCGCGCCACTTTTGAATATCACTAATTTTGTGCCCAGCACCGACCAATGAAACGATCATAATGAGGGGAGACAATGCAATAACACAATACACACAAAGACTAATCAACTGAGTACGAGCATCTCCTGCGACTAATGTATACAGCACAGCTAAACTCAGCGGTCCTATCAAGAATGGTATTTCTGCGAGAACAGAGCCTGCACCAAGAGTAAACGCTTCGGCGCTGTGGTTTGTTTTTTTCACACGCTTATTCAAATATTCAGCCATTGACTGCGGTATCCACAATCCAGTACCTTTTGCACGTCGGTAATAAAACATCATCACACTGAGTCCTATCACGATATTGAGCAGAGCAAAAAATAGCCACAACGTTGTGCCAAAATAGCCAACAGTCAGCAATACAATATAGGCCAGTGCACTGAACAACAGAACAGTCACGACGCTTGCGCCAAATAGATATGCTACATTGAGCTTCATCAGTGTCACAAAAGATCGGTGAGAGCCGAGTGAATGCCCGCTGAGCAGTGTGAGCAGTGCAACCCCTAGCTGAAAACTTGCGTGCAACAGTCCAGCAAAGGCTATGACGAATATTGGAGATATGATGATCATTTTTTGTAGTGTTTCTTTTTATACAGTTTCACCTGGTATGATAGCACAAAATGCTTGTGGTAGTCAAAAATACAACTACTATCTTCTATAATTCTATTGACTTTTTAGCTAATATATGCAATTATAGAAACAACCAAATAAACAAAACAAAAAAGGTTAAAAAAACAAAATTATGGAAACTACTACATCAGGAATTGAGCCCGTGACTTTATCTGAGGTGTTAGCTCTTGATACATGGAATGAAGAGCGCTCCTCAGATCAGTTACAAAGTTTCATTACGCGTCGACATGCCGCTGCTGGTGGCCTTGACGAAGAAGAATAATTTAGGCGCGAGTAGAGAATTTTACTCAGTTGAGGTATAATCTCCAGAGCGTGTTAAGGTAACACGGAGGGGTACCCAAGTGGCTTAAGGGGACGGTTTGCTAAATCGTTAGATCGGGGCAACCTGGTGCGAGGGTTCGAATCCCTCCTCCTCCGCCATTAAAAAAACAGATCAGATGATCTGTTTTTTTAATGCTTCGGACTAGTGATTCGAATCCGAGCAAATTGCCTTCTAGGCAATTTAAAGCGAGGGTTCGGTGAAGCGAAAAAGCGCACAGGAATTTATTCCGAGCACTTTTGAGCGTAAGAGGCCGAAGGCCGATATCCCGACTTCAATACCAACCCTTCATCTGTTATAATCATCTGACAGTGATTCATTGCGATTCACCAATGCCGACGCGGCAGCGTAGCTCAGTTGGTTAGAGCGCAGGACTCATAAGCCTGAGGTCACAAGTTCAATCCTTGTCGCTGCTACCACATCAGGATTTTCATCGCCCGAAAGGGCGATTTCCTTTATTAACTGGGTAGATTCAATGTTTCGAAGAGTTCCATAACCCGTTTCATAATCATACGTAATTCCGGCGGGAGCTATGAACTTTTGCACCAGTTTCTTAACAGATGTAGGCGCCTGACTCCAAAACTTTTCAGGGTTTTCTATAAACTCCATCGCATTGTCGATTAGCTTTTCGTTCTGTTCCTTATGTGATGTAAGCCGCTTTAGTTCATTCTGTAGTTCAAACAACTCGCCCTCAGCTGCATTAAGTTGAAGCTTTTTCTCTTTTTCATTAATCTTATCAGCTATGTACTTTTTGACTACTTGAGCCTTAAACTCTTCCTGCTTTGTTATACGTTTTCTGATGTCGTCTATAGAATTAACAGTTTTCTCAAATTGTTCATTCCAAACTCTCATCACAAGTTTCTTGTACAGCTTGGCTACACTCTTATTGATTGGCTTAAGTGAATTGAGGAGAGCTCTATAATCTTCATGCACTTTGTCGGCACTTTGGCTAGCACGAGCCCTACCTGTCTTGGCCTTCGTGCAAGTACTACGATTACAGAAGTAGAGCGGGTATTTACCCTTCGCCATATTACCAGTAAGTGTACCTCTACAGAATATACACAGTAAAGTTCCTCGCAACGGGAATAGGTCATCACCGTGAAGTGAGTAGCTATTAACTGTACCGTTCACTATAGCTATATTCTTTTTTATAATATCGAGTTCTACCAGTGCCACGTGTTTACCCCTTACTGGCTTAGATGCCAGCTTGTTAAAGGTATAGCCACCGTAGAAGTAGTTACACACTATATGCTTCATCTGGTCTGTCCCTTTTGGTTTTCCAGAATTAGTTTTAATACCCTTTTCAAAGGCAAGATTTGCTATGTCTGTATAGCTATGACCGCCCTCTGAGAAGGTTTTAAGTAATTCGGCTATAATCGGTCCAGATGTTGGGTCAATTACAGCTCTTTTGTCCTTCTTTACATACCCTATTGGAGCATCATGCGGCCAAGCTCCTTGTTCAACTCTTGCTCTCATTCCTCCTGTTGTCCTAATAGCACGTATCTCATTGTCGAACTGTGCGGCAGCAGCAAGGATTGCTTCTAAGAAACGACCTACAGGGTCATCATCAATAGGTTCTGTAACGGAAATAATCTTTATATCATAACGTGCAAGGGCAACCTTTATACCGTAATAATCACCGAGATTACGAGCAAGACGGTCAATTTTCCAAATATATAGTACGTCAATTTTCTTTCTATTTTCTTTAACGTACTGAAGTAGATTCTGGAGCTCAGTTCTGTTAGTCATCTTGGCCGACTCTCCCTTTTCACGGAATATGCATTCTTCAGTGATAGCGACCTCTTCTTTTTTTGCAAGTGCCTTGCACTGGTTTTCTTGTTCGTCCATACTCGTACCCTCGAGCTGTTCTACGGATGATACGCGTATATAAATCATTCCTGACTTCATGAAATTATTTCCTCCTATGGATTAGTTTTACAACTTATAACTTTTATTATATAGAACTATTTAGAGTAATAGTTCTCTTCGCGATGAGATATAGTTCAGTAACCAAACTATCGATTTCTTTGTCTGTAAGCTTAGAAAAATCTTTTCCAAGGACTTTCCTCGCTTCTTTTGTGCTCATTGCCTTTGAGCTATCCATTACTTTCCTTCTCAACGAAGACTGAAGTAATTAAAACTTCGTCCACCAAAAAGTTCTATGCTGATAGTCTGTTATTGTTTCAGAAAGGCAACCACACTGCGTTATCTATAGAATTGAAAATAACGCGCATGCAGAAAACCTCATAAAAGATTTTTTGGTTGCGCGTTACTGTGTACTATTATAAACAAATTACTTAAGCATTACAAACAATTTTTGACGTTATATAAACACCAATATTTCCCCATTTCTCACTGCTAGCTCACTGTTTTCACAAAAGTCATATATAATAAAGTGGTCTAAAACCGGTATCAACTAAACGTATTATTACGTGTTTACGCTTATAAATGGGCGACTCGCGTAAAAGTATTTAGCGTAAGCTGGTACTGGTTTTAGACGACCTGCGGGTCGTCCTTTTTTGTTGGACTTCTTCGCGCATAACTAATTAACAGCCTAAGGAGGGCTCAAATATGCATATGAATCATCAACATAAGAAACCATGGTACAAAAAATGGTACATTTGGCTAATCATTATTGTCGTACTTATCGGTATAGGTGGAGCCGCTGGCGGTAACACAGATACAAAGGTTCCTACAACCAACACAGAAAGCTCTAGTAGCGAGGAAAAGACAAAAGATGAGCCTAAGGAGCAGAAAGAAGAAAAATGGAATGTGGAGACGGCATATGCGGGCTTAACGGATGGTATGACAAAGGCAGAGGCTGAAACAGCCATTGGAAAGACATCCGATAACTGTAGCGAAACTAGCTCCGAGTATGTTGGCACAATTGAAACCTGTAATTATGGTGGTATTGGTGACAATGGCATGATAATGGTGCAATACCAAAACGACAAACTGTCTACTAAAACTAAAACACTGTATTAAATAGATAAGTGATTTTATTGCTACCTAGGAGCCCGTCGTAAAAGGCGGGTTTTCTATGGCTCAGGCATTAGGAAAGTACTCTATTATCAGATATCATAAGTAAGAAGGTAATAAGGGATAAGAATGAAAAAAATTGACTTTCATATACATACAGTAGCAACTCCTTTGGATGCGGAGTTTGAATTTGATATTTCCAAACTTCAGGAATATGTGCAGGTCATGGCTTTAGATGGTATCGCCATCACCAACCATAACGTATTCGACATAACACAATTTCGCACGATTTCTAACAGCCTATCTGCTACCGTTCTGCCCGGAATTGAGATTAACCTTGGCAAGGGGCATGCCTTGCTTATAGGCGATAGTAATGACCTCCAAGATTTTTCTGAGAAATGTCAAAAAGTAGAAACCCTATTCAAAGCAGAAGATTCAATTGATGTTGATAAATTACGCGAAATTTTTGGTGACCTTTCAAAATATCTTATAATCCCTCACTACGACAAAAAGCCACGGGTAGATGACGACTCGCTCGAAGCCCTTGGAGCTGACTTTATAGCTGGAGAAGTAAGCAGTGCGAAGAAATTAATTTATGCTCAAAAGAGTGCCGAGTCAAAGACACCTGTTCTCTTTAGCGACTCACGCGCTCAAACCGACTGGGACTTTAAAGCAAGACAAACGTACCTGGACGTAGGTACCATTGACGTAAGGTCGCTGCGTCTATGTTTAAGTGACAAAAGTAAAGTTGCATTATCTACTCAAGAAGGTAGCGAACTTATCCAAGTAACTCCAGAAGGCGTATCTATTTCTAGCGGGCTTACAGTCCTTCTGGGTGGACGTTCATCTGGCAAATCTCATACTCTTGATGAAATAGCAAAATACAGCGATGATGTTAAATATATACGCCAGTTCGACTTAATCGAAATAGACCCAGAAGCCGCAGCAAAGAAGTTCAAAGAAGGTACGGGAAAGAAGCAACACGAAGATGGTGAACGATACCTTAAATCATTCCGTGCTGTAGTAGACGATATAAAGAACATATCACTTAAGAGTGATGACAAGAAAGTCGAAGAATATGTCGACTCACTTTTGAAATCGGCATCGGAGGTAGGAAGGCACGACCTTTACTCAAAGACTGCTTTATTTGCGGAAAACCCTTTTCATACAGTCGAGAGCGATAAGCTAGTTAAGCTTATTGAAGCAACGGAAACACTTTTAAGCCCCGGCATCTATGCAGGTATAGTTGAAGCAAAAGTACCAGAACTTGCATTAGGTGAACTACTACTCTCATTGATTGAGAAGTACCGCAATGAAGAACTTTCAAGAACAAAGCAAGCATGGGTAAACAACGCTCTAAAAAACATTCAGTATGGGTTGAACGCATCATCTGCAACAACGCCGACACAGGATGTAGACTTACTAGAAATAGCTAAGAATAAAAATAAGGTTGAAAGATTTCGCAATATCACTAAGGAGCTTCAAAAACCTCGTACTATTGACCAAAAGGTTGTGCAAAGATTTACGATACAAGAAAGTAGTGTACCTATTAGTGGTGCACAAGAACTGAAGGATATAAGTGGTCATGTAACTGGTTTCCGTGATGCGTTTAATGTTTACGGGGAACCATATGACTTCTTACAAGCACTCAAGGATATTGAAGTAGTTGAGTCAACTTCATATCATAAGTTTTTTACCAAGATTGAGTACAGTATCTTAAATGAATATGGCGTGCAAGTCTCTGGTGGTGAGCGGGCAGAATTCAAACTTATCAGTGAAATTGACAGTGCCGGTGTTTTTGACTTGCTACTAATTGATGAGCCCGAATCATCATTCGACAATCTTTTCCTATGTGGAGAAGTAAACAAAGTTATAAAAGCTATTGCCCAGCATACTCCAGTTGTGGTTGTGACTCACAACAACACTATAGGTGCCTCTATCAAACCTAATCATCTTATATATACAGAACGAGAAATTAATAAAGGTGTACCTGTCTATAAAATATATTCTGGTAAGGCGACGGATAACGAGCTAGTAGCAGCGGGGGGTGAAAAAGTTAATAATAGTGAAGTTATGCTTAGATATTTAGAGGCAGGTAAACAAGAATATGACGAAAGGGGTAGAATTTATGAAATGCTTGAAAGTTGACGAGGGTAAGGGTAGTTTTTCATTAGACGGGAGAGCATTTTCTCCGCTGGAAAAGATTACTAAGGATGATATTCTCCAGCTTCTTGATATAGCACTTGACCCAGACCAAGAGTTTGAGATGGATACATACTCAGCAGAGTTATTGACAGACCCAGCACATAAAATCATTTATAAAAATCTTTACGAAAAGTTTGAAGAGCTGAAAGCGAATAAGGAACAGTTCACTGACGAAATTAATGAGCTCTATAAAGATGCATATGATAAGTATGCAGTTACAAAAGACGATGCAAATACCTCACAAGAGCAGAAAGAAGCTGAATAAATAGTTGCTTATATAACTTTTAATGTACGTAATCCTTAACTAGCTCTAAGTTCCATAGTTACCGCTTAATACCTGCAAACTCCTCCTCCCTAAAGAATTCAACTATTTTATTCATAGCTATAAGTTCTGACAAGATAGAGTTCCATTTCGAACTGGTCGCTTCTACCAATAAAAAATGATCATCGCAAGATGGTCGTTTTTTATTTTGTATTACTGCTATAGTTGATATGCAATGAAACGACATACAATTATCTATATCACCGGACTAAGTGACCAAAAACCAAGATTTCAGAAGTTTGCTATCAAGACATGGCGAATATATAGAGTAGAGCCTGTTTTTTTTCAAACCGGTTGGGGTGAGGCGAGTAGCTTTTCTGAAAAACTCAGTCGATTAGTAGATCTCATTGATACCCAGCACAAGGCCGGAAAAACCGTCTCCCTGGTTGGGGTGAGTGCAGGTGCGAGTCTAGTAGTTGCGGCGTACGCAAAGAGAAAAACAACTGTTCATAAAGTAGTGTTTATCTGTGGCAAGTTGCGTCGACCAGAGGCTGTCGGTGAAGTGTACTACCGTAATAATCCAGCTTTTCGTGATGCTATGAAGTATCTAAACTCAAATCTAGACAAGCTAGGGAACCAGGAGCGTGCGAGAATAGTATCACTCTCCCCTCTTTTTGATGAAATTGTTGCAAAAAAAGATACATTTGTAAAAGATGCAAAAAATATCACTCTACCTACCCTATTTCATGCATATACTATTGCTGTAGCTATCACCTTTTTATCGCCCCTGATTATGATGTTTTTCAAAAGCGAAGGTGAGTTACGATGAAATACCAACAACTCCCACCAGGTACATATGTAGTGGCTGTCTCTGGTGGTGTGGATTCCGTCGTATTGCTTGACCTACTCAGCAAACAAAAAGACATCACGATAGTCGTAGCACACTTTGATCATGGTATACGTAAAGAATCATACAAAGATGCACGGTTTGTCGAAGATTTGGCAAAAAAATATCGCTGTCCGTTTGAACTAGGTAGCACCAAGTTGGGTAATGTCGGTGAAGCAGTAGCAAGAGAGGCTCGGTACACCTTTTTGCGCGACGTAAAAAGTCAGTATAAAGCAGACGCTATCGTAACTGCGCATCATAGTGACGATATTATCGAGACAATTATTATCAACATAGTACGAGGTACGGGCTGGAAGGGGTTGAGTAGTTTACGCGAGAGCGATGAGATCAAAAGACCGCTTCTAGACAGCTCAAAAGCTCAAATCGAAGAATACGCCAAAAAACACAAGCTTAATTGGGTAGAAGACGAGACAAATAGTGACGAAAAGTATCTGCGCAATCACATACGACGCAACGTACTGGCGGATATAGATCAATCTAAAAAACAACAATTTCTAGATCTTTATAATGATCAACTCAAACTACACAAACAGATTGGCAAGCATACTTCAGTCATGGCGACTGACCGACGGCACAACTATATTATGTGGCCACGTCAGGTAGCCTTGGAGGTGTTACGTGCTCAATATACACTAACTCGACCACAAGCTATCCGAGTACTGCACGCAATCAAGACTGCAAAACCCGGCGCACTATTTGAGATTAGCAGCAGTCATACATTTGAGTTTAGCAAAGAAAAAATACTTCTCACTCGCAAAAAACAAGACTGACGTTCTCTCAGTACATATGGTAAAATGAAAACAGTTATAAGCATGTGCTAGGAAAGGATATACGATAGTTGCTTTATGGTGAAAAAACAGAACAAAAGACAATGGGGAGTAATGGTGAGGAATACGCTTTTTTGGGTATTGCTGACGATCTTTGTACTAACAATAATTGGGCTTGCATCACCCAAAGAAGAACTAAAATCGGTTGCATTTTCTGATGTTATTTCTCGTGCCAATGAAGGTAAAATAACCAAACTTCAAATAGAAGGCAATGATATCAAAATCACACCTGATGGCAAGAAAAAACCGACCGAAAAATCTTACAAAGAAAGTGGCAGTTCCATTTATGAACAAGGTTTATCGCACAAGGCAGACGTCACGGTAGAGGTCAAAGAACCAAGCAATACCAGTGCAACAATCTGGAACCTAGCTTCACTATTTTTGCCGATACTGCTGATCGGTGGATTGTTTTGGTTCATGTTCCGTCAAGCCCAGGGTCAAAGCAACCAAGCACTGGGTTTTGGGCGTAGCAAAGCAAAGCTGTATGGTAGCGACAAAGAAAAAGTAAAATTTGACAATATTGCTGGTAATCTAGAAGCAAAAGAAGATTTGTACGAAGTTGTAGACTTTCTAAAACACCCTAAAAAATACCAATCAGTCGGTGCCAAAATACCAAAAGGGGTTCTGTTGGTAGGTCCTCCGGGTACAGGTAAGACAATGCTTGCTCGCGCTGTTGCCGGCGAAGCAAATGTGCCATATTTTAGTATTTCTGGTTCCGAGTTTGTCGAGATGTTTGTCGGAGTTGGTGCATCTCGAGTGAGAGATCTTTTTGCAAAAGCAAAGAAAAATGCCCCAGCAATCATATTTATCGATGAAATCGACGCGGTAGGTCGCAAGCGTGGCAGCGGTATGGGTGGTGGACATGATGAACGTGAACAAACTCTCAACCAAATCTTGGTCGAGATGGATGGTTTTGAAACTGGTTCAAATGTGATCGTGATTGCGGCAACCAACAGATCAGATGTTCTAGATCCAGCCCTGCTACGTCCTGGACGTTTCGATCGTCGGGTGCAAATATCTCTACCTGAGAGAAAAGACCGAGAAGAGATTTTGAAAGTTCATTTCAAAGACAAGCCAGTTGACAGTACAGTTGATATCTCAGCACTCGCTGCCAAAAGTGTCGGTTCTTCCGGTGCTGATCTAGCGAACATTGCAAATGAAGCAGCGATAGTTGCTGCTCGTCACAACCGCAAAACCATTCAGAATAACGATCTGATCCAGGCATTCGAAAAGATCGCCATTGGTCCAGAGCGAAAAACTAAGATTATCAGCGATGCAGAAAAGGAGATGACCGCATACCACGAAGCAGGTCACGCACTTGTTGGTCATGTTGTACCTGACAGTGACCCAGTACACAAAGTCACTATTATCCCTCGAGGTCGCACTGGTGGTGTGACGTGGTTTTTGCCACCTGAGGACAAGGACTATACATCTATTATTGAGTTCAAGGATGTGTTGGCAAGAGCTCTAGGAGGCCGTGTCGCCGAAAAAATAAAATACGGTCCCGAAAGAGTTACCACAGGGGCTGGTAACGATTTGCAAAAAGCTACTGAGATCGCTCGCAACATGGTCATAGAGCAAGGCATGGGAACGAAGCTTCGCGACCAAGTATTTCACGAAGACAATGGCGGTATGATGTTCGATCGTATGGTGCACGAACGTCCTTATAGCGAAGAAACAGCCAGGGAAATCGACAAAGAAGTCGCAACTCTCATGCAAGAGGCTGCAAAACGTGCCGAAGTTATTATCAAGCACAACGAAAAGCCACTCGAGCAATTGAAAAACGCTCTACTAGAGAAAGAAACGCTAGAGGAGAAAGAGATTGACACACTATTGAAAGGCGCGGTTTTACCAAAGGAAGCTGCACTGTACTAACACATGGGACGAGTAAGCGTTGCAGTAGCACGAGCCAACCAAAAGCTTTCAATACAGCTTGCCGCTTCTCTATTGGCAGGAGCAACTCTAGTATCAAGTTTGCTTGGTTTGTTCCGAGATCGTTTGCTCAATGCTAACTATTACGACACCTACCCTGTCGGTATTGATGCATATACCGTAGCGTTTACGATTCCCGATTTTATGTTCTTTTTACTAGTGTCTGGTGCACTGAGTGTGACATTTATACCAGTCTTCAATGAACGATTAGCGAGTGGTAACAAAAAATCTGCCTGGGAGTTATCGACTAGCATGATCAATTTTATGGCACTCATCACGCTGGTTGCTAGCGTGTTGATTATTATATTTGCTGATCCTTTAGTGCGTTATGTTGTCGGTCCAGGGCTAGATGAGTCAGGTAGGGGGCTTGCTATTAGTATGATGAGAGTGATTGCCATCAACCCATTCTTGTTTGCGATTGCTGCTGTGATCGCTAGCATGCAGCAGGCAGTTGGTAGGTTTGTATTTTATGCTCTTGCACCAACTATCTACAACATAGGTATTATCATCGGCATTACGGTTTTTTCAAATGGCATCAACCTGTTTGGTTTGCAGGTGTTTGAGGGCGGTATCATGGGGGTAGCTCTGGGCGTTGTCTTGGGTTCTATTATGCAGCTTATTGTCAGTGCGTGTGGTTTGATTGGTCTTGGTTTTGATTATCGTTTGAAAATATATTGGAAAAATCATGGTTTCAAAGCTGTCCTGAAGTTATTACCTGCGCGCAGTATCGATCAAGGTATAGATTACTTCAATAGTATTGTCGAAACAAACCTAGCATCGCGTATGGCAGCTGGTACAGTGCGTGCCTATCAACAGGCAACTACACTGCATATGCTACCTATTACATTGATTGGGGTAGCAATCTCAACTGCGGCCTTTCCAAAAATGACAGAACGTCTCTCGCAGGGTCGCCCAGATCTTTTTCGTAAAGAACTACAGACTATTATTCGAGTAATCATCTGGCTTGCGCTGCCAACAGCGGCAATCGCCTTTTTTACAAGAGGATATCTCGTGCATTTTATAAAAAATGGAGGAGAGGTGGTGATTGCAAATATTCTTGGTATTCTCACGATTGCTATACTCTTTCGGTCGGTATATCACATTGCTGCTCGTAGTTTTTATGCACAGCAAGATACCAAAACACCTCTATATATTTCGATTTTTACTATTGGTCTCAATATATCCTTGGCAGTGTTTTTTACTATGTATCTAGATCTCGGAGTTTACGGGCTCGCATGGGCGCAATCGCTGGTTGCCTTTGTAGAAGTAGTAATATTATTTATTCTCATGCAGCGACGTATACCCAACCTGTTGGACAGGCCATTTTTTGCCGCAGTTACACGCATGTTCTCCGCGACAGGGTTCACAGCAGTTGCAGCTTATTTTGCTGTCAATACTTTTAGCCTGCAAGCAACAGATCAAAGCTTTCTCTCTCTGTTTCCAAAATTTGTGATCATTTGTATCTTTTCAGGAAGTGTATATCTGCTGTGCAGTCGGCTAATGGGTGTACCAGAGGTCGATCCAGTACTGCACAGGGTATATGCTATTGTATTTGGACAGCCGAAGAGTAAATGATGAGTTCTCAGATTAGAAATTTTTGTATCATCGCCCATATCGACCATGGCAAATCAACCCTAGCTGATAGGTTGATGGAAATGACCGATACGGTCCAAAAACGCGACATGAAGAGTCAGCTACTTGATAGCATGGATCTAGAACGAGAAAAGGGTATAACCATCAAGCTGGCCCCTGTTCATATGCAGTACAAAGGCATCGATCTGAACCTAATAGATACTCCAGGACACGTTGATTTTAGCTATGAGGTGTCTCGTAGCCTCGAGGCATGCGAAGGAGCAGTTTTGGTCGTTGACGCCTCTCAGGGTATTCAGGCGCAGACTTTGGCCAATGTTTATCTAGCACTAGCTGCTGATCTGACGATTATCCCAGTTTTGAACAAAATCGACCTGCCAGCTAGTGATGTGGCCAAAGTATCCAAAGAAGTCATAAATTTACTGGGGTGTAGTGAGGACGATATCATCAAAATCAGCGCAAAAACCGGTGAAGGCGTAACAGAGGTGCTAACAGCAATAACAGATAAGATACCATCACCACAAAGCACTCCAAATGAGCCTACTAGAGCCTTGATATTTGATAGTTATTACGATGATTACAGAGGCGTTATCCTGTATACTCGTGTTTTTGATGGATCGATCAAAAAAGGTGATGAAATACAAATGTTAGCAACTGGCGCAACAGGTATAGCACTAGAGGTCGGAACACTCTCTCCAACTATGAAATCTGGGGTGGAAATTGCCAATGGCCAGATCGGCTATGTGGTAACTAACCTCAAAACCACCAGAGACGCCCGGGTAGGAGACACTGTTACCGTAAAACGAGCCATCGCCTCTGATCCACTGCCAGGCTACAAAGATATAAAACCGTTTGTATATGCCGGATTCTTCCCTGTTAGTAACCAAGATTATCAGGAGCTAAAAGACGCCGTAGAGAAGTTATCGCTAAGTGATTCTGCCCTGCAATTTGAGCCTGAAAACTCCCCTGTTCTAGGCTTTGGCGTGCGAATAGGCTTTTTGGGGCTACTACATATGGATATTGTCCGTGAACGGCTAGAAAGAGAATATAACCTCGACCTCGTTATCACCAACCCCAGTACTGATTACCAGGTGAAATTGGCCGATGGAACAGATCTAGATATCAAATCTGCTGCAGATCTACCTGATGCCAGCAAGATATTAGAGATCCGCGAACCTTGGATAAAAGGCGAAATAGTCGTACCTCAGGCCTATGTCGGAGGAGTCATTCAGCTAATTATCAGTAAACGAGGTTTGCAGTCTAACCTCAGTTATATCGATGAACGCGCCCTAATTAGCTTCGAAGCACCTCTAGCCAATCTTTTAACCGACTTTTATGATCAGTTAAAATCTGTGACCAGCGGCTACGGGTCATTTAATTATGAATTGGACGAATACAGAGTAGAAGATCTCGTACGTGTGGACTTTTACGTAGCAGGTGAAATAGTCGATGCCTTGTCGATAATGACCCATAGGTCCGAGGCTCAATCTCTGGGGCGAGAAGTAACTGCCAAACTCAAAGACGTCATACCACGCCAGAATTTCAAAGTGGCGCTGCAGGCTGCTATTGGGGCTCGTTTCATCGCTCGTGAAGACTTATCTGCCTATCGAAAAGACGTCACAACAGGGTTATATGGTGGTGATGTATCTCGGAAAAAGAAAGTATTAGCTAAACAAGCAAAGGGTAAAAAACGCATGAAACGCTTTGGCAAAGTCGATATCCCATCCGAAGCCTTCACCGTAATGCTAAAAAGAGACTAGACTTACACTAAAAGCCATTTATTAACAAAGTACATTTTTTGACTACTTCCATCTTTTTTGTCCCGATCGGGACAAAAAACAGGCACTTTATATCTTCTTTACTTCGTATATCTGTACATATCTCTCTAAATTCAGCCAGGCAATTTCACTCTGTAGATAACTACGACAATCATATTCAGTTGTCCATACACTACGCTGTATCTGCCGAAAGTGAAGTTTTTTCAGTACTCTACGTAGAGACCTTCTTTTAGAGGCATCTTTTTCTGGAATATCAAAAATAACCATCAGTTGCGTACTAGGCAACTTTTTTGGGAAGTATAGGTCCAAAAGAGCTTTTCCTCTGCCTGTTAGCTGAGGTGCTTGATTTTTTTGGACAACTACAAGATCAGCGCTTTTTGCTAGGTAGTAGGTGTTTTGCCAGTGTTTTCGAGAGTAGTGTTTCCGTGTATCTATCTTTTCCAGATCGTTAAAAAACCGGCTTGGCGAAAACGACAATTTCATATTCGCCTCTGTATATGGGACCAACGCCATCAGGATATATTTTAATGCAGAGTCGGGTAAAGTGCTCATGATAAAATTATACCTCTTTTTTGTCCCGACCGGGACAAAAAAGAGGGAGATAGGTAGAAGATAGAAAAACATATCAACTCACTACAGGTAGTCGATCTTACTAAAAAGCTTGTGTTTATGAACAAAACATTGTAAAAAGTATTGACAAAAACAAGATTATGTGATAAATTGGTATATGAAATCGCGATGTCGTGAGGTGGAAACGAGCGAATAGAGCGAAGCAAGTTAACAATCAGGCTTTATTTTGCGAATAACAAACGCAAACTAGGTAGTCATGGGTTTTTAAACCCAGACTATACCGACTACATATATATTTTGGTTTTGCGTATCCGATTATTGAATATCGTTCTAGATGTTTGATGATCGGATGCGCAAAGGCCTTGCGCGTCCCTCTTAATCAATAGTAGGGTGCGCGAGTGCCCCACGAGTCTCTAAGGAGAACATCATGGCCAGAAAGGTAACAATCGCAATCATGGCCCTCGTGGCCGTGCTCGCGTTCAACACAGGCGTTGCTTCGGCAAGCCCAAACGGTCAGTGCGGTGGTGAGGCCAAGACGGTCAACCAGTTCTACAAGAACCTCAAGAAGGAGGGCGTTGTCAGCGAGTCTGCCAAGGTCTTCCGTAAAGCGGGCTACACGGCTCGTGATGGTTCGGTGAAGAACTGGATGACGAACAATGTCTTCAGGCTTTCGCTAGCCAAGGCTGCCACAATCAACAACAACGGTTGTCGCAACGGCAATCTGTTTGGTGCTGGATCGAAGCGCCTGCGTAAGGGCGTTCCAGTATTTGTCACACTCCCTGTGAAATACAGCAAGGATGACGTCAGCTCCAAGCCAAAGCGCGGCTTCGTTAAGCTGCAGGTTCGAGCTGATTTCGTTGGGCAGGCGTCTTGTTCGAACCCTGGTTCGAAAAAGGTGATCGTGAATATCTGGGTCAAGAAGACCAAGGTTTCACTGCCTCCGCCAGTTGTGACGCCGCCCCCGCCTTCGGGCCCGGGCTGCGTTGTCATCGTCAATGGCGATAACAACGGAAACGCAGGTTGTGGGAACTGGCAAATCTGTACCGCCAACGGGAATTACAGCGGAGATCCGACAGTGTGCGCAGCATATATGAGCTGTATCGCGATTCAGGGTAACACCTGGAACTCGGAGCAGAACGTATGCGTTACGCCACCGCCACCTCCGCCTCCCACGTGCGAACAAACGCACACCTGTCCACCTCCGCCGAATACACCTCCGATGGTGTCGATCTACAATCCTGCGCAGCACGTCTGCTCGGGAACGTTGGTCAACGGTGGTATGACGATTCCTGGGCAAGTGACATTCATTATCACTGCTTCGGATCCGGATGGTGATAACCTCGGTACGCCGACGGTTACCGCCCTTCGTGGAACAGTTGGCTTGCCAACAAAGATCGCCGATGGTCAGTGGACAGTTCGCTACACAGCGCCTATCACTGACGGTACAGACAAGGTCACCGCGACCGTGTCTGACGGAAAGGTTAACGTAGCTGCTTCCATGCAGTTCGCTAACCCGAAGGTCGATCTGGACAATCCCAGCCCTACAACGTGCTGAGGAGATGTCCAAAAGCCCTCACTCATCGGGCTTAATGGATGAGTAAGTAGCCGGTATAGTGGGTGTCAGTCGTGGTTAATTCGAGACTCTGAGAGTTCGAAACCATTGACTGGCACCCGGCTACTTCCCTTCATGGGAAGTAGCCAAATTTTAACTTTTAAAGACACTATGTCTACCTAGTTTGTGATTAATAACTATCAAATAAGTAAACAATTTCGTAAAGGAGATTTTCATTATGCTTAAATTTCTAAAGAAAGCTTCAGCAGTTCTTGCAATTGCTGCAGTTGTATTGACTGGTCCAGTAGCTTTAGCTACTGCCGAAGGTCAAATAGAAGGTGGCAACATCTACTACGCTAAAAACGTAACAAAAGGTACTGGATTTGGTGATCCAATCAGTGCTGACAAATGTGAAACAGTACAATATCGTGTACGTATTCACAACCCAGGTCCAGGAACTTTGAGCGGTGTAACTGTCCAAGCTACTCTACCTGCAGGCGAAGCAAACAACGCGAACTCTACTGCTACAGTAAGTTCAGTGAATGCAACTCCACAAACTACTACTGATACAGCAACAGTAAACCTAACTGGTAGCTACACAACTAGCTACGTTGCAGGTTCTACTCAGCTGCTTGGCCCAAGTGCAGAAGTACTTAGTACTCTTCCTGACGGCATCATTGGTAGTGGTGTAACTGTTGGTAATGTTGGTGTTTCTCTTGCCGAGAAACGTTTTGTACAATTTAGTGCAAAAATCAACTGTGACGAGAAACCTGTTTGTACAGAAAACTGTACACCAGAAACTCCGAAGACTCCAACAGGTGTTACCCCTAGTGCTATTGCATCAACAGGTCCTGCTGAACTTTTCAGCGGTCTAGCTGGTGTGAGCGCTCTTGGCTACGGTGTGCAACGTTATGTTGCTAGTCGCCAAGCTAAAAAATAAAGCCTGACCGCTCCGATCCGCGTAAAGCCACAGGCTTTTACCTCAAACCCCATCTGTTAAAGATGGGGTTTTTGGTTTATACTAAAGCAATATGATTTTTAAACGAACAAAAATACTTGTCACTATAGGTCCATCAACAAATAGTTACGAGCAAATCGAAGCACTCATTCGCTGTGGTGCAAATGGCATGAGATTGAATTTTAGTCATGGTTCTCACGAGGAGCGTGATACTCAAATTGAATGGATCCGCCAGGCTTCAAAAAAACTAGGCAAGCCGGTTGCGATTTTGCAAGATCTACAAGGTCCAAAAATTCGACTGGGATCTTTACTCCACAATGTAACAGTTGCGCCTGGTGATGAACTACTGCTTACATACGAAGCAAAACATCACGACAATACTATACCGATCCAATACAATCTAGTGGACAAAGTAGAAATAGACCAGTCTATATACATTTTTGATGGCAAGATCAGAACACGTGTGTTGGAGATATTTGATAGTACGGTCAAAGTACAGGTGTTGACTGGTGGTACACTTATGAGTCGCAAAGGTTTGAATCTTCCGGATACTGATTTTGGCGGTGATATTCTAACAGAAAAAGATCTTGATGATATAGAATATGGTGTTAGCCAAGATATTGATTATGTTGCGCTGAGTTTTGTACAGCACCCAGATGATATTGTTGGACTGAGAGAGATTTTAAGTGCAAAAGGTTCGACCGCAAAAATTATCGCCAAGATTGAGACAAAATCTGCTATTAGGGATGAAGTTTTGGAGAGTATTATCAAAGAAGCAGATGGAGTTATGGCGGCAAGAGGCGATTTGGCGGTGGAGGCTGGTGCTGAGGTAGTACCAATCGTGCAGCGCAAAATAATAGGCCTTGCTCGCACGCACGGCAAAGTCTCCATCGTTGCAACACAGATGATGGCAAGCATGGTAAAAAGCCCTGAGCCGACCCGTGCCGAAGTGAGTGATGTTGCGCTTGCAACGATACTCGGTTCAGATGCAGTAATGTTGAGTGACGAGACGGCGAATGGAGAGTATCCGCTCGAAGCTGTTGCCGCCATGAAAAAAGTCATCAAATATACACAAGAGCAAATGCCAGTTACGCCAGTATTCTATCGGGATGATGCTCGAGGCAAGCAAGATGCTATATCTGCAGCGGCGGTTACTTTAGCTCAACAGCTTGACGTTGTAGCTATCATTGCTCAGACAAAATCGGGTGCGACGGCTGCATCGATTGCTGCTCATCGTCCTAGTTTACCCATTATCAGCGTGACGAATTCTCCTCGTGTCGCTCAACAACTTTCGCTTTTGTATGCAAACAAGAGTTTTCTTGTCGAAGACGATACGCAAGCGGGTTTGCATTTGGCCAAAAAACTTTGTGACAAAGGTTATTTTGGTAGGGGCGAGCATCAGATTGTATTGGTTAGTGGTCAGCAGGCGGGGGTTTCAGGTGGGACCGATACTATCCGTATACGAACACTGAGTGGAAACTGATATAATCGGTAGTAGATGAGCGAAAGATATTTTGACAAAAAAACAATGCGCGACGTACCGCTCAGTGAGACTACTGTATTGCTACGTGCAGATTACAATGTTCCATTGACAGAAACAGGCGAGATCGCCGACGATTACAGGATTGCCTCTTCACTATCTACACTCAATTATCTCAAAGAGCAAAAATGTCGTGTGGTTATCATCTCACATCTTGGGCGACCAGAAGGTGTTGATGCCAAGTTTAGTCTAGAGCCCGTTGCAGTACGACTCCAAGAATTACTAGGATCGCCTGTAACATTTGTACCGGCTAGTATTGGTGACAAGGTTAAAGTTGCTAGCAAAGCCATGAAGCAAGGTGATGTTGTGCTTCTTGAAAATTTGCGCTTTCATGAGCAGGAGGAGGCCAATGATGAACATTTTGCTCGAGCCCTAGCAGTGGACAGTTTGGCTCAGTATTTTGTACAAGACGGCTTTGGTGTTGTCCATCGGGCTCACGCTAGCACAGCAGCAATTACGCAATTTTTACCAAGCGTCGGTGGGGCATTACTAGAACGAGAATACGACACTATATTAGGTGCAATGAAGCGCCCAGCCCGACCATTAACAGCCGTATTGGGTGGTGCAAAAATTGCTGACAAAATAGAGGTGATTGATGCTTTTGTTGATATTGCTGACCAAATAGTTATAGGCGGGGCTATGGCGAACACTTTTTTACAGTACAAAGGTCTCAACATTGGCAAGAGCAAAGTCGAAGCAGATCAAAAAGACATACTTGACCGTATATATCAAAATGCGGTGGACAAAGTCGGGCATGACAAAGTAGATCAGTTCGTACTGCTGCCTACAGATGTAGCTGTTGCTCAGAGTGTCGACGAAAAAGCAAAGCGCCGTGAAGTAAAAGCGGATCAAGTAGGTGATGAAGACATCATACTTGATATTGGCTCACACACCGCTCACGAGATTGCAAAACATATTGGCGCTCACGGTACAGTCGTTTGGAACGGTACCCTGGGTTATGCTGAGTTGCAGCAATTCTCCTACGGCTCTGCACGGTTGGCACTGCATCTTGCGAAGCATACACACGTAACCTCGATTGTTGGTGGTGGCGATACAGCCGATTTTGTCCTGGGTTGGGACAAGCGAAAAGGTAAAAGTTTCTCTCATATATCAACCGGCGGTGGTGCTAGTTTAGAGCTAATGAGTGGAAAAAAGCTTCCAGGCGTTGAAGCTCTGCTCAATTAATAGTACACTAGTACCTAGTATAAGCATAAGCAGACGGGCATCCTGTACAGTAGATGAATAAATTGATCGTTGGCAACTGGAAAATGAACCTGAATATTCATCAGGCTAGTTTGTATATCCACGAACTTGGCGAAAAAATCCCTCATCATTCGGATGTAGAGGTGGTTATAGCGCCTCCGGCTATTGCCCTGCAAACTCTTAGTCTTCAGGTTAAAAAACATCACTTTACACTATCTGCCCAAAATTGTTACTGGAGAGATGTCGGTGCATTTACGGGGGAAATATCCGCAACACAACTCAGAGGGCTAGTAAAGTATGTCATCGTAGGTCACAGCGAAAGAAGACATATTTTTGGTGAAACCGATAAAGAGATACGAGCAAAAGTTCAGGCTGTACTGCGCAACGAGCTCATTCCTATATTGTGCGTTGGAGAGACTGCAGATGAACGTGCAAATGGCGAAACAAAACATGTTCTCCACGATCAAATTAGTGGAGGTCTAGCAAATGTTGCTAGTGACGAAATAGAGAGTATCATCATCGCATATGAACCTGTCTGGGCTATTGGAACTGGTGAGAATGCTCTACCCGAAGATTTGCAGAAGGCTGAAAAAACAATTCGCCATCAAATAGAGTCTTTATATGGTCACAAAGCTGCCTCTAGCATAAAACTACTATATGGTGGTAGTGTTAATAGTGATAATGCAGCTGATTACCTAGCGCTAAAAGGCGTGGATGGTTTGTTGGTTGGAGGTGCTAGTTTACACGCAGAACAATTTGCATCAATCATAACAAAAGCTCATCAGTTGAAAGGGAAGAATAAATGAGTGATATAGATTTTGAAGAACTCGACAAAGCCGTGAACTCACTGGTGAGTGATGACAAACAGCCAAATACAGATATAGCAAAGGGCAATAATGATTCTTCGCTATCTATGAATGAAAAAAATACCGATCAGGCATCGCCAGATCTACCGTCACGACGAAAAGGTCGTTTTATGGACATGAAACACGCTTCATCCGACATGAAAAAAGATGGATCGACCCTCATGACGAACAGTACTACTAACATCGCTCCTATTCATTCAGACGTGAAACCAGATGACAAAAATAACTCAGCCGAGACAAAAAGCGACTGGCCTGATCCGATAGATGCGGACACAACCAAAGAGTCAACAGATGCAAACAACAGCACGAACAGTACAGATATGCCAGACCCTCTCGAGCACTTTGATGCAAAAGAAAAAAATCAGAGCGACGACAAAAACACCCAATTAGACGAAGACGATACAAAAGGCACATCGCAAACACCAGAAGAAGACGAATCACCATCCGAAGCAAATCGTGACATAGACGAATCTGAAAAGGCGCAATCACCATTTCTCAAGACAGCCAAAGAAAAAGTCGAGAAGAGGCCACTGGGCGGGTTTACTAGTGAAGACACTGTGATCCCAGATAGTACAGAACCTACAGATACAGAAACGGACAAGGACGCAATCCCCGAAGAGCCAATAGAGCTTCCTCCAGAGCTTGACAAAGATCTAGTTGCAATCGAAGCTGGTGAAGCTCCCGAAGTAGTTAAAGCAGTCGAATCACCCGACGACACAAAAGAGCAAAAGGCACCAGAAGAAAAAACAAAAAATAACGAGACAAAAGACAAGGTTACAGAACTTTTAGCATCAGCAGCTAGTGGTTCTATACCAGATCAGTACAAACGCGAGAATCGATCGCATGAGCTGCACGATACGCACCCTCTTTTTAATGACGAGCATTTTAAAACAGCACCTGTAGGAGCTCCGAAAAAGCCAAAATCAAAATTGGGTAGAATATTGCAATGGATCATGGTTGCGATTGGTATTGTCTTGTTTGGTCTAATTCTTGGGGGCGGTGCATTTACGCTGTATAGTCAATCTATCTAGAGCAACTTTGCTATAATAGAGATTCAATGACAGATATCACAAAAGGCCTCAATGCGGCTCAGAAAAAAGCCGTACTACATACTGATACTCCGCTGCTGTTGTTGGCCGGGGCTGGCTCTGGTAAAACAAAAACGCTTACTCATCGCATAGCATATCTAGTACAGCAGCATGTTCATCCTAATAATATACTAGCCGTCACATTTACTAACAAAGCAGCGAAAGAAATGAGACAACGGCTCGCCAATTTGCTGGATATCGACCAGCCTGATAGGTCTTTTTTCCCATGGATGGGTACGTTTCACAGCGTATGTGTACGGATACTGCGTATCGATGGTCAGCATATAAAAATACCGAGCAATTTTGTTATTTTTGATGAAGCTGACCGCTTGGCGGCTATAAAACGTGCTATGAAAGAGCTGCATATCAGTGAAAAAGAGTATGCTCCACGAGCTATTGTTGGGCTGATTAGCAGTGCAAAGAACGAACTTGTATCAGCAGAAGAATATTCAGGCACAGCTCATTTACCTATGCAAAAAATAGCTGCATCGGTATTTCCTCGGTACGAAACAATACGTCGGGATAGTGCAGCACTAGATTTTGATGACATTATATCTCAGGCAGTACAGCTTCTTGCCCAGGTGCCTGATATTCGTAAAAAATGGCAATCCCATTTTCAGCATATTTTGATTGATGAATACCAGGATACCAATGCATCTCAGTACAAACTCATCAAACTACTACTTGGCGACAACAAAAATATCTGTGTTGTCGGTGATGATTGGCAAAGTATCTATAGCTGGCGTGGTGCTGACTACACAAATATATTACATTTTGAAAAAGACTATCCAGGTACCACTGTCATCAAGCTTGAGCAAAATTATAGGTCTACCAAAGCTATTTTAGATGGAGCTCACTCGGTCATTACCAAAAACACCTCGCGAAGTGAGAAAAAACTTTGGACTGAAAAGACCGACGGCACTCCTATAGAAATTATTCATGCTCAAAATGAAGTGCACGAGGCAGAGAGTATTATCAGTAAAATATCGAGCAATGTGAACATACGAGCTAGGCAGTATTCCGATTTTGCAGTGTTGTACCGTACGAATGCACAGAGCCGTAGTCTAGAAGAGGTATTCGTTCGCTATAATATCCCGTATCAAATTATTGGAGGCGTACGTTTTTATGACCGAAGTGAAATCAAAGATATCATTGCCTATCTCAGACTTGTATACCAACCCGCAGATCTTGCGAGCTTTATTCGAGTCGTCAATATTCCAGGTCGAGGTATTGGCCCTACGTCTTTGCAGCATTTTCTAGAGTGGCATGAAACTAGAGAAGGTAATATTTTACAGAGTCTCAATGATATAGATTTGTGCCATGCATTGACACCACGTGCGCGCATCTCGCTCAGTTCTTTCGGTCAGCTTATTCGTGTAATTAGTCAAGAAGTGACCACACTAAGTCTACCCGATCTCATACAACTCGTTATCAATCGCACAAACTATTTACAGTACATAAAGGACAACGAGCCAATGAGAGCTGATGACAAGACTGAAAACGTGCGGGAACTTATATCTGTTGCAAAAGAATACGAGACCCTCGGGCTGAGCGGATTTTTAGAAGAAGTCGCGCTTGTCTCTAGTGCAGATTCAGAGCAGGCCAGTAGCAAAGTAACTTTAATGACACTACATGCGGCGAAAGGCCTTGAGTTTCCGGTTGTTTTTATGTCTGGCATGGAAGAATCAATCTTTCCTCACAGCAGGGCGCTTTATGATACTAGTGAAATGGAAGAAGAACGTCGTCTATGTTACGTAGGTATGACAAGGGCGAGGGAAGAGTTAGTAATGATCGCAGCTAGTTCTCGTATGCTCTATGGCTCAAGACTATATAACCCTCCGTCTCGTTTCCTATCAGACGTAGACGCATCTCATATTGCCTCTAGCCCAAAATCAACCTACGATCAAGAGCCCACAGTAGTTTTTGATGATGAGCCTGTGATGCTCGAAATTGGGGATACGGTGCGACATGATGTATTTGGCAAAGGCGAAGTAGTCGATGTCCAGGGTCAGACAATACATGTAAGGTTCAGTACTGGCATCAAAAAATTGAACGCAGCCTTTGCACGTCTGCAAAAGCTGTAGCACTTCGTTGTCTGTATCAGATATGATAGAATAAATCTCAGACCTCGGGTAGGTTGATATATCTTATGAGTTTGACTATTACTACATCATACATAAAACCGATTCTGATAGCTTTTTGCGTGGTAGCCGTACTGCTGACGGTAATTTTTTCGTTGTCGATCAGAACTGCTCATGCAGTCAATACAGAAGACAAATTAATCACAATTCATGATGGTGAAGAAGAGACGAATATAGTCACAAAGGCTAAAAATGTCAAACAAGCACTCAAATCTGCAAAAGTTACTATAGGTCCCTATGACAACGTAGACCCGTCTGTAGACACCCCACTACCAGGAAAAACCTATCAGATCAATATTTACAGAGCACAACCAGTCATGGTTGTTGATGGCACAGTGAAAAAAACCGTCATGACTGCTTATGAGACACCTGACCAAATAGCAAAAGATGCCAATATTGTACTTTACGAAGAAGACAATACAACATTGACACGCAGTTCAGACATTCTCGATTCAAATGGCGTAGGTTTAACAATGACAATCGATAGAGCAACAAGATTTACTCTGGTGCTATATGGAAAATTGGTTGAAACGGGCACACAATCTACAACTATTGGTCAGATGTTAAATGAAAAAAACATCAAACTAGGAAAAGACGATACGCTTTCGCTTGGTGTAGACGCGCCAATTGCCAGCGGAATGAGAGTTGAAATTTGGCGCAACGGCAAGCAAACTGTGAGCCAGGAAGAGCCAATTTCATTTACGACTCAGCACATCCAAGATCCAAATCAACCCATGGGATATAGACAGGTAAAAACTGCTGGTGTGTTAGGAAAGAAGATTGTTACCTACGAAATAGAGATGCGAAACGGTGCAGAAGTGGCGCGTCGCGAGATTCAAAGTGTGCAGGTTCAAAGCCCCCAAGTTCAAGTTGAAATAGTTGGCTCCAAAGGAACATTTTCAGGTACTTTTGGTGAGGCGCTAGCTAGGCTGCGTAGTTGCGAAGGTGGTTACACGAGCATCAATCCAGTAGGTTATTACGGAGCTTATCAGTTTGATATTGGCACCTGGGGTGGTTATCAGGGCTATCCAAACGCCGCCGCCGCCCCACCAGCTGTACAAGATCAAAAAGCCTGGGAGACATACCAAAGACGTGGTTGGCAACCTTGGCCTTCATGCAGCCGTAAACTCGGGCTCCAAGATATCTATCGCTAATGAATGAAAACAACAAGCCCGACAAATCTTTAGGCCAGCACTGGCTTAAAGACACTCTAGTATTAGATCAGATAGCATCTTTTGCAAAAATCACCGAGCTCGATACTGTCCTAGAGATTGGACCAGGCCTCGGTACTTTGACTGAAGTGCTGTCCGATCAGGCTGGCAAGGTTGTAGCGGTAGAATTTGACGAAAAACTTGCAGACAAGTTGGCTCGTCGTCATATCAAAAAAACCGAAGTTATCGCTGGGGATTTTTTGCAATTTGATTTGTCAAAACTACCTAGTGAATACAAGGTTGTTGCAAACGTGCCGTACTATATCACCAGCAAAATAATAGAAAAACTGCTAACTTCCGACAAACCTCCATCTCTCACTGTTTTGTTGGTGCAAAAAGAGGTAGCCCAAAGACTAGCTGCTGTTGGTGGCAAACATAGCATTTTGTCTATCAGTGCACAGCTTTTTTGTAATGTGCGCCTGGGAGATGTTGTCACTGCTGATATGTTCACACCTCCCCCAAAAGTTGATTCACAAATTGTCATTCTCGAACCCCATTTAGAGCCACTGTTTAGCGATTTTAATGAAAAAGAATTTTTTCGTATTGTCAAAGCTGGCTTTTTACAAAAACGCAAAAAGATCTATACCAGTCTCAGTGCGGGTTTAGCTTTGGACAAAGAAAAGACAAAAGAATTGCTGACACATGTTGGCATAGACCCGAACCAGCGAGCTGAAAACATCAGCCTCGATGAATGGTGGGAACTGACAAAGGAAATAAAAAATGATCTCCAGTGACCAACCAACAATTTTTGATAACAAAATTATAGCCGCCGTTTCTTCTATCAAAGATGGCAACATGAAAAAATCAAACCTCCAAGATATTCAGTTATCAAGAGAGGTTGATAGAAATCGTAAAGATTTTTTATCAAAAACGAACATAGAACTAGAACAGACTGTTTTGGTGAAAATGTCCTATGACAGAAATGATTTCACTCGTTTTCGTGAAGTTGATATGCAGGATATAGGAAAAGGCATAGTCACCGACGATGTTCAGATTGCCGATGCTCTATGTACAAAAACAAAAGGTGTTGCACTGTTTTTGCCACTTGCTGATTGTGTAGGTGTCATTATTTATGATCCAAAAAAAGAAATTTTGATGGTCTCTCACCTGGGTCGGCACAACACCGAACAGTACAGTGCCAAACTTGCTATCGAATATTTGAGTCGCAAATTTGGCTCTACGCCCGAACACCTTCTCGTATGGCTCAGCCCTGCTGCCGATTGTCTCTCGTATCCTTTGTATGCGTTTATGAACAAGAGCTTGCAAGATGTGAATACTCAGCAGCTTGTAGAAGCAGGTGTAAAAAAAGAAAATATAGAAATCTGCAAAATCGATACGGCGATCAGCAAGCACTATTATTCACATAGTCAGTTTTTAAAAGGCAATCGTGAGGACGATGGTCGCTTTGCTATCGTTGCTATGATAAAATAGCTTAGCTATTCAGGTGGTCTTAGGATCGCACCTTAAAACTCAAGTATCGGAGAGAAAGATGCACACCGCACAAGCTGCGAACAGACTTTCTCTTTTGAGAGGTCTCTTCGCAATACTGCTTTTTGTGCTATACGCACTAGGCGTGAACGGCTGGTTGCTATTCGCGTGTGCTGTCTTGATGTGGTCTACGGACGCACTGGATGGCGCTGTTGCACGTTTTGGGATAAAACGAGGGACACACCAAAAGCCGGATGGACAAATGCTAGACCCGCTTATGGATGACGCAGCATTGTTTGCAGGTTTTTTAATCCTGCTCGACAGCAAAGTTATTCCGGTTTGGTTTGTATTGCTGGTTGCGCTTAGTAGGGTGATGTTTTCTTTGGTACGTCAGCTGGGCTTGGCACACAATCAAAGATTCGCACGTTCTCAGTTATACACAAAACTCAGCGGAGCCAGTCTGGCCGTTGGGCAGTGTATGCTGCTCATTAATGTCAATCAAGAACAGATCTTGAGTAGAGATGTGGTGCTTGTGTTACTTTGTATTATGATCGTAACACTCGTCATCTCTCTGTATTCGTTCTTGGTACAGCAACACCGCCAACTGTTGATCAATCTACTTAAGTAGACCGCCGAATAGACCCCCGCTAGCTTAGCCAAGCACAAGCGGGGGTATTTACATTTTTAGTGTCTAAGAAGTTATACATGTTAAAATAAAGCACAATGGGAAAAAACTTATATATCACAACCGCGATTCCATATGTGAATGCAAAACCTCATATCGGCAATGCCATGGATTATCTATACGCTGATATTTGGGCACGCTACCAAAAACAGCTACGTCCAGATCGCTTGTTACGATTTTCGGCAGGTACTGACGAGCATGGAAACAAAATCGCGGCAAAAGCAAAAGAACAAAACATTGCACCTCAGCAATATACAGATCAGCAGTACAAAGCCTTTTCAGATCTCATGAAAAAACTTGGTGCTGACTATACTGATTTTGTACGTACAACAGATGATCATCATGAACGATCTGTACAGTACATTTGGGAAAAACTACAGCCATACATATACAAAGGCAGTTACGAAGGATGGTATTGTGTTGGACATGAGGCGTTTTTTACAGAGAAAGAGGTGGCAGAGACTAATGGCACTTGTCCAGATCATCAAACCCCGTATGAGAAACTTAGCGAGGAAAATTATTATTTCAAACTCAGTCATTTTGGTGCACAAATAAAAGAGGCCATCGAAAAGAAAAAAATGATTATCGAACCAGAATTTCGTCAAAAAGAAATTCTAAACTTGATCGATAGTGGCCTAAAAGACGTCAGCGTATCGCGTCCAAAAAAGAGTTTGAGCTGGGGGATCCAAGTTCCGAATGATCCCGACCAAGTGATCTACGTATGGATAGATGCACTGCCAAATTATCTATCAGTCATTGGCTATCCAGACAATACACAGTGGCAAGAATATTGGCCAGCCGAAGTCCAAGTTTTAGGAAAAGATATATTACGATTTCATGCAGCTATCTGGCCTGCATTGTTGATCGCTCTTGAATTGCCACTTCCAAAAAAACTACTTGTTCACGGATTTATCAATGTTGATGGCAAAAAAATCAGCAAAACAGTGGGAAATGTTGTAGATCCGAATGAAATAATAGACCAGTATGGGATCGATGCATTTCGTTATTATTTTTCACGCCATATTCCGACACTAGACGACGGTGATTTTAGTTGGAAAAAATTTGAAACAGCGTATAACAATGAACTAGCGAATGAACTAGGTAATGTTATCCAAAGAGTCGGTAGCATGATCAATCGCTACCAGAGTGGCGTGATAGGTGACCATCCGCAACCAGAGCATGATACCAAACCATATCATGAATATATGGATAGGCTCGAGTTTAACAAGGCAATGGACGAGGTGTGGAGCATGGTTCGTGGACTCAATGTCTATATCGAACAAGTCAAACCTTGGGAGGTTGCCAAAACCATCGATCAAGATCCAGAAGCAAAAGAACATCTAGACGAAATACTGTCTTATGCGAGTGGTAGTTTACTACAGGTTGCACATCTATTGGTGCCATTTATGCCAGGTGTGTCAGAGATTATTCTCGCTACTTTTAGTAGCGGCGTTGTGAAATTGCCCGACCGTATACTCTTCCCAAAGATGCACAATCACACAGAAGCGTGATCTTGTTCTAATATTTCAATAACATTTACAAGCGGCAAAATAGCATGTTCAATCTCATCTATTTGAGCTCTTTGGGTTATTGAATTACCATCAAGACGAAGTTTATGTTGTGTAATACTAATTGCGACAGAGGCTTTTGACTGCTGACTGATTTGATATATTTTTTGTCCCGTGGTCGTAGAATCGTCATCCATGATACGATCATGATCTTCATTAAAAAAACTGTCGTGCAGGTCAATATCAAATGTCAGCTCGTCACAATAGATGGTCTCTATTGCCTCCATTCCAGTAAGTTCCTTGTAGATAGTACATATCTCTGTATCAAGCTGCTGGGTAGCTTGGTTGTAATGTTCTACATCAGGATTGTCATGTATACCATGAGGTCCAAACTCTATTTTAAGTTTAGCTCCTATTTCAGACATTTTTTCTTCGTCATCGAGCAGGCTGAGCGTCGTCTCGTCTGGGTAGAGATCTTCGATTATTGTTTCGATAGTAGCCATTTGTTGTCTTTGTTCATCGCTACTAGGGCCAAGATTTAGGAGACTACGTACTAGTTCGATGTTTTCAGCCCTGTCTAGTGCGTAGAGTTGCTCGCGTAGCTCTTCGTCTGGATTTTCAGAATCTTGGAGTAGTGTGCGAGCATTGTTGTACGCATCATCACCGATTCTTTGGCGAACGAGGCCTTGTTTGACCTGATCTAGCTGTTGCAAAATATCCTGCACTCTAGAAAATGTTTTTTCTATTTCTTGTTCCAAGTTTTGCTCGGGTAGCAGTTCTTGTTTCATATGAACATTATTATATCATATATATCATTATTTTTCAACCATGCAATGTACGATATAATAAAAAGCAACTATGCAGCTAACCGACACACATTGCCACATACACTCAACTGAGTATCCCCTAGATGCTGAAGAGGTATATCAAAGGGCTATAGTATCTGGAGTATCAAAGATGATTGTTGTTGGTACAGATGTAGAAGATTCAAAAGTAGCTGTAGATTGGGCGAGCACTCACGATGGTAGCTGGGCTGCTATTGGTGTGCACCCACACGAGGCAAAACATGGGATTAATGGAATAGAGCAGCTGCTCAAAAACGTAGATCATAGAGGAAGTATCGTCGCGATAGGCGAAATCGGGCTTGATTATTATTACGATCACAGTGCTCGCGATGTACAAGCTCATATACTAGAGTCGCAAATACAGCTTGCAGTTGACTATGATATGCCTATTATTTTTCATGTTAGAGAAGCATTTGACGATTTTTGGCCAATTATTGATAATTTTCCTACGCTTAGAGGTGTGCTTCATAGTTTTACCGACAGTCAGTCTCATCTAGAAAGAGCCTTGCAGTATGGTTTCTTCATAGGTGTCAATGGTATCGTTTCTTTCACAAAAGACACTCGACAGATCGATATGTTCAGTAACATTCCTGTCGATCGAATACTGCTAGAAACAGATGCGCCCTACTTGACGCCAAAATCGAGTCGTGGTAGAGTAAATGAGCCTGTGTTTGTGAGAGAAGTAGCGGAGTCTATATCTTCTGTGAAATCAACCTCTGTTGATATGCTAGCACTTCAAACCACTCGCAACGCGACATTTCTATTCCATATTTAATCTTATTAAATACAATTTCAACACAAAAAGTCTCATCAAAAATGCTCAGAAAAAATAAATTTTAATAAATTGACGCATTGGAGGCGTTTTTAATGGTTATTTATCCACCAAACAGTAGTCGTGCTACTTTCGAACAGCCAAAATGGGCTCAAGACACGACCCAAACAAACGAACGATCAGAAGAGTCTGCTTCGTATGATCAGTACAATACAACAAAAGATTTAGTTAGTGCTGTGTATGAGACTGCAGAACCTACTCAAGATACAATGGAGTGGGCGACAGATCAAGCCAATGTCAAACTCATTACTAGTACGACTCACACGCACACATCATGGCGAAAAGTAGTTCTACAATAACAAAAGATCTATAATAAGATTATGACGAGTATATTAGACCAAGCTATGCAGCTACTTGTTGGTGATCAACCCAAGCGATCATTTGGCCAACAGCAGGTACGTCCTTTAAAACAACTGACTGACCGTCAGATTATTAAACTAGAGTCAGAAATTGGTCGTACACTTTTTGGTGAAATTCCAAAAGGTCGTACTCGTGAATTCTTTTGTCTAGATGAAGATACTTGGGTTTGGCATGAAGAATGGAAGGGTGAAGATGGTCAACCAAAAAGTCAGACGGTCAGATATGAAATTCATCCAAAAGGTATATTAAAGGTGGAGCATGGTGGTAAGAATCACAAAATTCTCAAAGGACAAGAACTTGCAAATCTTGCACTTGCCACACGCATGTATCATGAACGAGTGATGAGAGAGCTATACAAAAGAGATCCTCGCACAGGTACATTGTTAGTTGCTGAGCCGGGTGTCGTAGCCCATCATGGCTAAAAAACTCATATATCTAGACTACGCTGCTGCAACGCCTATTGATGATGTGGTATTTTCAGCGATGCAGCCATATTTTCAAGAAAATTTTTACAACCCTTCGGCACCATATCAGCCAGCAAGAGAGATTCGTTCCAGTATAGAATCTGCACGTAGTACGGTGGCACGGTGTATTGGCGCAAAACCTACAGATATTATTTTTACTGCAGGTGCGACGGAATCAATCAATTTAGCGTTGAGTATTCCTGGGCATGTTATTACTTGTAGTACTGAGCATCCCGCCGTGTTGCAGAAACTCAATAATAGATCGAGTGATGATCTCAGTATTATCGATGTAGATGCAAGTGGTCGAGTGGATATAGAGGCGATACGTAGCGCCATTCGTAAACATACAACTTTGATCACAATTGCACTTGTCCAAAATGAGACAGGTACGATACAGGACATAAAAGCACTAAGTGACTATGTCAAAAACGAACGACTAAAACGGGCACAAACAGGCAACTCGCATCCGCTTTTTTTGCATACAGATGCATCACAGGCTGCAGGTATTGTTGATATTAACATTGCACGACTTGGTGTTGATATGATGACGCTCAATGGTGGTAAAATGTACGGACCGAAACAAACAGGTATCTTGTATGCTAGCCATTCCGTACCCCTTGTACCTATTGTGAGTGGAGGAGGCCAGGAAAATGGTCTGCGCTCTGGTACTGAAAATGTTGTGGGCATCATAGGATTCACAAAAGCACTTGAGCTAGCTGAATCTCGACGCAAAAAAGAATCTAAAAGGCTCCAGGATATCCGTTCACATGCCGTTGATATGCTCCGTGATCAACATCATGATATAGAAATAATCAGTCCAAAAAAACACTCAGCTCCACACATTCTATCTATTGCGTGGCCTGGTGTAGACGCGGAGAGATTGTTGTTTGCGCTCGAGGAAAAAGGAGTGCTTGTTGCCACTGGTTCTGCTTGTGCCGCTAACAAAGCCTCGCGATCTCATGTACTAAAAGCTCTGGGCTTACCCAACGATGTCATCGATGGTTCACTGAGGCTTTCGTTTGGGCGTATAACTACTGAGACAGAAATTGCTCAAGCTGTTAAAATAATCTCTATGGTCGTCAAAAAGGAGCTTGGCCGTGCCAAAAAAATCTCATAACACAAAACGCAGAATACAGTATCTTGGTATCAGCGTGCTTGTATTTGTGTGTCTATTTTTTGTACTGCTACCATATTATTTGGGTCCAAACGATCTGCAACGATGTGCTGCTAAACCAGATACAAAGAGCATAGATAGCAAATGCCACAAAGCCGATGCTATAGTGGCGATTAGTGGTGGGGATACTGAGGCGCGTACCGCCGAAGCTATCAAACTATACAAAAATGGTTGGGCTGATAGATTGATTTTTTCAGGTGCCGCCCAAGACAAGAGTGGTCCTAGCAACGCCGAGGCAATGAAAAAGCAAGCTATCTTCTATGGTATAGATGAAAATAATATCTTGCTGGAAGAAAATGCAGTGAACACGCAGCAAAATGCAGTGAACACACAAGCACTACTACGTAACAATAATCTACATAGTATTATTGTGGTGACTTCAGCCTATCATCAAAAACGCGCCAGCCTAGAGTTTCAAAAGCGTGCAGGGGCAGATATCGAAGTGATCAATCATCCTGTTGCACACGACAAACAGTGGCGACACAATTGGTACCTTACGCCTGCTGGCTGGTGGCTGGCTCTTGGCGAACTGGTCAAAATAATTGGATTTTATGTCAGCTAAAAAAATCTATGTCGGTATGAGCGGTGGTGTCGACAGTAGTCTCACCGCCGCACTTTTAGTTGAGCAAGGTTACGATGTTACCGGTGTTTATATGAAAAACTGGACACAAGATTTACCTGGTATGAAATGTCCGTGGGCTGACGATTTAGCAGATGCCAAACGTGTGGCGGTGCAGCTAGGTATTGATTTCAAGGTGTTTGATTTTCAAAAAGAGTACAAACAAAAAGTTGTCGACTATATGATAGATGAGTACAAGGCTGGTCGCACGCCAAACCCAGATATTATGTGCAACCAAGAGGTGAAGTTCAAACTTTTTCTAGATGCAGCAGTCGAGGACGGTGCAGATATGATTGCGACTGGTCACTATGCCAGGGTAGAAAACGGAGTGCTGAAAAAAGCCAAAGACGACAACAAAGACCAGACGTATTTTTTATATCGTGTTACCCGCGAGGCTCTAGAAAAAACATTGTTGCCGCTAGGCGATTATTTTAAATCAGAAGTCCGTGAAGAGGCCAAAAAACGCGGGTTGTTTACTGCGAGCAAAAAAGAAAGCATGGGTATATGTTTTGTAGGCTCGGTTGGCATACGTGAATTTTTAAGTGAATTTGTACAGACTAAACCCGGTAGCATCGTAGACATTGAAACTCACCAGACTGTCGGTCAACATGACGGAGCAATTTTTTATACACTTGGTCAGCGCCATGGTTTAGATGTTGGTGGTGGGTTGCCGTATTATGTAGTGGGCAAAGACATAGACAAAAATAAAGTCTACGTGACTCGAGACCTCAACAACGAGCAACTTTGGCGCAGAGAAGTCGAGCTTAGCGATATTCACTGGATAGATCAACCACCTAGTCAGCAAAATATACAAGTTCGTATGCGTCACCGAGCGCCGCTGATAGATGCCAAGTTAGACGGTGATAAGTTACTGCTACATGAGCCCCAGCGGGCAATTGCATCTGGTCAGTCAGCTGTTTTGTACGACGGTGAAGTTGTGCTAGGTGGCGGGATTATTCTTTAGGTTCTAGTTTTTGAGCGGTTACAGTTATGGTGTGTGACGCGCTTTTTTTTCTATCTCTCGCAATTGCTACCTCACCGTTACAGATAGTTAGCTCAACTATTGCCTGCTTCTTGCTTTTGTGGAGTGCAATTTTCTTCAATCCTTTTCCTGCACAGCTGCCCACTAGTGTTTCATAGTTCATAATCTTGCGGTTTGCGTGTTTTATGAACCATTCGGCAGTTTCCTCGCTCAAGTCATTGATAAACCGCAGACTATCTATAGTTGGTTTTTCCATTGCTCCAATACCTGGGAAAAACTCATGAAGCCATTCTTTGAATGTGGCATCGAGATTTTCATTTGGTTCTAGTATCTCAAGGATGTCTCGAGACGTTTTGTGGCCAGCAACTATATCGTATACATATTCGGTTAATTCTTGAAGCTGTAGTGCAGTAATATATTGACTATTAGCCACCTCACAGTCAGTGCAAGACTCTTGTATTGGCGATATCTCATCTACGATTAGTGTATTTCTGTTGCCCACCCAACTTTCGCTTGGGGTTTTCATTAAGTTCATTAAAACACTAATTATAGTTATAGGCAATTTGTCACCTCTTTAACACTTGTTTTCTGCTATAATTATGCACGAATGACAGCTCAGGAAATACGTAAAAAATATATAGATTTTTTTGTGGCAAAAAACCACAAAGCTATTTCTCGTGCTAGCTTGTTTTTGCATGACGACCCGACGACGCTTTTTACCGGTAGCGGTATGCAACCGCTCATCCCATATCTATTGGGTGAAAATCATCCAGACGGTACGCGGCTAGTTGATAGCCAAACATGTTTCCGTGGACAAGATGTCGAGGAAGTCGGCGACAACAGCCACACAACCTTTTTTGAAATGCTGGGAAACTGGAGCCTGGGCGACTACACAAAAGCCGAGCAGATTCCGTGGCTATTTGAATTTTTAGTCGACGAGGTCGGGCTAGACCCAAGCAAGCTATATGTTTCGTGTTTTATTGGTAGTGAAAAAGACGGCATACCGCGCGACGACGACGCTGCGAACATTTGGCAAGAACTTTTCAAATCAAAAGGCGTCGACGCAGAGATTGTCTCGATCGGCAGCGCAGCGGATGGCGATGCAAAAGGTATGGGCAATTGTCGTATATTTTTCTATGACGACGGCGAAAACTGGTGGAGTCGAAATGGCGGTTTAGAAACAACCCCAATTGGCGATCCATGTGGTCCAGACAGCGAAGTGTTTTATGACTTTGGTGACGACAATCACGACGCTAGTTACGGCCAACCGCATCCAGCCAGCGACAGCGGGCGTTTCATGGAAATCGGCAACCAAGTGTTTATGCAGTACCGCCGGACTGAAAATGGTTTCGAACCGTTAGAGAAAAAGAACGTTGATTTTGGTGGTGGACTAGAACGTATAGCTGCAGCAGCAATCGACAGTCCTGATGTTTTCAAGATTAGTCTGCTATGGCCAATTATCGAGAAGTTAGAACAGCTTTCAAGCAAAAAATATGATGACCACACTGTTAGTATGCGTGTGATCGCTGATCATCTACGCGGTGCAACATTCTTGGCAGTAGATGGCGTGACGCCCAGCAACAAAGAGCAAGGTTACGTCATGCGACGTCTAATTCGTCGTGCAATGGTCAAAGCTCACGACCTAGGAATTGAACAGAACTTTTTACAAGAAATCGTACCGGTTATCGCCGATCTATATCACGATGATTTTCCAGAAGTTGCCGAAAATCGAGAGAAAATTATCGAAACATTAGTAAAAGAAGAAAAAGCATTTCGACAGACCTTACGCAAAGGTTTAAGAGTTTTCGATAAACTAGCACTCATACCAGATGAATATCAACCAGGAACAATAGATGGTAACTCGCCTATAGGTGAGCGTCAAATCAACAAAAAAATAAAAGCTTTATCTGGCAATGACATCTTTCTGCTGCATGACACCTATGGATTTCCAAAAGAATTGTCATACGAAGAAGCTAAGAAAAGAGACGATGTATGGGTGGAAAAGAATTGGGAAGAAACATTCGATGATCTTATGCAAGAACAACGCCAACGCTCACAAACTGCAACAAAAGGTGTATTCAAAGGTGGCCTGGCTGATCATAGTGACGAAACCAAGAAGCTCCACACAGCAACTCACCTGATGTACGAAGCACTACGTCGAGTACTGGGTGACCACGTAGTTCAACGTGGCTCGAATGTCACCGCCGAGCGAACTCGATTTGATTTTAGTAATGACGGCAAAGTGACTCGCGAGCAACTGGACCAAGTCGAAAAAATCGTCAACGAACAGATTGAAAAAGACCTAACAGTCAGTTTTGCCGAATATCCAACAGATGAAGCCTTCAAAATGGGCGCAAAGGGTGCATTTGGTGACAAATACGGGGATACTGTCAAAGCCTACACTATGAAAGCAGAAAATGAAGAGCCATTTAGCATCGAAATCTGTGGTGGCCCACATGTCGATCACACGGGCCAACTAGCCGAAGGTGGCAAACATTTCAAGATCACCAAAGAAGAAGCCAGCTCTGCCGGTGTCCGCCGTATAAAAGCAATTTTGGTTTAAGTACTAGATATATTGTGTTTTTTGTAAAAATGTGTTATTATAACTAACAATGTTGAAAGACGTGTACAGAGAGGAGTTGGCAACTCCTGAGCTCTATTTGCCTCAGCGCGATATGCTAGAGGCTGTTGAAGATGCACGCGAGTCGGGTATCTCATCTTGTTATGTTGACGTTGCAACTGGTGTTGGCAAAACATATGCCGTTGCGCACGATATCAAAAAATACTTGGACGAAAAGCCTGATGCACGTGTTCTATATCTATGCCACAAAGGTCAAGTTCTCGAACAAGCTAGAGACACGATAGCTGATGTTGTAGATCCTGAAGTATCTCACGGTAATTTTTATAAAGGACAATACGAAGACCGAGAACAGATAGTCTATGCTACGTTTCAACAAATGACAGGTGGATCTGACGATGCCAAAAACTATCAAGCGTTTGATCCCAAAGAATTTGACTACGTAGTTGTTGACGAAAGCCACCACGGCCCAGCGCCAACCTATGCCGAAGTGATAGAATATTTTGAACCAGATTTTCAGATAGGACTCACCGCTACCGACGAACGTATGGACGGAAAAGATATCAGTGAAGTCTTAGGTCCAAAAGTCTTCGAATACACTCTCGAAGAAGCTATCGCCGAAGGTGTGTTGGTGAAGCCCGACTATAGGTTGTTTACTGAGCACGAGGCAGATCTAAAAGATCTTTTAGTAGATGAAGACATGCCGCCAACGCTCAAAGAAATCAATGATCGTTTGACGAGAGTCCAGCGTGATCGCAACTATCAGCAAGCGATAGTTGGTGAAATACAAGCTGCTCAGGCAGAGCATGAACAGCCGCGCACAGTTATCTACTGCCCAGATATTCAGTATGCTGATGAGTTTTCACAACTCATACCAGAAGGCCAAACGCTCCACTCTGGCCTCGGCGAAGAGGAGCAGGACGCGAGATTAAAAGCGTTTCGCAGAGGTGACATACCAACACTTCTAGTGGTTGATATTTTCAACGAAGGTATAGATGTGCCTGAAATCAATACTATGGTATTTTTACGTGGTACTGAGTCCAAGATGATTTTCTTGCAGCAGCTTGGTCGTGGGCTGAGAACGGCTGAAGGAAAAGATAAGGTCATCGCACTAGATTTTGCCGCGAGTTGGCAGCGTATTATGCTGATCGCAGATCTACAAGACAAAGTACAGACTATATACCGAGACAGAAAACCTCGCTCCAATACCACAAACAAACGTCCACAGAGAGAGTATCTTAACGATGATGATATGGTGCCTTTTGAGTTTAGTTTTTCAAAAGACGCTCTGGATGCAGTCAATATAGTAGAGAAAATTCGAAAAGAAAACACAAAACCCAAGGAAGTAAAAACCAAGGGCGCTTGGACCGAAAAACGGGAAAACGCTGACAAGGCTCTAGAGGAAATGTTTGGCCTAAAACCCTTTGACCCAAGAGATCCATACAACTCCCGGAACTTACCGAACCAAAGGCTGACTCAGGCCCAAGAAGACAGCTTCGCAAGAAGAATCGCACTTGGGGATAAGCATGCCTCGCAGCAATATATTATGCACCGACTAAGGTTTATCTACAGTAGAGCCGACACAGAATGTAGTAAGCAGTCTGCTGCTGGTAGCCTGGACGTTGAAGATTATTTTCAAAAAGGACTAGAGGAAATTACTGTCTTGCTCAACGACTACGATCTAGATATGCATAAAAGACACCCTAACTTGCGAAAATACATGGGAATGAGACTTTGGAACAGTTTGCAAAGATCTACACAAAACGAGTCAAACCAGATCCGTATTCCTATTCACGCTCAGCAAAGATTGAAAAAGATCCAAAATATCCAAGAGGAATATACCAATAGCTCAGACACGGAGAGAGTACCGTCTGATGCAGAGCTGGTGGAGCTGGTGGAAGAAAACCTGAATATAGATGACATAGAACACCTAAGACCATGGATGGGTATGTTGTCTGAAGGATTGGATAACATAGATGACCTACCACCAATCGAAGACAAAAATGCGCGTGTTTTTCATGATATATCTATCAGTTTAGGTGAGGAAAAAATAGCACGTCTATTATCAAGACTTACACCATCAGAAAAGAGCATAATAGAGGGTAGATACGGGCTAGTAGGTGTACCACCTAAGGCAGCCGAAGCGATGGCGCTAGGCTTAGGAATCACCGCTGCAAGGGTACGTGAGATCGAAAACGGTGCGCTAAAAAGGCTAGCTCAAGATCCTGAATCAATTGCAATGCGAAATGCTTTTGAAGATACCGATGGGGTTGTAGAACATTTAGCACAAGACTTCCCTAATATCATGCCTGCCGGTACTGATAGAGAATACGGCATTATTCGCCAATTATACGATGCGTATCGTGTATTACGAATATCACAAAATCCTAAAACATGGGAGCGTGTGCGCGATCTTGAAAACCAGCTTCGCGCTGAACGTAACAGGCAAGAAGAACAGAGCACAATACCGCCTTCAGGCACGATGAGTCGCGATGAAAGGATGAGAAATAGTAAATTGAGAGCTGAAAAGAGGAAGGAGCTTTGGGACGAACTGGGTCTGGAACATGCACCTAAAACTGTAGCAGGAAGTGTTTTGGAATCTGCAGAGATGTTGCAAGGTTTGGACGAGAAATTGGAGGGTGCGAAACACTTAGCAAATCTCATGGGCGCAAAGGCACCTTCTACTCATCGCTCTGTCAGGGAGTCCAGGCAGATATTGTCTGGGGATGTATCTCATATTGAACGCCTATTAGGCTTTGTGAGAGCAAACAACCCGACGGCTTATCAGATGGATATATTAAAGGACGGGGTCAAAAAACTCAATAAGAGTATTGTACAGGCAGAGCGTTCTCTCCGGGATATCTACTAAACAACTCTATAGGTATGAATATTTCTAGAGGGTAATGAACAAGCTAGATAAATAACTACTTTGACTGTTTAGAAACCCTTTTGGCATAAGCGATTTTAGTATATAATGAGTGCTTAGAAATGGCACTAGGAAAACTGAAACAAAAATTCTCCGGCGGCGCGAATAGGGACAACACCAACCACATCGTCGCCCTTGATATAGGTACAGAGTTTGCAAAAGCGCTGATTGCTCGTATTGACGGTGAAGAAATGAGCGTTATAGGAGTAGGTCGTGCTCGGCAAGATGTGAGCGATATGCACTCTGGTGCGATCTCGGATATCGGTGGAGTAGTCAGAGCTTGTGAAGAGGCGCTTTCGGAAGCTGAAGACCAAGCGGGTGTGCAAGCCCGTGCTTGCGTGATTGGCATAGCTGGTGAGCTGGTAAAAGGCACGACAAATACTATACGTTACAAACGACCACATCCTGACAAAGAGCTCGATATTCGCGAGATGGAATTTATCATACAAAAAGTCCAGGAAAGAGCGCAGACAAAGGCTCAAAAACAAGTTGCTTTCGAAACTGGCAACGAAGATGTAGAAGTAAAACTAGTCAATTCCGCCATAGTTGGCATTCATATTGATGGCTACAAAATAACTAACCCTATTGGTTTTCAGGGCAAAGATGTCGCTATTCAAATATATACAGCTTTTGCACCGATGGTGCATATAGGGGCGTTGGAACGAACTGCTAATGAACTAGATCTCGAGCTCATAGCTGTTGCTGCTGAGCCATTTGCTGTTGCTAGGTCTGTACTAGGAAACGATGCTGGTAGCACTTTTTCTGCAATTTTGACTGATGTTGGAGGTGGTACGACAGATATCGCTGTCATAAATGATGGCGGTGTCGAAGGTACAAAGATGTTCGGCATCGGCGGGCGTAGCTTTACACGTACAATTGCCACCGAACTAGATCTGAGTTATGACGATGCAGAAAAACTGAAGATCAATGTCGATGATCCAAATATACGTGAAAATGTTGCCGAAGAAGTCAAAACGGCTATAGATAAAACTCTCGAAGTTTGGCTGGGTGGAGTCGAGCTTGCTCTTGGTGAGTTTGATTCTGTTGACCATCTACCAAACAAGATTTTACTTTGTGGGGGTGGTTCATCACTGAAGAAATTGGTACAAGCCCTCAATGGTCACGATTGGTACAAGGATCTACCTTTTACGCGCAAGCCTGTTGTACACCATATTAGTCCCGAGAATGTCGATGGTATAAAAGACAAAACTGGCAAAGTGAACGATCATACACTAATAACAGCCATGGGCTTACTCAGGGTTGGATATGATACCATGGTAGGTGTTAGCGAAACAGATACAGTAAAAGATAAAATAGATCGAATCTTACGCATATGAAAAAAGATACCATATACATCGATACCGAAGATGATATTACGTCGATTATCGACAAAGTCAAAGCTTCTAGTGAAAAAATCATTGCATTAGTTCCACCAAAAAGAGTTGGTGTACTTCAGAGTGCAGTCAATCTGAAATTGTTACAAAAATCAGCTCACAGTTCTGACAAACGGATTGTTATCATTACAACCAACAAATCCCTTAGTGCCTTGGCCGCGGGTGTTTCAATACCTGTAGCTAAAAACCTACAGTCAAAACCAGAGTTGCTTGCACATACCCAAACTCCTGAAGAAGACGATACAGAAGATATTATCAACGGTGAAGACATACCTGTCGGTGAGCTTGAGACGACAGTCACGCCAAATACCGATGTGGAAGACGATATAGAATTGCCAGAGGACCTAGACGCCAAACCATCTTCGAAAGGTCTAAAGAAAAGCAAAGCTAAAAAAGCCGGTCCGAACATACCGAATTTTGATATTTTTCGCAAAAAGCTTTTCCTAATAATCGGTGGCGGTATATTACTGGTCATATTTTTGATATGGGCAACATTTTTTGCTCCATCTGCGACCATTAGTATAAAAGCCAATACCACAACAGAAGACATAACATTACCTGTTCGTCTCGATGTCAATGCAACAACTGATATAGATAACAAAATCCTCAAACCAACCGTACAACAGATCAAAAAAACAATCTCTCTAGATTTTGATGCAACTGGCAAAAAAGATGTAGGGGAAAAAGCTACTGGTACAGTAACTATCTCTAACTGTGCTACGACTAGTAGTATTTCGATACCAGCAGGTACAGCAGTCAGCTCAGATGGGTTGAATTTTTTGACCGCGTCAGCTGTTAGTGTTCCAGGCGGTTCGGCTAGTACCCCTTTTGGTCCATGTACGATACCAGGCAAGGCGTCGGTGAGCGTACAAGCTCAAAATGTCGGTGAAAATTATAATATTTCGAGTAATAATGATTTTAGTGTTGCAGGCCAAGGTTCATCAGTAAGTGCTACTAACAAAAATGCATTCACAGGTGGTAGCAAGCGAACTGTCAATGTTGTTGCAGACAGTGATATCGAAACCGCAAAGGCCAAAATATTGCAAGACAATACCGATACAGGGCGCAAAGAGCTGGAGGACAAGTTCAATGACAAGGACTATGTGTTGATAGACGAAAGCTACAAGGCTGATCCGACAACAGTAACTTCATCGCCCGCAAGCGGCAACGAGGCCACAAAGGCCAAGCTGACTATCGAAATGACGTACACCCTACTTGGTTTGGACAAAGACGATGCAAATTCAGTGCTGAACGCATATCTAAAAGACAAGATGACAAAGGAAAAAAACCAAAAAATCTACAATAATGGTCTGGATAAAATACGGTTTGAAAGTGCCAGTAATGATGCAGTGACATTCAAAGGTACAGGGTATATAGGTCCGAATATCGACGAGAAGAAACTAAGACCACAGCTGGTTGGTAAAAACTACGAAGAGATAAGACAAAAAATCAAAGCCGTCGAAGGCGTAAAAGATGTTGATACAACATTCTTCCCGTTCTGGATTTCTACCGCTCCGAGAGAGGATAAAATCGAAATCAAATTTTTGGTACAAAATGATGAATAACCAGACAACCAACAACGAGAGCAAATCAATCATTGCTCTCGATGTTGGTGACAAGAGGATAGGTATTGCGCATGCGGACACATCGACTCGTATTGCTGTAGCGTACGCCACTATAGAAGTCGACGGTCTAGAATTCGAGAGACTGAGGGAAATTATTGCAGAGTTTGAGCCAGCAGTGTTGGTAGTAGGTTTCCCTCGTAACCAATCGGGCGGCGTCACAAAACAGACAGACAAGGTAAAAGCTTTTGCACATCAGCTGGAAAGGTTTGGTGTCGAAATAGTATTTCAGGACGAGTCCCTGACCTCTGTATTAGCCGAAAAATACCTCAAATCTCTAGATAAACCCTACGCCAAAGCAGAGATTGATGCCCATGCAGCAGCAATCATACTAGGTGATTATTTGGAGATTCATTTCGGTGCCTAATACAAAAGCACTGGCAGTAAAACTAAAAGGCAGAACAAAAAAGTTTTGGTTACAGTTTACCGCATTTGTTCTTGGTAGTATTGTTGTGTTGACTGTGCTGGTTGGTGTTTTTTGGTACCAATACAATTTACAACCAGTGGATAAGACAAACAAAAATACAGTTCGTTTTGAGGTGAAACAGGGAGAAGGAAATTCGGCCATTGCTCAAGACCTAGAGGATGCGGGTATTATCAGAAGTTCAACGACAATGGTGCTATATCTAAAATTTTCCGGTAAACCCGCCAGTCTAAAGGCCGGCACATATGCCATAGCTCCTAGTTTGAGCGTGCCGCAAATCGTAGAGCACCTTGAAGGTGGTAAGACAGATACAATCAATGTCACTATACTACCCGGTCGAACGCTCGCTGAGATCAAAAAAGATCTCACAAAATACGGCTACACTAGCAGAGAGATTGATGCAGCTTTCAACGCAACCTATAATAGCCCTCTCTTAGCGGATAAACCCGCTGACGCTGACCTAGAAGGCTATATTTTCCCTGAAACGTTTGAGGTAGACGCAAGTGATGATCTAACTGTGTTGTTCGAGCGCTCCTTTGATACGCTATATACGAGGATGCAGCAAGATGGTTTACTAGATGATTTCAAAACTCGTGGTCTGAATATTCATCAAGCTCTGACATTGGCGTCTATTATACAAAAAGAAGCAAGTGACCCCAAGGATCAGCCCCAGATTGCTCAAGTGTTTTTGTCTAGATTATCAATAGGCATGAAGCTAGAATCTGATGTCACATTCCACTACGGCGCAGAAAAGATGGGCGTTGAACCCCGAGTAGATCTTCAATCTCCATACAATACGCGACTCGTACCAGGATTTCCACCAACTCCTATCAGCACGATGAACTATTCTGCTTTGCAAGCTGTTGCCAGCCCAGCCCCTGGAGACTATATCTACTTTATAGCTGGTGACGATGGCGTGGTTTATTTTGCCCACACGTTTGAGCAGCACCAGGTGAATATTGAAAAACATTGCCAAAAACTTTGTGGAAATGCCTTCTAAATATAACTATGAAATCTATTGACGTATAAGTCAATGATTGCTATACTACTCTTTAGCACATGCGGTTTGTTGCGAGGATCTATGCAGATTCAGTCAGCAGCGATCAGTGTGAGCCTACCCAAAATGTCGTACGGGCAAAGTACTCATTAATACAAATATGGTCGACAACAAGCCCTGTTCTAAAAAGAGAAGTAAGACAAAGTAAGGTAGCGGTACGAGCAGCAATGTTCCTACAAGGAGTAGTTTATTAGTAACCAACAAGGACGTATCGGTATATATCATCGAGTAGCAACTTCTTTTAAGAAGCTTCAGTCTAACAAGACTGCGTCTGTTATGTCATATATTCTTATCTTTGGCCTTGTGATAGGCCTTGCTTACACTGGGCGCGACAGCGGTACTTTAGTACTGGCTGAACGTCAAGACCAGTCACCTAGCTCTTCTGTGAGCGATGACAAGCCTTCGATTGATCAACTAGCAGCGGCTGATCTCGCGGCTCATCTCGCTGTTCAGGCTGACCTACCAATAGCAACGAACGTCACAAACCAAGCAATCTCACTAAATGCCAAAAACCAGCTTGCTCAAACCAGCGACGAAACTATTTCAAAACCACAAATCATCGCATCGAACGTGTCCGCCTCAAAGTCTTTTACAACCTACAAGACGCAGCCTGGCGACACTACTCAAAGCATTGCCGCAAAATTCAATCTCAATCCAAATACTGTCAAATGGGCAAATAATATTCCTGGCGACGCGCTAGAGCCTGGTCGTGATTTACTCATACCTCCTGTTGATGGCGTAGTCTATGCTGCGCAACCGGGTGACACGGCAGATAGTATTGCCCAAAGATTTAGTGGCAATCTAGAACGTGTGATTCTCTATAATGACCTCGAAGCATCGAGTGCTATTCCAGCTGGTACACAAATTATTATTCCTGGCGGGTCGCCACCTGCGGCCATATCATCTTCTGGAGGTAGAAGTAGTGGCAGTACGGTAGCTTCGGCTAATATATATGCCAATCTATCTGGTGGTAATAGGTATGACTATGGATATTGTACATGGTATGCATACAACCGTCGTGCAGCTCTAGGTCGTCCTGTTGGTGGTATGTGGGGCAATGCTTCCTCGTGGGCAAGTCTCGCACGAGCATCTGGTTTCTTGGTCAACAATCGTCCAGCTGTTGGGGCTGTGATGCAAACAGCCAATGCAGCAGGTGGTTACGGTCATGTATCAGTTGTTGAAAGCGTCAATCCTGACGGTAGTATTTTGGTCTCAGAAATGAACTACGCTGGTTGGAACGTTAAAAGCACTCGTACCATTGGCGCCGATTCTGTAGGCTCTTACAACTATATTCATTAGTAACTACTACAGTAAAATCTGTTAAAATAGACAGTAATATGTTCGTTGATACAGCAAAAGTGACAGTTAGTGCAGGTCGTGGCGGGAACGGCGCGGTCAGTTTTCGGCACGAAAAATACATTGACAAAGGCGGTCCCGATGGCGGCAACGGAGGGCGTGGTGGTAATGTTGTTTTTGTCGGTGACGAAAATACCAATACTCTAATTGACTTTCGTTACCACCCCGAGCTAAAAGCCCAAAACGGTGAAAATGGTTCAAAAAGAGATCGCCACGGCAAAAAAGGTGAATCACTGCTAATTAAGGTTCCGCTTGGTACAGTTATTAAAAAGGATGGTGAGATTGTTGCTGATATTACCAACCATTCACAACAGCATGTCATTGCTCATGGGGGAGAAGGTGGCTTCGGAAACGCACATTTTAAAAGCTCAACCAGGCAAGCTCCTCGAGTTGCCGAAGTAGGGGAAGCGGGTGAACTGTTCGAAGTCTCACTCGAACTCAAACTGATTGCAGACGTTGGATTGATCGGTTTTCCAAATGCTGGCAAGTCAACTTTTTTAAGTGTCGTCAGCAACGCCCGACCAGAAATAGCCGATTATGCCTTTACAACATTAACCCCAAATTTAGGTGTTGCCGATATCGATAGTAGTAGTTTGTTGATTGCTGATATCCCAGGCCTCATCGAGGGAGCAAGCAAGGGCAAAGGTCTTGGAGGTGATTTTTTGCGCCATGTCGAACGCACAAGCGTGCTGTTACACTTGATAGATAGTTATAGCAGTACAATAGCTCAAGATTATCAGACAATTCGTCATGAACTACGTTCGCACAACGAAATATTAGCTGAGCGAAGAGAGGTTATTGCAATAACAAAGACCGAGGGTCTAGACGAAGAAATCATCAATGATCAGCTGTCTCAACTACAAAAAGTTGTACCACCAAAAACACCTATGTATGCAATTTCTTCTAGCGCGCATACTAATATTACCGAGCTTCTCAGGGAGCTAGTGGATCAGGTGCAGCAAGCAAAAGAAGATGCAAGGCGGGCTAGCGAAAAAGATATTGACGATAGTGAGCTGCCAACCATCACACTAGACGACACTAGCTCAAAACAGGCTTGGCAAGTCGAGAAGCACAAAGCTATTTTCGTAGTGCGCGGGGAAAAGATAGAAAAATTTGCTCGCAAAACTGATGTTAATAATCCCCATAGCCTCAATCGCTTGCGTGATATTATGAGGAAAATAGGGATATTACATGAACTAGAAAGACAGGGTGCGAGCGGAGAATCGACAATACAGATTGCACATATAACATTTACCATGACAGAACAATAAATAGTATGCTAAAAAATATCATCTTTTATCACAAAATTCCACTAGTCATCACGCTGGGTTCCTGGCTGTTTGTTGGGTATTACCTAGGTATCGAAGCCTTCTTTTTAGTGGTCGTGCTGAGTATTTTGGAGATTACTTTGAGTGCCGACAATGCGGTAGTAAATAGTAGAGTGTTGGTCAAGATGTCCCCACTATGGCAAAAGCTGTTTATGACAGTTGGGATATTTATTGCTGTATTTTTGATTCGATTTGTACTGCCTATAATATTGGTTGCTGTTGCTTCAAACTTGGCGCTAGATCAAGTCATGAATCTCGCACTGTATAACCCCGAGGAATACGGTGAAAAACTACATGATATAGCACCTATCATCAATAGTTTTGGTGGTATGTTCCTGTTTATGGTGGCGACGTTTTTCTTTGTTGATATATCGCGTGCACACTTTTGGATCAGTGCGATAGAAGAAAAGCTAGCGCAGATAGCATCTCTACCTCGTATCAAATCCGTTCTGACAGTGGTACTACCAGCTATTATTTTAGTGTTGTTACCTGCAGAGATGAGGCTGGAAATTGGGCTATCGATGTTTGCTGCCATAGCGGTTTACACTGTACTACACACCATAGCAAAATTGATGGAAAAATTTGAAAAGAAGAATGAGCTCAAAAAACAAGTTGGTTGGGCTGCTTTTGCTTCATTTATGTATCTCGAAGTGCTAGATGCGAGCTTCTCTTTAGATGGTGTTGTTGGAGCGTTTGCACTGACAAACAATATTGTCATCATCATGATCGGTCTTGGTATAGGTGCATTGTGGGTGAGAACTCTGACTCTGCATATGGTTGAACACAAAACATTGTCAGAGTACAAATATCTAGAGTCTGGTGCACACTGGGCGATATTATTCCTCAGCCTGGTTATGTTCCTAAAACTATTCCATATTGAGTTGCCAGAAGTTATCGTTGGATCTTTAGGTTTGGTGTGTATCGCACTTTCGGTATATAGCTCTTACAAAACACGTCACTAAGACCACCGCACAAATTGACATATTTGATCAGGAGTCTGTATAATAACCTCAAGTGCGAGTCTGACATTTGTCAGGTGGAAATAAAAAACACATAAAAAATATGAAAAAACAATTATTTGCTATCATTTTTGGGTGCATGCTTGCTTTAACAAGTGTGCTCTTTAGTGGTGAGTCTGCACAAGCTTTAGCTCAGTACGGCAAGATTTTATACACAAAAGGTTTTGGTAATGGTCAGTTACATATAGCAAATACCGATGGTACAGGTGAAACACAATTAACCAGCGGACCTTACAGCAATTCGACAGGATCATTTTCGCCAGACGGCACAAAGATAGTTTACACTTCAGCAACGAGTGGTTTTACAGAGATCTATATCATGAATGCTGATGGTAGTAACAAGACAAATTTGTCTAATCATGCGTCTGCAGATCTAAATGCCTCATTTTCTCCAGACGGCACGAAGATCATCTTTACAACGTATCGTGATAGTGTAGCTCAACTATACACAATGAATATTGACGGCAGTGATAAAGTAAATGTTTCTAACGATTTAGCAAAATATTATAATAGCGCTAGATTCTCACCCGATGGATCCAAAATACTATATCTAGATTCTGGTGTAGGCGCCGGATTGGGTATTATGAATGCTGATGGAACGAACAAAGTAAAGATATTTAATGCTTTTTCGGCTATCATTGCCCCAACATTTTCTAGGGACGGTCAGACAATTGCCTTTTCTTCCAATGATTCAGGTGATCAAGAACTATATACAATAGATGATAGTGGTGGTAATTTGCAAAGATTGACGAATCAAGCCAATCCCGACACTAGTCCGTCGTATTCACCAGATGGTTCTAATATATTATTTGTATCAGGACGTGACGGCAGCAACTATCAATTGATGGATATGGATATCGATGGCAGTAATCAAGATTTTCTTTTCCAGAATGCAACGGATAAGCTCGAGCCATCATACTCACCGGACACTATTCCGGTTTCTTCGTACAGCTATGAAATGAGCTACACCAACCCAGTTTTAGTGATTAGTGATACATTACCGAGCTGGAGTTATACTTTTCCAGGGACATTGGTAGTCAACGGTCAGACAGGTGCGCTCACGGTTAGGAACGGTAACACGCTGAAGGGTAGTGGTACTACAGGCAGCGTCACTGTACAAACAGGTGGCCACTTAGCTCCAGGACAAAGCCCTGGGTGTTTATCAACTGGCACGGTAACTATCGGTGGTTATTTTGATGTTGAGGTAGGGGGGTTGGATGCTTGCACGGGGTATGATCAACTGATCGTTGGTGGTAGTGTCACACTATCTGGTGGTATACTCAGCCTCTCTATGTATAACAGTTTCCAGGCACCAGTAGGTACGGTATATACCATTATCAACAATGATGGGGCAGATGCGGTAAACGGTACTTTCTCTGGTATCAGCGAGGGCGGTACAGCTTCTATTGACGGTCATTTATTCAGGGTTAGTTATACAGGAGGTGATGGCAATGACGTAACATTAACTGCTCTTGGTCTTGCCGCAGCACCTAACACAGGTATATTCGATAGAACTTCGCTGTATGGCTTTGTATTATTGTTGGGTGCTATAACTATTTTTGGTTTATTTGCTATTACGAGGGTTGGCAGTACCACAAAATAACCTTCATTTATATCGGTCTTATTTTCTGTTATTCTATAGTCTGTGAATCAATCTTTCTTTTTTTATGATTTAGAGACGAGTGGACTGAGTAGTCGGTATCAACGTATTATGCAATTTGCTGGTCAGCGAACAGACATGGAGCTCAACCCTATTGGCGAGCCCGTTGATGTTCTTATTCGATTATCAGAAGATATATTGCCGGATCCTCAAGCCATATTGATTACAGGTACAACGCCACAAAAAACCCTAGAGGAAGGTATCTCTGAGCCGGAGTTTTGCAAAATGATGATCGAACAGATATTTATACCTGGAACAATTGTAGTTGGTTTTAATAACATACGTTTCGATGATGAATTTGTGCGACATACGCTGTGGCGTAATTTTTATGATCCGTATCAATGGTCTTGGGCAGATCAGCGTTCGCGCTGGGATATCCTAGATCTAGTTCGTATGACTAGGGCTCTAAGACCTGAAGGCATACAGTGGCCCGTTGACGACGACGGGGCACCGACTAATCGACTCGAGCTACTATCCAAGATTAACAATCTCACACACCTTCATGCTCACGATGCATTGAGCGATGTCGAGGCAACTATTCAGGTAGCGAAACTCATCAAGCAAAAGCAACCAAAGCTTTTTGATTTTTTACTAAAAATGCGTGACAAAAAAGAAGTAGCAAAGATCGTCAACTTGGACGAGCCTGCACCCTTTGTATACAGTAGCGGTCGATTCGGCAAGACAAATGATTTTACGACCGTCGCCTTTCCTATTGCTCCAGGTAAAACGCCGGGCACGGTTTTGGTATATGATCTCCGGTATGATCCAAAAGATTTTTCCAACCTCACTCAAAAAGAAATAAAATCCAATCTTTTTTCTAGTTGGGAAGAAAGGAAGAAAGAAGGCTTCCAAGCAATCCCAGTCAAGGAACTCGCCTACAATAAATGCCCGGCGGTTGCACCTTTGACAGTTTTGGATAAAAAGGCGTGGGAAAAAATCAACCTCAACAAAGATACTATCGAAAAACATTTCACAGATCTAAAAAAAGATTTTATTGACAAGGTTGCCGCTGCATATGCAGAACGCGAACCATACGCCGGGAGTAGTGATGTCGAAGGTCAGTTGTACGATGGTTTTATCAACGATCGAGACAAGCTGCGCACTGAAGTAGTTAGAAATGCGGGTCAAAACGAACTGGCCGATTTTCATCCAGAGTTTGCCGACGAACGTCTAGATAAGTTGTTGCTTCGTTACAAAGCTCGAAACTTTCCAAAAACACTTAGTCAGGACGAACAAGAGAGCTGGCAGCTATATCGTCAAGAAAAGTTTCAATCTCAAATAGAACAGTATATGAAGAGTCTTACAAAGCTCATCCAGACCAATCAGAGTGACGACGACAAACAGTATCTTTTGACAGAACTGCAGCTTTGGGCTGAGGCCAACGCTCCTAACATATAGACATATTGCATAATAGTCAAAAATATGCTATTATTAAATTTACTACATTAATAAATGTTTGTATGTCGAGGTAAATGATGAAAAAAGATATAAAACTAGCTGTGTTTCTTTGCATAATTATTATCGCAATAGTGCTGAATTTTGATCGTTTGTTTTATGCTACGATCGCATTCTTTTTTCTTGGGATTATACCTGGTACACAGATCGCAGTACCAAGCTTGTTCGTGTTTACGGTGACAGTTATTGCACTTTCAACTATGGTAGTGAAACTACTAAGTGGGTATATACCGCCAAAATATAAAACAAAAATATTTGTAGAGCATTTATTCAAATCAAAGTCTAGCGTATAATAGTCTAAATGGACTTTTTGCGCGTAAGGGGTGCTAGTGAGCACAACCTAAAAAATATTGATGTCGACATACCTCTAGGCAAGTTGGTGGTTATTACTGGTTTGTCAGGCTCGGGCAAGTCATCACTAGCTTTTGACACAATTTATGCCGAAGGTCAGCGTCGTTATGTCGAAAGCCTCAGTAGTTATGCTCGCCAGTTCCTGGGACTAATGGAAAAACCAGATGTCGAAAGTATCGAAGGTTTAAGCCCAGCGATTTCTATTGATCAAAAATCAACATCTCGCAACCCACGCTCGACAGTCGCAACTGTAACGGAAATTTACGATTATTTACGTTTGTTGTTTGCACGCGTTGGTATACCACATTGTCCTGTGTGTGGCAAAACTGTCAGCAAGCGTACGCCGCAAGCTATTGTGGATGAAATCTTGAAACTACCTGAAAAAACCAGAGTCATGATATTGGCGCCACTAGCTGTAGATAAAAAAGGCGAGTTTGCACATATTCCCGAGCAATATCAAAAGCTCGGTTTTGCTCGTGCCCGCGTCGATGGTGTTGTCTATAGTCTCGACGAATGGCCTAATCTGGACAAAAAGTACAAGCATACAATCGAGCTAGTTGTTGATCGAATAGTTACAGACAAAAATAACAATACTCGCGTTGCTCAGTCTGTCGAACAAGCCCTAGAGGTAGCTCACGGCACAGTTGAAGTATTAGAGGTAGATTCGCCAGCTGGCGGAGAAAAATTACACGTATATTCTCAGCGCTTCGCCTGTGTTGATCATCCCGACGAACCTATTCCTGAACTAGAACCACGCTTGTTTAGTTTCAATTCTCCGCAAGGTGCCTGTCCTGTCTGTACAGGTCTAGGTAACCGACTAGAAGTTGATCCGGATTTAGTGTTCAATCCAAATCTAACAATTGCCGAAGGCTCTATCCGTCCCTACAACCGCGTTAATTCAGATGCATGGTATATGAAGAAACTGTCAGCGGTTGCTGATGCACATGGTTTTAGTTTGCAGGTTCCAGTAACAGACCTAGACGATGAAGCAATGGAAAAAATATTATATGGTACAGGTGCCCAAAAATACACTGTTGAGTTGGGCAGTGGCCGCAGCTACGATTCAACCTACGAAGGTGTCATACCCAACCTAGAGCGTCGTCACAAGGAGACCGACAGCGAATTTATGCGTAAAGATATCGAACGTTTCATGCGCGAGCGACCGTGTCATGCCTGCAAAGGCGCCAGGCTAAAACCTGTAGTATTGGCTGTAACCGTTCATGAAAAAAATATTATTGATATTATCGGCCTCAGTGTTGAAGATGCCTTAGACTTTTTTGCAAATGAATTAAAACTCAGCGACAACGAAATGATCATTGCAAAACAAATCCTGCGCGAGATTGGCGATCGATTGCGTTTCATGCACGATGTAGGCTTGAACTATCTCGAGCTAGGACGTGCTGCAAATACACTATCGGGCGGTGAAGCTCAGCGTATTCGTCTGGCGACACAAATTGGCTCTGGTCTTCGCGGTGTCTTATATGTGTTGGACGAACCATCAATTGGCCTACACCAACGTGACAATGATCGTTTGATCAAAACTTTGCGACATCTACGTGATATTGGTAACACTGTGCTAGTCGTTGAACACGACGAGGACACTATTCGTGCTGCGGATTATTTACTAGATATTGGCCCTGGTGCCGGTGTACACGGCGGCGAAGTGATTGCACATGGTACACCAGACGAGGTTGCAAAAACTACCAAGAGTATCACAGGACAATATCTGAGTGGTACAGAATCAATTGCCACACCAAAAAAACGACGGGCTTACGGAGATAAGTCATTGATTGTCGAAGGCGCTCGCGAACATAATCTAAAAAATATTACAGTCGAAATTCCTCTCGGAGTTATGACCGTTGTCAGTGGTGTGAGTGGTTCGGGAAAATCAACATTGGTAAACGATATTATTGCCCGTGAGCTTGCAGCTAGATTAAACAGAGCTCAGTCTGTACCTGGAAAACATGATGCTATCCATGGTGTCGAGCATTTGGACAAGGCGATAGTTATCGATCAGTCACCAATTGGCCGTACACCACGTTCAAATCCTGCTACTTATACAGGTATCTTTACACCGATCCGTGAACTGTACGCTAGTTTACCAGAGTCAAATGTTCGTGGTTACAAAGCAGGCCGTTTTAGTTTCAATGTCAAAGGTGGTCGCTGTGAAAACTGTCAGGGCGACGGTGTTATCAAAATCGAGATGCACTTTTTGCCTGATGTCTATGTGACATGTGAAGTCTGTAAAGGCAACCGCTACAACCGCGAAGCTCTGGAAATAACCTACAAAGAAAAAACAATTTCTGATGTTCTATCTATGACTGTCGAAGAAGCAGCGAAGTTTTTTGAGGCACAATCCGCAATTGCCCGCAAACTGCACACTTTGCTAGAGGTAGGTTTGGGCTACATCACGTTAGGTCAGCCGGCTACGACTTTTAGCGGGGGAGAAGCGCAGCGTATCAAGCTTGCGAGTGAACTTAGCAAGCGTTCAACCGGCAAAACATTATATATTCTAGACGAGCCAACGACCGGCCTACACAGTGCCGATGTAAAAAAATTATTGCACATACTTCAGCAACTTGTTAGTGGTGGCAATACTATGATCATTATCGAACACAATCTAGACGTTATCAAATCTGCTGACTATATCGTAGATATGGGCCCTGAGGGGGGAGCTGGTGGTGGCAAGGTAATTGTGACCGGTACACCCGAACAGGTTGCAAAAAATGCAGAATCTTATACTGGCCAGTATTTAAAACACATATTATAGAGTTTTGGTATAAAATAGGTTGTTTGCTAGACTTATATAATAAGCGTCAAATAACATATGCATACAATGGGTAGTTCTATAAAGAATCGAGGGTTTACAATCGTTGAACTGCTCATTGTAATTGTTATCATAGGTATATTAGTAGCATTAGTAATTGTAGCCTATAACGGAATCCAAAGTAGAGCCAGGGATTCGGCTCGTATACAAAAAGTCAAAGAAATATCAAAAGCAATAGAGTCATACTATGTGGATAATGGTAGATACCCAACGATTCAAGATGGTAGCGGTAACGAGTCAAGTTGTGGATCTCAAACCGAAAACTGGGGTCATTGCGATCGTAATCAAATACTGTCTACCGCGCTTAGTCCGTATATGAGAATTGACCCCACCTCACTCTCAAGCGCAACACAAGGAAATTATTATTATTACTATACAGCCCAAGGAAATGATAGCTGGCAACACTATGGCATAATGGTCTATTTAGAAGGTAGCGGTGGTCAGAATGATGGTGGCTATTTTTCCAACGCATATGAGTTGGGCTCAACTCCGCCATATTGTATGAGTCAGTATACTGGCACAAATCGTAACTGGAGATGGAGTGTGGGTAATACACTGTGTCTGGGTGGTAACTGAAAATAGGCCACTATTTTTTACGCGAAGCAGTTTTTTTGATAGTTGCTTTGATATTCTGTCGACGCTCTTTATCCTTTAGACCATGTATAACAGGAGGTAAGATCGATAGTAGAACAATACCGGCAATAATGAGCAGCAAGTATTTGTCGATATCTACACCACGCTCTTCTAACCAAGCGCCAGCATAGTAACCTAGATAGGTTAAACCAACAGCCCACAGCAATGCACCGATAATATTGAAGATGATGAAGGTGGAATATTTCATATGCGATATGCCTGCTACTATTGGCGCAAATGTTCTGGCAAATGGCACAAAGCGAGCCAGTACGATAGTTTTGCTACCGTGTTTTTCATAGAAAGCTTCAGCTTTTTCCAGGTTACTTTTTTGAAAGATTGTTGAATCTTTACGTTTGAACAAACGTCGTCCAGCTTTTTTACCAAACCAATATCCTGTATTGTCACCCAGTACGGCTGCAATAAACAAAATCAGTACTACCAGGTGTATCTCCTGATTAATAACACCCCGGTGGGTCAATAATCCGGTTGTTAGCAGCAAGCTATCACCAGGCAAGAAAAAACCAATCAGCAGTCCGCTCTCGGCAAATACAACCAAGGCAACACCGATCAGTCCTGCCCATGAGATAAAATCAACAATATCCATTCCCGGAATCATACCAACAATAGTAACATGCTATAATAGATATTAGTAAAAACGGAGGATAATTCAACACATTATGAGCGACAGTATTTCTTTGACCCTAACAAAACGAACAGCAACTGGCAAAAAAGTTGCGAGTTTGCGAAAAAGTGGGCAAACGCCAGGCGTAGTATACGGACATGGTTTTGATGCAATTAACGTGCAAGCACCTGAAGTAGCAATCCAAAAGGTTGTTGCAAAAGCCGGCAAGCACCATATGATCGATCTACTCATAGAAGGTGACAAAAAACTAGGACTCATAAAAGATATCGAAATTGATCCAGTCCGACACAAGCTAAACCACGTATCATTCCATGCAGTACGTGCAGGTGACAAAGTCGAAACCAGCATACCAGTGAAACTAGTTGGTGTAGGCGAGAGCGCTGCCGAGCGTGCAGGACTAGTCGTACTACAAACACTCGAGACGTTAGTTGTCCGCGCACTGCCAAAAGATTTGCCGGACTCGCTGGAAGTATCTATCTTAGAACTAGAAGAACCAGGCCAAGGTGTTACGATTGCTGATCTCAAGATCCCTAGTGGTGTTGAGCTAGCCGAAGAAAATACGGACATCACAATTGCCAGTGTCTACGAACCTAGTGCCTTAGCTGCTGCCAACGAAGCTGCCGGTGGAGATGCCGAAGACGAATCAGAGGTTGTGTCTGAAAATGGGGAAGTAACAGAACAAACCAGTGAAGGCGAAGCAAAAGCCGATAGTGATTCAGAATCTAAATCCGAAGAAAAGTAAACTAGTCTTCTAAGAACCCACCACTTTGGTGCGACCATAGCTTGGCATATGTACCTCGTTTGCGCAGAAGATCTGCGTGCCTACCATCTTCAATAATCTTACCTTTGTGTAAAACCAGAATACGATCCAACTGGGCAATAGTACTCAATCGGTGAGCAATAATAATCGTTGTCCTACCTTGCATCAAGTCTTTTAGTGCTTTCTGTATCAAAACCTCGCTTTCACTGTCTAGTGCACTAGTCGCTTCATCCAGGATTAGGATAGGTGTGTCTTTTAGTATTGCTCTTGCGATAGCAATACGCTGACGCTGCCCACCAGAGAGTTTTACTCCACGTTCGCCGACGACTGTATCGAGGCCTTGTGGTAGTTCGTCTATAAACTCCATAGCGTAAGCTTTTTTAGCAGCATCAACGATCTCTTCAGTTGTTGCATTTGGTTTTGAGTATGATATATTTTCTCTCAAAGTGCGGTGAAAAAGTATCGGCTCTTGAGGCACATACGATATGTTATCTCGTAAACTATCCTGTGTGTAATCCGCTATATTTTTGCCATCAATCAAAATCTTGCCTTGGTTTACATCAATAAACCTTAGGATTAATTTTATGAGAGTAGATTTACCGCTGCCGCTTACACCTACTAAACCAACCTTTTGCTTCGCTGGTATTGTCAATGAAAATTGTGTGAACAGTCCTTTGTTACCGAACTTTTCTGTATCTTCGTGAGAGAACGACATATTATCGAACTCTAATGTTGGTTTCGAGACGATGAGAGGTTTGTTACTATTGTCTTTTACCGAAGGCGACTCTTCTAGCAGTTTGACCATTTCTTCAGAATCTCCGATTATTTCGTAGTAGCTTCGCTGAATGTTAATAACATTCCATATTTCTTCGATTAGGTTAAAGGTATATGTCAAACATATATACACGACTCCAGCGTTTGCCAAGCCAGACTGTATCGCCCAAATCGAAGCTATCAAAGCTCCCGCTCGCATTAGGGCTACGATACCCGCGTATATTGATGACACTTTTACGAAATTATTGCGAACTTTCATTTCTCTTCTGTAGACGGTGTCAAGTGACTGGTTCAAACGTCGTCGCTCGTAACCTGTGTTTGCATCTGCTTTGATAGCTAGAATATTTGTGATAGTGTCAGACACTTTGCCCGACAGTTCGGTGTATGCTTCGGATCTTTTTGTGAAAAATGGTCTTAGAAAACGAGTTCCAAAATAAACCGCCACAATAAATAATAGAGTCAGGATTGCAAGAACAACAGCATATTGCCAGACCAAAAATGCTATTCCGACGAGAGTTGCAATAATACTCGTTGCAACAAAAAGTACATTGAATGACACCATGCCCCAAAAATTACTAAAAGCAAGCGAAAACCTACTAACCTTTGAGACTAGAGAGCCAGCAAAGTTGTCACTATAAAATGCCATCGATTTTTGTGACAACTTATCATATGCAAGTCTATATAAATCATTGGAGCCTAGTGTTTGAACTGCCCACATAGCATAAAGATTGATCCTATATCCTATAACTTGACTATAAACTTGCAAAGCAAAATACGCTCCTATCAAGCCGATCGAGCTTTCTAGTGTAACTGTTCCAGTTTGTATTTGGTTGAGCACGTGTGCAATAAACAAAGGCGAAACGTACCTCTCTAGTAGTAGTGTAGTTGGCGCAAAAAACAAACTAACAAACACAAGCTTTTTGTGCTTCATAGCTTCGCGGAGATGAAAAGACATCGTCTTATTCAGCATAAAAGTATAGATCCTTTAAAATTATGTAATGTTATATCAAAGACAAATGATATAGTGGTTGGCTAAGATTCAGAGAAAAGGCTCTGGATCTTTTGAGTGACTATATTGTTCATGATTCGACCCGGCCTTTCCTTTACTATTAGTAGTAGCAACAATTGTAACACACGATTCGCCTCTGGTATACTACGACAGTTGATGCAAAAGATTTTACTCTATTACAAATTCACGCCGATCAAAGATCCGGAGGTTGTGAAGCTATGGCAAAAAACTCTTTGCGATAGCTTGAACTTGCACGGGCGTATATTGGTGAGTCGACATGGTATTAACGGAACTGTTGGTGGCGAAATGGCTGATCTGAAAAAATACATCAAAGCTACAAAACAGTTCCCAGGTTTTAAAAAAACAATGTTCAAATGGAGCGAAGGATCTCGCGAGGATTTTCCGCGCATGAGCGTTAAACATCGTCGCGAATTGGTAGGTTTCAAAAACAGTGACGACGAATTTGATGTTGATGAAAAAGGTGTCATCGGTGGCGGCAAGCACCTAAAGCCCAAGCAGGTTCATGAACTGATAGAGGAATACGGCGATGACGTAGTGTTCTTTGATGGCCGCAACGAGCACGAGGCAAGCATCGGCAAATTCAAAAACGCAGTTGTCCCAAATACCAATACGTCACGAGATTTTATTAGTGAACTCGAGAGCGACAAATACGACGACATAAAAGACAAAAAAATCATCACCTATTGTACGGGCGGTGTCCGCTGCGAAGTGATCAGTTCTATGATGAAAAAGCGTGGCTTTAAAGACGTTTATCAGATAGATGGCGGCATAGTCAAATACGGCGAGGCCTACAAAGACGAAGGTTTATGGGAGGGAAGCTTGAGGGTTTTCGATGACAGAATGACAGTGGAATTTAGTGATAATGCAAAGGTGATTGGTGAGTGCGTACACTGCCAGGGCAATACCAGTAATTTCGAAAATTGTCAGTGGGTAGCATGTAACGATTTAGTTTTGATTTGTGAAAACTGCAAAGCTAACGAATCTAAATTGTTCCATACCGATAACTGTCGTGAAAAAGCCAAAATTGGCGCTACTGCATGAGGTATGTCGCCTTGTTACGAGGTATCAATGTTGGCGGTAAGTCAAAGATTAAGATGTCGGAACTCAAAATCTGCTTCGAAAATCTTGGGCTTGAAGATGTTCGAACATATATCAATAGTGGCAACGTTATATTTACCACTGTAAAAATGGACAGAGTATTACTAGCAAAAGAGATCGAATCGGAAATACAGAAAACATTTCACTTTCATGTCAGTGTTGTAGTCATCGATCAGTATTCTTATACAAAGATGATCAAGGGTGTGCCAAAAGGTTGGGGAGAAAAAGAAGGTTGGAAATACAATTCACTCTTTCTTATACCACCGTGTAATATTGATGAAATTATGGATGATATAGGGGAGTTGAAGTCAGATATTGAAGTAGTAGTGGCTGGCGACGGATTTATTTATCAGGCATTACTGTTTACGTCTTTTGGCAAGACAACTTCAGGAAAATTAGCGAGTAGAGGATCGTATAAAAAAATGACAATACGTAATTGGAACACATCTAGGAAATTGCTAGAATTTATAGAAGCATAAAAAACACACCTTAATAAGATGTGTGAATGTTTGTGACTGCAAAGCGGAACTATTCCGCTTTGCAGTCACTGGATGCTGCTTCTTTATTCGCTTTCCGTGTGTACAAACATGCAGGCTTCTGCATGAAGCTCGGCCACCATTTTTGCTAGGTCAGCCATCATCACATCACCGATTTCATCACGGTGCGGAAATGTTTTTGGATGCTTGTAGTGATATTTCGAAATAGCGCAGAAAGCTAATGCAATCTTTGCTTTGGTTAACGAACGATCACGAATTGCTTCAGCTGCCAATTGACGAATCGACCCATCCTCAACATCCGTGTTGAGTATAGCGAAGTCCTTGATGTTCGGATTCTCGACGTTCTGAGCGACAAGATCAAACCAGTCATCCGGGTAGTCGAAGCTAATACCTTTTGAAGATCTTGTAGCAGGCTCTTCTTCCATGAAGTTGCATATGGCGAAAAACTGATTTTTGTCACCACTGCGCGCCGCTTCAAGAGCATCCTCGAACCATTGACGAATCTCTTTTTCCAGAGATTCAACAGCTGTATTGAGAATTTCCAATGCACGCTTATCCGGTTTACGGACGAGGTTTATTTTCGCCCTTACCAGTGCAGCAGGATCTTCTAGGTCTCGAATAGCCGAGGCTACTCGTTGAGACTCCTCCTCGCACCCATAGCTTATGGAGGCTTTGAAATGCTTTTCTCGAGCCGCCTTCAGGCGGCTTCCCTCGAAATGCTTGCGATATTCGTAAGGCAACTCTTCAATTTCGAAGAGTTCTTTGTCGTTGCCTGCATGTTCAACCCTACTTATCCAATTGTTGACGAAGGTTAGATCTGCCTGATGTTTTGCTTGAGCTTCGCGTTTCTTAGCGGTACTCTTTTTGCGTTTTTTGATGCCAAGAAAAATTACCAACGTAATCAGAAGTCCAGCTAAGACCAGCATAGATATGTGCATTGCCACACTTTCCACTAGGAATTGTTGAAAACAACTTCTATATTTTAAAATAAAGTATACAAATATGCAATGTATATTGATAGCAAAAGGGTATAATGGATATCAATGAACAAGAAGTTGGAAGAAAAATTAAAAACACTGCCTCGTAGTGCAGGTGTGTATTTTCACAAATCCGCTAGTGGGGAAGTGATATATGTGGGCAAGGCTGCGGTGCTGAAAAATCGTGTCCGACAATACTTTCAAAATATTGGCGACAAGGATATCAAAACTCAAGCATTGGTAGCAGAAATCGCCACGGTCGATTGGACTGAGACTGAGAGCGAGATCGACGCGCTATTCCTAGAGTCAGAGATGATCAAACGCTACAAGCCACGATATAACGTGTTGCTGCGCGATGACAAGAGCCAGATCTTCGTACGTATCAATATGCGTGACGATGTGCCGTGCGTGACAACAACTCGCCAGCCCGGTGACGACGGTGCCGAATATTATGGCCCGTATTATAACGGCTGGGCAGTCAAAAAAGCACTGAGGTTGTTGCGAAAAGTATTCCCCTATTATACTTCCCCTGCTCTGCCCAAAAAAGCCGACCTGAATTTTCATTTAGGTTTAACACCAGGACTCGAGGCGGGCGGGTCGCTCGCAGAATATCGCAAGAGTCTACGTAAATTGACCAGATATCTCAGTGGCGATCGCAAAAAACTAATCCGCGAGCTAGAGGCTGAAATGAAAGTAGCAGCCAAGGCTAAAGATTTTGAGACAGCAGCCAGCCTACGAAACAGTATCCGTAACCTAGGTGAGTTGCAACGACAAATTGTATTTGGCCGCGACGAATTCTTGGATATGAGCAAAGACCAAGCGCTAGTTGATCTACGAGATCTATTGGGCTTGTCAGAACTACCAAAGCGCATCGAAGGCTACGACATTTCACATATGAGCGGTACAAATAACGTTGCTAGCATGGTGGTTGCAACGAATGGGCTGGCTGACAAAGCCGAGTATCGAAAATTTAAACTACATATTCCTGGCAACAACGATTTCGCCCATATGAACGAGGCGCTAGGCCGTCGCTTTTCAGGACGCCATGGCTGGACGATGCCAGATCTATTGTTAATCGATGGCGGCAAAGGGCAGTTAGATGCAGCCCTGAAAATATTAGAAGAAAATAATCTAACAATCCCAACAATTGGTCTAGCCAAGCGTGAGGAAGAAATCGTCATACACAAAACCAGATCGAATGTACAAATTGCGACCAATTCGCCAATTTCCCAAGAAAGCGATGATTTTGTTGTAATATTGCTGGACAAAAATTCTCATGTTGTGAAGTTATTGCAGAGGCTGCGTGATGAATCACACCGCTTTGCAGTTAGCTATCACACACATTTAAAACGCAAGAAACAAACTGCCAATGAGCTAGAGGAAATACCAGGTATTGGCCCGAAGACTAGGCAAAAGTTGATCAAAAAGTTTGGTAGTTTGAGAGCTGTCAAGTCAGCTTCATATCAAGATATTAGTGCAGTAGTAGGTCCTAGTAGAGCAAAGTTGATAAAATAATAAGATGCAGTCTTCTTTTTTCATACACAATAGGAAAAATCTTGCGCGCAAACTAGACGATGGGTTGTTCGTAGTGAGCGCTTATGGCAAGATGCAAAGAACATCAGACGAGTCATTTGATTTTAAGCAAGAGAGCAATTTTTGGTATCTCAGTGGTATCGAGGAACCGGACTGGTTGCTCATATATGATGGCAAAACAAACAAGAGTTGGCTGGTCAGGCCAAGAGAAAATCCGCGCTTGGTAGTGTTTCACGGAGAGCTTTCTGACATGCAGGCAATAGACAGAAGCGGTGTCGATGAAGTCATATCTATGGATCAAATGAAGTCATTACTGAAAAAACTAGCACTCCAGCACGAAAAAATATATACAGTTTTTCCACCAAAAGGTTTGGCACGGTTAGAATTCACTGCCAATCCTGCGCTTGCTCGTACGCGTAGGATGCTGAAAACATACTGTGAATCTGTGCTCGACTGTAGAAAAGATCTCGCAGAACTACGTGCCATCAAGCAGTCTGTCGAACTAGCACAAATACAACACGCCATCACTATTACTGGGCAGGCCTTTGAATATGTCGCTCAAAATATCAATGATTACAAGAAAGAATATGCAATAGAAGCAGATATGTCCTACGTGTTCCGCAATCACAACAACGCAACACATGCATATAGTCCGATTGTAGCTGGCGGGGTGCATGCTTGTACACTGCATTACAACAAGAACAGCGCGAAAATTTCCAAAAACAATCTTGTGTTGATCGATGTGGGTGCTTCGATCAACGGATATAATGCTGATATCACACGCACATTTGCGTATGGTCAGCCCACGTCGCGCATGGTCGACGTGTTCCGAGCAGTTAGTGATGCACAATCAGAAATTGTTGCGATGCTCCGTCCCAATCTATCTTTGCATGACATACAACAGCAGGTAGAGAAAATAATGTATAAAAAACTACAAGGACTTGGTCTAGACAAAGGCAGCAAAAGAGTAACTTTGCAAGAATATTTTCCTCATGCAATTGGACACGGGTTGGGTATCGATGTTCATGAACCACTCGCATACGGTTCGCTAGTAGAAGGCATGGTTTTGACTGTAGAGCCAGGAATATATATCCAATCAGAAAGTATCGGAGTACGCATCGAAGATAATATTTTGATCACGCAAGATGGACATAAAAACCTTAGCGAACACATTCGCAAAGATTTGGTATACTAGGTGCATTCATGAAATCACAATTTTTTGTTTTTGCTGTTCGTTGGACTGCTACTAGTTTTGGTATATGGCTTGCAGTGCGCTTGCTTGGGGGTATAGAGCCCGGATACGAGCCAACAGTCTGGACATATATTGGTGCTGGGCTCGCATTTTCAGTTGTTAATTCACTATTAAAACCGATTGTGATCATACTTAGTCTACCTGCAATTGTTCTTACCCTAGGTTTGTTCATGCTGGTGGTTAATGGTCTCATGGTTTGGATTGCGCTGCTGCTAGTACCAAGTCTCAATATGAGTTTTTGGCAAGCTATTATCGCAGGTATTATACTGAGTCTTATTAACTATGCTATTTCTAGCTTTCTTGATATAAAGAAGAACGGAAAATCACGATAAAAGTCGTGGTATAATTGGTCATAAGATATGAGTATTGACGAGATTTTACAGACAATAATGGTGATATCCTCAGTTCTAATGATGGTATGTATACTTTTACAACAAAGGGGAGCTAGTTTAGGGGCGGGCTTTGGTAGCTCAGGTGAACTCTATACAACACGTCGTGGTACAGATAAGAGTCTGTACGAAGCCACTATTATATTGGCGGTCGTGTTTGTCGGGTCACTGCTTGCTGGACTTTTGCTTGCATAAGACAATATGAAGCCAGAAAAAACAAAGCCCTGGAATCAGTTTCGCAAGATCAACCTCAAAGCAATTGATAAAAAATCAAAGAAGGCTGAAGCCGCCTCGATGCGGCATGCTCACAAGTTTTTAGTGAGCAGAATAGAAAATCTGCGTCATATCCGCCGTCATCTTGTAGCGTGGTTGGTTTTGTTGATGATGTTGATTAGCCTTAATGCGCTGCAGATTGTGTTTAATCAGTCTTATACTAGCAGTTTACAACCTGTTGAGAACGGAGCTTACGCCGAAGGTGTGCTAGGACCAGTCAACAATCTCAATCCACTATTTGCCAGTACCGATGCGGAATTATCTGCGAGTAAATTGCTCTTTTCTAGTTTGCTCAGCTATGATCAATCGGGTAGACTGCAGAACGAAGTTGCAAAAAGCATCGAAACAAAAGACAACGGCAAATCGTACACCGTTAATATTCATGACAACATAAAATGGCATGATGGTGAACCTATGACGGCTGAAGATATTGCTTTTACTGTGAAGACCATGCAAGATCCAGTTGCCAATGCCAATCAATTTTCTAGCTGGCAAGGTATTCAAGTAACGGTTGACAATCCATATCAGTTGACTTTTGTGCTTCCAGCCACCTATGCACCATTTCCTTCAGCGCTGACATTTCCAATTGTCCCACAACATGTATTAGGCAAAGTTGCGCCTGCTACGTTGCAAGAAAACAATTTTAATGACAATCCTATTGGTAGCGGTCCTTTTAAATATATCGATCTGCAAACTATCGATGCTAACCGAGAAAAAAACGCACTTCAACTTGTGCGCAACGATAGCTATTGGAAGACTAAACCACATTTAGCACGGTTTTCATTGTATGTGTATAGTAGCAAGCAAGATATTGCACAAGCCCTAAAACAGAGAGAAATCAATGCAGCCAACGGTGTTAAAGTAGACGAGAGCGGTATTGAGAGCTCTGACATTGCGCTGAACAATGGCGTGTATGCTCTTTTGCGCACCGACGGGCAGATCTTGTTAGACAAACAAGTACGCAAGGCACTTGTACAATCCCTCGATAGAGACGCTTTACGCAAGAAACTACAAGTTACAAAATCGCTTGATAGTCCTATTGTCAATAATTTGACCCCACAAACAAATCAGATTATGCAAACAAGCTACGATTTTCAGGTCGCTACACAAACACTGGCAACAGCTGGTTGGGTCAAAAACAAAGACGGTATTCTCGAAAAAGCAGGTATACCACTAGAGCTGAGGCTCGTTGCTGTTGATACCGAAAACTACAAAAAAATAACATCTGCGCTCGTGCAGCAGTGGAAAAAACTAGGCATCAAACTGCAGGTTCAACTTATCGATCCAGAGCAAATACAGCAGGTTATTTTGCGACCACGCGCTTACGATATTCTGGTGTATGAGCTTTCTATGGGGGGAGACCCAGATGGTTATGCGTTTTGGCACTCTTCACAAGTATCAAGTTCAGGATTGAATTTTTCAAATTACAACTCTCCAGCTGCCGATGATGCACTACTCACTGCACGAGGGCGTTCGGCTATGGCTCAAAGAGATGCAAAATACGTCACGTTTGCTCGCAAATGGGTCGATGATGTACCTGCCATTGCGCTGTACCGATCAAGCTTGCAGTATAGTACGACCAAAGGTACTTATGCGCTAGGGGGGGTTGATGTCCTTGTGAGTCCAGCAGACAGGTATTACAACGTTGCCGATTGGGCAGCAGAGACAACACCAACATACAACACCCCTTAAATACAAAAGCCCCCAGGTCGGAGGCTTTTGCTCTTACCTGGGGGTGTTATCCAGAGGGTTTGAACCCATGAATATCGGAATGACAGGACAGTCGGCTGGAAGGGCGTAATACGTCTTGTCGACGAGGTTGAAGCCCCGACCGCTTATCTTGCGGTACACCTCATGATGACCATTGATCCCAACAATTGCGCCAAGTGGTATCGTTGCTTTGTCTGCGTCATAACCCATGATGAAATATCCTTTTTCACCAATTTCTCCGAAGGGTCGACTTAACGTGTTACGTTGCGGAGGCTCGCTGTCGGGCAGTAGGTCGACGATTTTTTCTGCAAGCTCTCGTGCCCATTGCTGCCACATGTCAGCATATATAGGTACACGAGTTTTGATTGTTGCATTGCTGCTCGAAAGCAGGTTCATGACCTGAACCACACGCTCACTTGGTGGAGGTAATGGCTCTTGAGGCTGACGGCTGATTGCGTGTTGTAGTTTCTCTTTCAATCCCAACTGTACTCCTTTGTCTGAAGGTACAAAAAAGGCGATAACTTCGCCCACTTCGTAGGGTTAGTATAGCATAGAAAACTCTTTGAGATATGTAGAATGCCGTTGGTGCGTGTGGTACGTGTTTGTTAGTCTATTAGGCCGTCACCTATACCAGGACGTCTCGTTGGTTCGGTAGCAAAAATATCAAAAAAGTCATCATCATCGCCATCCATCATATCAATATAGGGTTCTTGACGTGTTAGCGCGTCCGTTGTTAGGGTGTCAAGTGATTGGTAACCATCAGATTCGAGCTGTTCTCTTGCGGCTTCTGATCGACCCGCGACAACAAGTTTTACAAAGCTCCCCGGCTGGCGTTCGTTTTGGGGTGTAACTTCATGAACGATATGTTGATGTTGTAGCTGAGGTAAAACAAGTCCTCCACGTTCACGCAGTATTCCATGGAAGATGTTTGCATCGTCTGCTTGCATAGCGATCGATGAAAAGTGGCGACGCGCCTCATATGCTGCCTCGTCAATCTTTTGATATCGTGTTGCATAAGCTTGCGCCAAATCATCAGGTAGCTCCATTGCTTGTACATCACTTGTCCCTGCAAAGTTGAATACTCCCAGCCATGGATAGACAGGGTCAATGAACGCTTGGTGAACATCAAAATGTGCTCCTTTGCCTTCAGAATCGCGCTCTTGGCATTTTGCGTAGATATTCTCAGCGCTTGCACTTGGGAATATAGCAAAGGCAAACCTCAGGGCGCCTCCTCCAAGATGACATAAAACAGCCGGTTGTGCATCTGATTTTTTGATATTTTCCAAAGCAGCAGTCAGCTCTTTGGGTTGTGTAATTTCTCGTAATATGTTGCTCATACAAAAACTATAACATGAATGTTGGTGGCAACATTGTGCTTGTGGTATGATAATAATCAAATGATAGAGAGGGAAATCTATGAGTAAAATTGCCGGTTATCTTGCCTCACACTTGCGAGGCGAAGTGTTGAGTAATGAAGCTGTTATCAACAATCTCTCAACTGACGGGAGCGTACTAAGGGCAAAACCAATTTTGGCGGTATATCCGTATGACACTAGTGATTTGCGCAAGACTGCCCATTTTGCTTGGCAACTGGCAGGAAAAGGGCATGTGCTACCACTGATCACTAGAGGCGGCGGTACAAATCGCGTAGGTGGAGCGATAGGTACAGGGGCTATCATTTCTATGCCAACACATTTTTCAACTATTTTTGAGATCGACACAAAACAAAAATTGGTTCGCTTGCAACCTGGTATTCAAGTTGCGAGCTTGCAACAAGCCATGCATACTCATGGCCTAGAGTGGCCTGTCGATGCCACGCATCCTACATCTACTGTAGGTGGAGCGATCGCAAATAATACCTACGGAGCAAGAGCGCTTAGTTATGGAGACACATCGGAGTGGGTAGACAAACTAGAAGTCATTCTGAGCAATGGAGATGTTATACAGACGGAAAAATTGAGCAAGCGACAGCTGAGTCGCAAAAAAGGCCTCAGTACATTTGAAGGTGAACTGTACAGAAAACTCGACGCTTTGATTGAAGATAACGAAGAAATCATCAGTGGACTAGCACAAAAACAAACTAGTGCAGGATACGCCATCGGCAAGGTAAAAGATCGTAAAGGCAATTTCAACCTCACTCCACTAATAGCGGGCTCGCAAGGTACTCTCGGTATTATTGGCGAAGCCATTTTAAAATTGGATGTGCTACATCCTAACAAAGAAGCCGTCGCAATCATACCTCAGTCGCTAGATACTATCGATGAGTTGGTCGCGGCAGTGATCAAATGTGCACCAGATAAAGTTGAATTTTTCGATGCCCAAACACTTGATCGCATACAACCAAATTTGAGCGCAATTTTACCGGACGATGAACCAGACGCGATGCCGCAAGGTCTTTTGTTTCTTCAGTTTAGTGATGTTGGAAGAAAAGCAAAGGCACGAGCCAAAAAAGCAGCAAAAATAGTAGAAAAACAAGGTCACCAAACCGCATTTAGCAATGGCGATCCCGATTCTGCAGCCGAAATTTGGCAAGTTTACCAAAGACTATCAACAGCTATTGTACTAGAAGGGGAAGATCACAAATACCCAGTTCCGCTGGTGGAAGATGCACTACTACCTCCTACAGAAGTTGTACATTTTATCGAAGCAGCTCACAAACTAGCAAAAGAGCATCGTACAAAATTGGTTGCATCTGCCCATCTAGCGACTGGTGTTGTCAGAGCGTATGTACTACTTGATCTAAAAAACCTCAGTGATCGGAACAAAACGAGTAAGTTGGTTGATGAATATTACAAACTAGTTCTCAAGCATGATGGCGGTATCGCTGGCGAGTACGGAGAAGGCCGCGCTAGGGCTACGCAAAACAATCTACAGTTCACCCAAAAAGAACAAGATCTTTTTGTAGCAATAAAAAACATCTTTGACAGTTACAGTATTTTTAATCCAGGAGTTAAGCTTCCAGGAGAGAAAGACACTGCAAAATTGGACGAAGACTTTGATCCTGGAAAATATAGCAACAATCTACCGAGGTTGTAACAAACTAATTGATGAGGTAAAATTGACTAAGCCTCAATTTTTGCGCGAGTGGCGGAATTGGTAGACGCGCTAGTCTTAGGAACTAGTGCCTTCGGGCGTGGAGGTTCAAGTCCTCTCTCGCGCACCAGAGTCTATATTGCGGGCGCTTAGCTCAGCTGGCTAGAGCACTTCGTTTACACCGAAGGGGTCGGGGGTTCGAGTCCCTCAGCGCCCACCAAATAAAAAACCTGTCCTAGTGACAGTTTTTTTATTTGATCTGATCTACATAACAAGTTGTTGTATTTATTGTCAGCACTATAGTATAATTTGCCTTAATACTACTTATGCTCAAACAGACATTGGAGGAATGATGAGTCCAGAGAACAACAACCAAGATCCACTGGGTACAGGCGAAACGCCGACTCAACCAAATATGACACCGCAAGACGTACAGCCAACTCAGGCCGAAACACCACTACCGCAGCCTGATCCTTTTCAGTCACCACAACAGCCTCCAGCACAACCAGCACAACCAGTACAGCCAACAACACCGGCGCCAATAGCTGGTCCAGGAGCGATCGACTCGCCACCTCCACTCACTAGCCCGATGAACTCTAGCGGTAGTGGTATGCTGAAAAAACTAATACTTGCAGTAGTCTCAGTCGTGGTACTAATAGCTATCTCTGTAGCAGGCTATATGGTTTACAAGTCAATGGAATACTCTGAAGAAAACAAACTTTCTAGCGAGTATATCAAAGCTCTACAAGATGAAGATTACGAAGTAATACACAAAATATATGACGCAGATTTTGCAAAACAGGTTGATAGGTACGTAGATTTAGTCGAAAGAATCGAAGAAATATCTCCGGGCTCTACAGGATTTGATGTCAATGACCTAGATGGTTTGAGAGAAGAGACGTACAAAGCATACTTTGATGCAGCCGAACAAGAAGTCTCTATTCCTCCAGGTGAGATATCTCGGATCTCTGTACTGCGTCACGACGACACAAAGCCCAACTATATAGTTTCTGCCTACAAAGTAGGTGACAAGACCTATTCGGTCGTCTTGATCTATAGAGACAGCAAAAAACCAAAGGCGCTACTAGTCAAAGAAGGCGAATACAACGAAATAAAAGATTTTGAAGAAGACTTTAAACAATACGAAGAAGATATAAAGACTATGAAGGAAATGATCGATGAAACTGAAGGCTATATAGATCTAGCTGAAAGTCAGCAAGGTGATTTTTCGGGACAAAGCAGCCAACTCAATCTTGGAGGTGCACTCGGTCTATAGGCTGCGCAACAAACTGGCTGACAATCTGATATGACACAACACCATACCCGTCGCAAAAAACAACTAAAAATGACCATTTTGGTACTGACTGTAGTTTCGTCTATTGCAGTAGCTACCCTGGCATTTTTAGTACTGGCGGTAGCTAACAGGGTAGAAAAATCACCCGTGGACAAGATCCAGGATGCACTACTCTATGATGAAGCAAAAGATAAAAACATCGTTACCCTCGAATCATCACTTGGGTTTACTGTTGCGTATAACCAAAAACAGCTCAATGCGGTGGGGTACGTGATCGAAAAAGGTGAGGCTACTCCATCGAATCCGTCTGGTTTGACATTCAAGACATACGACAAAAAAGATGTTCTCACTACGCGAGACTACAGTATTGCCAATTTTTACGATGCTCGGATGAATTCAAAAGAAAATATCAAATCGAAAAATTACTCCAAAGCGCAGTTTGATCTTTCCACAAATATTAACGAAGATTTTTTTGAAAAAAGAAGAGCGCAACACGGCTCACAATTATCAGAAATTGAGCTCGTAGAAAAACACTTTCAGCCAAAAACCGACAATCTTGTAACGATTGAACAGCTTAGTACCGAAAAAATAACACTCCATGGAGTAGAAGCAAAAAAAGTCACCTACAAAGAAACAGCAGAAAAGCCTTTTAAAACAACCAGTAAAACCGAGGCGTACTATTTTGTAAAAAATGGCAAACCATATGTATTCAAGCTCGCAAGAGTCGATGATCCAGATCGTGCGTTTGTCGACAGAATACGATCATTGATCGATCAAACCAGTTTTGGTCAGGATCAGCAATCTACTACCTACGGCGAAAAAAATTCAAAATCAGACGGTAGCACATCAACCGATGTCAAACATACGTCTGTGAATGTCCCAAAAGATCTAAAGCGTAAAACCGCACTCGAAGTAGTTGCCAAGAATCAACCTGCAACTGTCCGTGTCGGTGCCGTCTACTGCACGAAGGTCACGATATTACTCAACCAACAGCCATATATGACACTAGAAAAAGCGTGCACAGGAGGGACTGGTAGTGGCTCGATTATTTCGCAAGACGGATATATATCAACAAACGGACATGTTGTTACATTCAAACCTAGCGATGTCTTGTTCTATGGGCTCATGATTCCTCTATACAAAGAAGATAACTCCCAGCCTATCGAGCAGTATCTACAGTATTTGATAGCGGCGGGAATATTAGAAAAAGGTACAGAGGCAAATGTACTGGCTAGTCTGATCAAAGGCGATGAAGAAACAATATCGCAACTCGCTAGTGTTACGTCATCTATGCCTAACGAACTACTCAAAACAGACAATACCTCGTACGAGTATGCAATCCAACTGGGCAAAGAGCCACTCAAATTGGTTCAGGATGGTGCACACTTTTCATTCACGTACAAAAAAGATCAGATAGTAAAAGCAAAGCTAATAGACAAAGATTTTAATGAGTATGATGATATAAACTACGGACTAGTCTCAGCCTCAGATGTAGCGCTTCTCAAAGTCACTGAATCAAAAAATAGCTTTCCTGTCAGCAAACTCGGTTCTGTAGATGGGCTAAAAAAAGGTGATCTAGTAACGGCCATTGGCTACCCTGGTTTTGTTGACGGTGCTTTAGACACCAAGCAAAAGTACACATTCCCATCTGCAACTCAAGGAAAAGTTCGGGTCATTGGGTATGATTCGAGTGCAAAAGAGAGAAAGATTATTACATCAAGTACGCCAATAGCCGGAGGTAACAGTGGCGGTCCTGCCTTTTCAGAAAATGGAACTATTATGGGTCTGAATACGTACGGGTATTCAAACTGTGCCGACGACAGCTGTTTTGGTAGCAGGAGTATCTTTAGGGACGTCGCTGATCTCAAAAAACTTGTAGAAAAAAACGACATTGCGCTAAAAGAAGATGATTCGGTCTCTGTCTTGTGGTCAAAAGGTGTAGATGCATTTTCGCAGGCAAAATATGGTGAGGCACGTGCCGCTTTTGTTCAGTCTAAGAGTCAGTATCCTAGTTTTTATTTAGCAGATAGTTTCCTGAAAATCACCGACGAACAGCTCGAACAAGAATACCAATCAACTATGGCAAAGGTCAAAATAGGGATTGCAGGCCTAGTGGTGGTCGTGACTCTAGGAGGGGTGATCATTTTTGTAAGAAAACTCAGTGCGCACAACGCCGCCGCTCCTGTGATGATAGAAACCCCCGTTGTAGCAGATCCACCCCTTGTTGCACAGGATCAACAACCAACGCAGCCGCCTCAGCCAGTACAATACACTCCACCTACACCTAGCCAGCTCCCATCTGACCAACCAACACCGCCGGCAAATGATCAGGATCATAATACTCAGCCGTAGGGCGATGTATGGCGAAAACAAAAAAACAACCCCTCTTTCCTAGCGATTTCATGTGGGGAGCTAGCACAGCTGCCCACCAAGTGGAAGGTCACAATAAAAACCAATGGACAGAATGGGAACACAAGCATGCATCTAGATTTGCGCGAAAAGCACCTAGGCTTAACCTATGGCCGACAAACAGCATGCTCAAAAAACTACCTATTTGGCAACATATAAAATACCAAGCAACCGACCCGAACAACTATATTTCTGGTCGTGGTGTCGAACATTTCACACGGTACACTCAAGATTTTGATATGTTGCAACAACTCAATCTCAATACATTTCGTTTCAGTATCGAGTGGTCACGCATTGAACCTAGCGAAGGTGAGTGGAACCAAGAAGCCATAGAACATTACCGACAATATATTACCGAACTTCGATCGCGTAACATAGAGCCTTTTCCAACATTGTGGCACTGGACAATGCCTGTATGGTTCACAAAAAAAGGTGGTTTTGAAAAAAAACGAAACATCAAATATTTTGAACGTTTTGTAGAAAAAATCAGCACAGAATTACTAGATGGTATACGGTATGTCACTACACTGAACGAACCAAATGCTTATGTAATGTCGGCCTATATTGTTGCAGATCACCCTCCTGGAAAACGCAACCTTCTCCTCAATGCCATTGTGTTTTCTCGGCTCAAACTCGCTCATCGGCGTGCATACAAAATCCTCAAAAAACATCACCCACGTATTCAGGTAGGTATTTCGGCTGCGCTCGTCAATATTCAGGCTAAGAGGCCACACAGGTATATAGACCAATTCATGACTCAGACAATGCGTTATATTTGGAATTGGTGGTTTCTCAATCGTATCAATGCAACTCAAGATTTTGTAGGTATCAATTACTATTTGACCTGGTATTATCAAGGGCTCATGATAAAAAACCCAAAAGTACCACTCAGCGATATGGGTTGGTATATGGAGCCAGAAGGTTTGTATCCTATATTGATCAGAGCTCATGATCGATACAAAAAACCGATTATTATTTGTGAAAATGGCGTTTCGGACTACAAGGACACCTATCGTCGATGGTGGCTAGAAGAGACAACAATAGCGATGCAAAGAGCACTGAGCGAAGGGGTGGATCTTAGAGGCTACCTACACTGGAGTCTGCTCGACAACTTCGAATGGGCGTATGGGTGGTGGCCAAAGTTTGGGCTAGTAGAAGTCAATCGCAAAACTATGCAGAGAACACCACGAGAAAGTGCCAAATGGTGGGCAGGCTGGATAAAGGAAAACGGCCAGTAACAATTGCTAATTAGTCGTCAGTGTTTTAAATATTTCGGTCAGTTGAGTAGTTGCTTTGGCTGATGCAACATTTTTTTGACTTGCACCAAAGCCTGTAGGTACCACCAATATGTAAATATTTTGTCCTATTTTTTTGACGTTTTGTGGGTTGGCTTTTGAGTATGCTGTGTAATCTTCCCCCATTACTGAAAATTGATCAAGCTGAGAGTTATTGTACTGATATATCGCACCCACGCTGTATTCATTCATCAATGCATCGGTATCCCCGTCTTCTTTAGGTATTTTCTGGATTGCTACAGTAGAAAATGTAACCAACGGTACGTCATCGATAACCGTGTATGCGTATATAAAATCTTTATTTTTATCTGTTATTTGGTACTTCACTCCCAGCTCAGGTATCTCTCGCCACTCAGTATCTGCATCAGCTGTTTGTTGATTTGAGTTTTTCTTGGTACTCGCAAGATCTCTTTCTAGCTTCGTGCGCTCTATCTTGAGCTCGGTGATTGTTTTTTGCGAGCTAGTCTGTAGTGAGTAAAAGATCAAACCCCAGGCAGTATTGCTGGCGATTAGCAGTATGATGACGACTACGAGCCATACAGTTTTCTTTTTGCTAGGTTGTATTTCTTCCATCATGGGTTCCTTTGTTTCAATAATATCGTATCAATATTTAAGCACAAGGCTTTTACTTCTGTCTAGCGTAAATATCCAGCCAATGGTACACTAAGTACTTATGAAAGTAACTCGAAAAAATCTCACCAAAACCAGTATAGAGCTAACAATACTGCTGACCGCAAAAGAACTTGCAGGCGCCGAGCAGGTTGCGCTAGTCCACCTCGGTCAAGAACTCAAGATCCCAGGTTTTCGCAAAGGCAAAGCCCCGGTTGCAGTTGTCAAACAGCGCGTTAGTAACGAAGAACTAGACTCTCATACAATGAGTGATGCTATCAATCGTGCAGTAGTAGAAGCATTTTCTTCTGAAAACCTACAACCGCTTGATCGTCCCGAGGTGTCTGTCAAAAAATATGTGCCAGGCCAAGAACTCGAATTCAGCGCAACGGCTGAGGTGATTCCGCCATTCACACTTGCAGACTACACAAAACTCAAAATCGTGAAACCAAAAATAACTGTCACGAAAAAAGACATAGACGATGTTGTCGAACGTATGCGGGCTGGTTTCGCTGACAAAAAACCTGTAGAGCGTGCAGCCAAAAACGGCGATGAAGTAACTATAGATTTTAAAGGTTTTGACGCAAAAGGAGAAGCATTTGCAGGTGGTGAAGGCAAAGATTATCCATTGACGCTAGGTAGTAACAGTTTTATTCCAGGATTCGAAGAAGGTATTGTAGGCAAAAAGACAGGTGAAAGCTTCAAATTGCCAGTCACTTTTCCAAAAGAATACCAAGCTGCACATTTGGCAGGCCAAAAGTGCTCATTCGAAGTCACGGTCAATGTAATTAAAGAAGTTGTTCCATCGCCTCTTGACGATGAGTTTGCAAAAAAATGCGGACCTTTTACTACAGTTGCCGAGCTGAGAGCTGATATCAAAAAAGAAATCACAGCCCAGAGAGAGTTTGAGGCGAAAGAAGGTCTAAAAGACAAACTAGTTGAACAGCTGGTAAAAGCTAGCAAGCCGATCGCTCCGGAAATACTTGTCAAAGATCAGATGAAACATATAGAAACAGATTTTGTTCAGAATCTCGCAGCAAAGGGCATGAGCCTAGAACAGCATCTAGAGGATAAAAAAATGACTCGTGAAGAGTGGGAAAACGCTGACCTAAAAGAAGCAGCAACAAACCGTATAAAATCTGCCATCGTACTTTCAGAGGTTAGTAAAAAAGAAAAAATTACTGTAGATCAAGATGAAGTCGAAATTCGCCACCAACAACTGCTGCAGCAGTACCCAGATCCTACGATGCGTCTACAGCTAGAATCTCCCGAAGCAAAAAATGATATAGCCAATCGTCTAGTGACAGAAAAAACCCTCGATCGACTGATCGAACTCAATAGCTAGACTGCGATATATTTGCTACAATGTAAATATGATAGTAGGTGAAGTTCTCAGGGGCGAAGGCCCATTAAAAACCCAAGACGGCATTGTGCTCCCCTTTGAGTATGAGGGCGATTCCCATAGACTTGCACTAAGCAACGAAGAGATGAACGCTATTGCATCTCGCCCAATTGTTCGAAGAGACGTTTTAAGCGCAGACTCCGTACGTGTAGATAACTTGGGCTCCACGGCATCCCCATTGTTGATTAAGTCCCATAACCTTATCGACAGTGATGGGGGAGGCTCTCATATGATTACCAAGCTCTATTCTTTGCACGATACAGCTTTTTTGGCATTAGTATTTGAAGCGAACCGTGCTGGGGGTGACTGGAGCTTAGGTGAAACAGAGTCTGCTAGGTTGATTGAACATGTATTCCAAGTCGCAGACAAAATGGCTGTTGAAAGTTTAGAAAAAGCTCTCAAACTAAAGAAGTTTTCGATAAAAAAGAGAGATGAGGAGCTTTTTAGGCGCCAAGGATTCGACCCATCTCCTCAGATGTATGCCTAACATTAGCACTCACTTGACCCAAGTGCCAATCGGCGTATAATTATACGTATGAACAAACCAACAAACTATCTAGTACCGACAGTTATCGAAACATCGCACAGCGGTGAGAGAGCTTTTGATATATATAGCCGTTTACTAAAAGAGAGGATTATCTTTTTAGGCGAAGATGTCAACGAACATACAGCCAATCTAGTGGTCGCTCAGCTGTTATTTTTAGCTGGAGAAGATAGTAAAAAAGATATAATGTTTTACATCAACAGCCCTGGCGGTAGCGTCTACGATGCTCTAGCTATTTACGATACTATGCAGTACATCAAACCAGATATCCAAACGATCGGTATAGGGGTGCAGGCATCGGCAGCAGCATTTTTGCTCAGTAGTGGAGCAGCAGGTAAGCGCTCTCTATTACCTCATGCAACAGTGATGATCCATCAGCCATCTAGTGGAACGCGTGGCAAAGTGACCGATATGGAGATCGATCTCAGAGAAGGTATTCGTGTCAAAGAACTTATGGCAGGTATCTTGGCGAAAAATACAGGACAAAAGGTCACCAAGATCAAAGAAGACATGGAAAGAGACTACTGGATGACAGCCGAAGAAGCCAAAAAGTATGGTCTTGTCGATCAGATTATCAAAAAAGCCTAATGTGCGATGCTTGTGAAAAACAAATTTTGCACACCAAATACAAAAACCTCATAAAATACCCTTGACAGTTTGCAATTGACGCCTCACAATGGTGTGTAATGAATTAGTGTAAGTTGGGTCAATATGCGAATGCGCCAGGGTGGCGCTTGGCGTTTTCGTATGACCTCAAAACTTAGAAGATTCGCTGGCCAACGCATCATTAACCACTAAAAAACTAGGAGACCATTTTTTATATGGCAAGCACCAAGACGCAGGCGAGGCGTTATTTTACAGATAACGCAGCCGTTTTAGATCTTCCGGATCTTATCAAACACCAAAAAGACAGTTGGCAAGAATTTATTGAGACAGGTCTCAGTGAAATCTTTGCAGAAGTCAACCCAATAGAAGATTACACAGGCCAAAAACTTGAACTACGTTTTAAAGGGTACCAATTCGAAGACCCAAAATGTTCAGAAGCTGATGCTCGTCACAACAATATTAGTTTTGAATCTCCTCTAAAGGCTCAAGTAGAGCTGACAAACAAAGTCACGGGTGAAGTAAAAGAGAGCGAAATATACCTTGGGGACTACCCGTGGATGACCGAGCGTGGAACTTTTATTATCAATGGTTCGGAACGCGTGGTTGTATCCCAACTGATTCGAAGCGCTGGAGTTTTCTTTACTGCAAACCAAGTAACAGGGCGCAATGTATATGGTGCGAAACTTATTCCTGGCCGTGGTGCATGGCTGGAATTTGAAACTAGCGCAGCTGGAGTACTCTATGTCAAAATCGATCGACGTCGAAAGATCCCTGTCACAACACTACTCAAAGCTCTCGGCTACGGTACAGAATTGGGTATCAAAGAACTTTTCAAAGATGTTGACAATGGTGAGACAAACTTTATCGACACAACACTTGCAAAAGATCCAGCTAGCGGCACAAATGAAGCCTTGATCGAAGTCTATCGTCGCTTGCGTCCTGGTGACCTTGCAACAGTAGAAAACGCCAAAGGCATGATTGAGCGTATGTTCTTTGACTTCAAACGATTCGACTTTAGTCGCGTAGGTCGTTACAAGATCAACCAACGTCTAGGTCTAAAAGTGAAAAACACTACTGAAAATCGTGTGATGCGACTCGAAGATCTCGTTGCTATCATCAAAGAAATCATTCGACTCAACAACACACAGGAACTTGCTGACGATATTGATGCTCTATCAAACCGTCGTGTCAAACTAGTCGGCGAACTAGTTGCGCGCCAGTTCCGTATTGGTATGCTCAGAATGCAACGCAACACTATGGATCGCATGAGCATGAGTGATATCGAGACTGTTACCCCAGGGGCATTGATCAATGCTCGTCCAATTGTTGCCGCTGTACGTGAATTTTTCGCAAGTTCTCAGCTCTCACAATTTATGGATCAAACCAACCCACTCGCAGAACTTTCACACAAGCGACGTCTTAGCTCGATGGGTCCAGGGGGCTTGAGTCGTGAACGTGCTGGTCTAGAAGTTCGTGATATTCACCAAACCCACTACGGACGTATCTGTTCAGTGGAAACACCAGAAGGCGCAAACATCGGGCTTGTACTCAACCTTGCTAGCTATGCTCGTGTCAACGAGTACGGCTTTATCGAAGCGCCATATCGTCGTGTTGTAAAGGGTAAAGTTACCGACGAAGTAATTTATCTTGATGCCGCACAAGAAGCGCTTGAGACAATCGCAGAATCTGGTAACCAGCTCGACAAAAACGGCAAATTCAAATATGGACGCGTCAGTGCCCGTAAGCATTTGGTGCCAGAAGAAGTTGATGCGAGCGAAGTAACCTTCATCGATGCAGCTGTTGGTGAGATTTTAGGTTCAACTGCAGCCTTGATTCCGTTTATTGAAAAAAACCGTATCGACCGATCTTTGACAGGTTCTAACATGTCTCGTCAGGCAGTACCGCTTTTGCAGCCGAGAAGCCCAATTGTTGGTACAGGTGTCGAGGCAGATATTGCACGTAACACCAGTCAGTTGATTGTTGCTGAAGGTTCAGGAGAAGTCACCAAAGCTGATGCAGACGAAATTGTTGTCAAATACAAAGACGGTTCAAAAACATATGTACCTATTCATTTTGAACAAAGCAACGACGACCGTTCTATCAACCAAAAAGTTGTCGTAACTCGTGGTCAAAAAGTTAAAAAAGGCGATGTATTGATCGAAGGTGCATCTATCGAAGGTGGCGAGCTTGCACTTGGGCGTGACCTTACAGTGGCTTTTATGCCTTGGAGCGGGTACAACATGGACGACTCTATTATCATTAGCGACCGAATCGTAAAAGAAGATGACTTAACAAGCATCAACATTCAGGACTTCATGGTAGAAGTACGAGAAACCAAACTTGGTCCAGAAATCGTGACACGCGATATTCCAAATGTTAGTGAGGAAAGCCTACGTCACCTCGACGAAGACGGGATCGTACAAGTTGGTTCAGAAGTCCACCCAGGCGATGTCTTGGTTGGTAAAATTACTCCAAAAGGTGAGCAAGAACTTTCTAGCGAAGAACGATTACTACGCGCAATCTTCGGTGAAAAAGCCAAAGATGTTCGTGATACATCTCAACGTATGAGCAATGGCAAGAGTGGAAAAGTCGTTGGTGTCAAAGTCTTTAGTCGTGAAAATGGTCATGAGCTTAAAGCTGGCGTGTTGATGCAAGTACAGATTTTCGTCGCACAGCTGCGCAAGATTGCAGTTGGTGACAAGCTAGCTGGACGCCACGGTAACAAAGGTGTAGTTGCACGTATTCTACCAGAGAACGACATGCCATTTATGGAAGACGGAACTCCAGTCGATGTACTACTCAACCCACTAGGTGTGCCGAGTCGTATGAACCTTGGTCAGTTGTTTGAGACTCACCTAGGTATGGCTGCACGTGCACTTGGCTACAAAGTCGCAACACCACCATTCAACGGTGTACCAAACCACGTAATTGCCGAGCAGCTAAAAGAAGCTGGTCTACCAACTGACGGCAAAATCCAACTCTTCGATGGCCGCAGTGGTGAACCATTCCGCGAAAAAACAACCGTTGGAAACATGTATATCATCAAACTACACCACATGATCGCAGACAAGATTCATGCTCGATCTATTGGTCCATACACTATGGTGACTCAGCAGCCACTTGGCGGTAAAGCGCAAAACGGTGGTCAGCGATTTGGTGAGATGGAAGTCTGGGCGCTCGAAGCTTATGGCGCTGCAACTACATTGCAGGAAATGCTAACTATCAAATCAGACGATGTCTATGGTCGTGCCAAAGCTTACGAATCTATTATCAAGAACGAACCTATCACAGGACCAAAAGTCCCAGAAAGCTTCAATGTCTTGGTGAAAGAACTTCAAGGCCTTGGTCTGCGTGTTGATTTGATCGATAACGGACTAGATATTGATGCCGAAGAGATCCTAGATGGAAGTATTGCAGCTGATACCGAAGAAAAACCAGTCGAAGTGATAGCAGATGAAACCGAAACTGTTGGTGATGAAGCCGATGAGCTAGGTGAAATCGATCTTGGTGAAGGAGTGACTATCCAGGACACAGATGAAATAGAAGAAATTAAGGAGGAGATAGCCTAATGAGCCGTATCGTTGCAAACACTAGTATCGCCGACTTTGATGCAGTACGTTTAGCTGTAGCCAGTAGTGAAGATGTCAAAAAATGGAGCTACGGAGAAGTCACAAAACCAGAAACTATAAACTACAGAACACAAAAGCCTGAGCGTGATGGATTGTTTTGTGAGAGAATCTTTGGCCCAGTCAAAGACATCAACCCTCATGATGCAAAACTAAAAGGAGTGCGTTCTCGAGAAGCCGCTGTTGATAAAAACGGCGAACTCGTGACTCGTTCCATCGTTCGTCGTGAACGAATGGGCCACATCGGATTAGCAGCACCAGTTGCGCATATTTGGTTTATGCGTGGCACGCCATCTGCAATGGGACTACTACTAGGTATGACAGTTCGCAATCTAGAGCGCGTAGCCTATTTTGCAAGCTACGTGATTCTAGATGTTGATATCGAAAAACGCGACCAGTTACTTGCCGATGCCGAAGCCGAGCTAGAGGCAGGCAAAGCTGCGATCAAAATTCGCTTCGAAAAAGAAGCCGAGGCCGAGAATGCAGACGTCAAAAAACTAGCCGAAGAACAAACCAAGGAACTCGAATCTCTAAACGAATCGTACTTGCACAAAAAATCTCAGCTTGATGGTTTGGTAAAATCTGCGTTGCTAGGTGAAATCGAATACCGTAACTTGCCTGATGAATATGCTGATGTTATCAAAGTTGGTATGGGCGGTGAAGCGCTCAGAGCTTTGCTCGAACAGATTGATCTCGGAAGTCTAATCAAACAACTCAGCGAAGAAGCCGAGTCAAGCAAAGGCCAGAAACAGAAAAAGATTCTCAAGCGTCTTAAAGTACTCGAAGGAATGCACCGAGCAGGCATCAAACCTGTGAATATGACCGTGAGTGTGCTTCCAGTAATTCCACCCGACCTACGTCCTATGGTGCAACTAACTGGTGGTCGTTTCGCTACGTCCGATCTAAACGACCTATATCGTCGTGTGATCAACCGAAACAATCGTTTGAAAAAATTGATTGACCTAAATGCTCCAGAAGTGATTCGCCGCAACGAAATGCGTATGTTGCAAGAAGCGGTTGATGCATTGATCGACAACTCCGCAGCTCGTGGAAACCGCGCAGTCAATGCTAGTGGTGGTCGTCGCAAACTCAAATCACTCAGTGATATGCTCAAAGGAAAGCAAGGCCGTTTCCGTCAAAACCTTCTCGGAAAACGTGTTGATTATTCTGGTCGTTCAGTCATCGTGGCTGGTCCAGAGCTAAAAATTCACCAATGTGGTCTACCAAAACAAATGGCGCTTGAACTTTTCAAACCATTTGTCATTAGCTGGCTACTCCGGGGTGAGCATGCTCACAATATTCGCTCAGCAACTCGTTTAATAGAAGCGGGCAATGCGATTATTTGGGACGCACTAGATGAAGTGATCAAAGGTAAATATGTGCTACTTAACCGTGCGCCATCACTGCACCGTCTGTCAATCCAGTCATTCCAACCAAGGCTGATCGAAGGTAAAGCAATCCAGCTTCACCCACTCGTCTGTGCTGGGTTCAACGCCGACTTTGACGGTGACCAAATGGCAGTCCACTTGCCACTATCCGATGCCGCACAAACCGAAGCGCGTGAGTTGATGTCTGCAACCAACAACTTGCTAAAACCTGCCGACGGTACACCAGTACTTAACATTGCACAGGACATTGTGCTCGGTTGTTACTATCTGACATATCCAAAACCAGATGCGCAAACTGAGAAAAAACTCTTTAGTTCAGTTTCAGAGGCAATCCAAGCATACGAAAAAGGTGTTATCAAACTTCAAACACCGATTCGTGTGCACACAAAAGGTCAGCTTCGTGACACAACTCTTGGGCGTGTATATTTCAACGAGACACTAATCAAAGAGTTCCCATACGTAAATGATGTCATGACGAAAAAGGCGCTCAACAAAGTCCTTGCCAGTATTTTTGACAATTACGGTAGTGAACTGACCGCTGTCACAGCAGACAACATCAAAGACTTGGCGCTAGAATACGCGACAGCCGCCGCCGTATCAACAGGTATGGACGATTACTTCGATGTGCCAGAAATGGAAGGCTTGATCAACGAAGGAGAGAAACAAGCTACTTTGATCTCCGATCAGTTCGAGCAAGGATTGATTACCGAAGATGAGAGGTACCACCTCACTGTTCAGGCATGGCGCAATATCGACAAAAAAGCAATTGCAGTTGTCGAAGAAAAGCTGAAAGATTCTGATACTTCAGTAAGTGTCATGGTCAACTCTGGTGCCCGTGGTAGTGTTGATAACATCAAGCTTGCGACTGCCATGTTAGGAACAATGGTTGATGCAACTGGTAAAGAAATCGAGCTACCGATTCGATCTAGCTTCAAAAAAGGTCTATCGCAACTTGAGGCTTTCGTTGCCACTCGTGGTACGCGTAAAGGTCTAATCGACACCGCTCTCAAGACCGCTGACTCTGGTTACCTAACACGTCGTTTGGTAGATGTTAGCCAAGACGTATTTACGGTAGAGGAAGATTCAAACGACACCGGTTTCACAATTTACCGTTCAGAGACTATAGAGACTATGATCGAATTTGGCGACCGTCTGTACAGTCGTTACGCAGCCGAGAAAATTGGTAGCCATGCAAAAGCTGGCGAGCTGATTACTCGTGAAATTGCTGACGCGATTAACGCTGACGAAAGTATTACCGAAGCCCGTATCTTTAGCGTACTCACTGCAAAGAACCTACGCGGCATCCCGCAGAAGAGCTACGGCCTTGATATGGCAACAGGTAAACTTATTGCTACCGCACAACCAGTTGGTGTCATCGCAGCTCAGTCTGTTGGTGAGCCTGGTACACAGCTAACACTTCGTAACTTCCATGCCTCTGGTGTTGCTGGTGCAGCCGACATTACTCAGGGTCTACCTCGTGTGGACGAGCTTTTCGAAGCGCGCACACCAAAAGGTGAGGCAGTACTTTCAGAAATTGACGGTACAGCGCAGGTTTGGGAAGACGGTAACAAATACGTGATCCAAGTCACTCCAGCAAAAGCCAAGACCAAAAAACTACCACTTGATGGTCGCAAAGCTCAAGTTAAGACTGATACAGAAGTACTTGCTGGCGATGTTCTCGCTGCGAAAAAAGGCGACAAAGAACCTCTTACAGCACCATTTGATGGGGTTGTAGAGGTGACAAAAGAACAGATCGTTCTCTTTTCTAGTAGCCAAACACCAGCACGCTACGAAGTATCAAGCGGGCATCAGCTACTTGTAAAAGATGGAGCTTCAGTTACAGCAGGTGACCGTCTGACAGCTGGTTCTATAAATTTGCACGACCTCATGCGTCTCAAAGGTATCGAAGCGACGCAACGCTACATTATCAACGATGTTCTGCGTATCTACGCATCTCAAGGTCAGAATATTGCTGACAAACACCTTGAGATCATCGTTCGACAAATGTTTAGTCGTGTACAAATCGAGGACCCGGGTGACAGCTTATTTGTCACTGGAGATATAGTTTCAAAGGCAGCAGTTGTTGAGGCAAACGAAAATCTAGTTAGCGACAAAAAAGAGCCTGCCCAGTATACCCAACTACTACTTGGTATCACCAAAGTATCTATTTGGTCAGACAGTTTCCTTTCAGCAGCTTCATTCCAAGACACAACTCGTGTACTGATCAATGCAGCAGTAACTGGTCGTCAAGACAACTTGTACGGTCTGAAAGAAAACGTGATCATCGGACGCAAGATTCCTGTTGGAACAGGCGCGCGCGATCTCATAGATCAAAAAGAGCCCGAAGTAACCGAAGAAGTATAGACAGTAATTTCTGGCTTGTTAAATAGGTGCTCATCTGTTACAATGACAGGTGAGTTTCCTCTTTGTACGAGTATATAATCATGCGAGTGTGTACAGATTTTTATTCAGAACAAAGAAAGTGGCAGTTATTTATGCTGAAAATGACGCCAGAGAAGTAAATTTAACGGAGAATATTTTTTAATATGCCAACAATCAATCAATTGGTACGCAAGCCGCGTAAAACGGCTGGCAAAAAAAGTAAAAGCCCTGCACTAGGTCGTATTCAAAATACCCTAAAGACCCGCTACTACGACCAAGATGCGCCTTTGAAGCGTGGTGTTTGTATCAAAGTAACAACTAAAACCCCCAAAAAGCCAAACTCAGCCCTACGTAAAGTAGCTCGTGTCCGGTTGTCTAACGGTCAAGAAGTCTGGGCATATATAGGTGGCGAAGGTCACAACCTACAAGAACACGCAGTTGTATTGGTGCGTGGCGGGCGTGTAAAAGACCTTCCGGGTGTTCGTTACCATATCGTTCGTGGCGCACTAGACCTTCAGGGCGTTGCCGATCGAAAACAACGTCGTAGCAAATACGGCGCCAAAAAGGAGAGTAAATAATGCCACGTAAAAAGACCAAATCATTGCAACGTCGGCTCAATCCTGACCGCAAATACCAATCTATATTAGTCCAAAGGCTTATCAACAAGAGTATGCTTGATGGCAAAAAACTTTTGGCTGAACGACAAGTTTATAGCGCACTAGAAGTCGCTGCAAAAAAACTAAAATCAGAAGATCCATTAGAAGTATTCGAAAAAGCACTTGGCAATGTATCACCAAACTTCGAAGTAAAAAGTCGTCGTGTTGGTGGCGCAAACTACCAGATTCCTTTCCCTATCCAGGGTCATCGACAGCTGCATTTTGCATTTAGCTGGCTAGTTCAGTCTGCGCGTGATCGCAAAGGTATGCCATATGAGCAACGTCTTGCAGCAGAGATTGTAGATGCATACAGCGAGACTGGTGCAGCCTTCAAGAAAAAAGAAGACACTCACAAGATGGCCGAAGCCAACCGAGCTTTTGCTCATTTTGCACGCTAAGGTTTTGTTGCATAGTTACACTAAAAAGCACCCATTTGGGTGCTTTTTAGACTTAATTAAGATTACCTACCCCATGCGTCAGCGTTGTTAGCAGTATTTTGTGCTATGCGAATGTTGCGATCATCACGCCGTTTGCGGGCACGCTTGGCGTCATCTGTTTGAGATAGGGGTCGGCCAGCTTTTGCCATACGCGCTCTTTTAATACGAGCATCACGTTTGACAAAGCGTTCTACCGGTGCGCCGCCGGCAGTCTCTACAGAACTGGCGACTGCCGATACACCAATTGCCTCCTCTGAATCTTCAGCGACTAGCTCAAGACTCTGACTTGGGCCCTCTGGCAGCTCTGTAGGGGGGATAAAACCGAGGTCGCGAGCTTGCTCATAGGTGAAGCCGCCCTGGGAGTAATCTGCAGAATAACGACTGATACCGTGTGCATCGTTATCACGAATCTCGTTCCAAACTTGTTCAGCAGTTATCTTTACCATAGCTAGTATTATATCACAAAATGCTTATATTTACAATAGGTATTTCAAAACAGCTACGTATCTGTTACAATTGATAGCAAGTGCTTTTTCTTTTTGCCTAAAAAAGGCGAGAAAAACTATTAATTTTTTATAAAATAACCTCAAAAGGAATAAGACAACCGTAATGGCAGAAAAAAAGTATACATTAGACAAATTTCGTAACATCGGCATCATTGCTCATATTGATGCCGGAAAAACCACCACTACCGAAGGTATCTTGTACCGAACTGGTCTATCGCACAAAATCGGCGCGGTTCACGAAGGTGAAACCACGACTGACTGGATGGAACAAGAGCGCGAACGTGGAATCACTATTACATCCGCTGCTGTAACTTGTTTTTGGAAAGATCACAAGATCAACATTATCGACACCCCTGGTCACATCGACTTTACTGCCGAGGTAGAGCGTTCTCTACGTGTGCTTGACGGTGCAGTCGTAGTATTCGACGGTAAGATGGGTGTTGAAGCCCAGACCGAAACTGTATGGCGCCAGGCGAACAAATACCGCGTACCTCGTATCTGTTTCATCAACAAAATCAACCAAACTGGTGGCGATTTCTACAAATCACTCGATAGCCTACATGCACGTCTATCCAAAAAAGCTCTTCCAGTCCATTTGCCAATCGGTTTTGAAAAAGAGATCAACGGTGTTATCGACCTTGTAGATATGAAAGCCTACACTTACAAAGATTTTACTGACCACGAGCTAATCGTTGGTGAGATACCAGACGACATGCTGGACAAGGCCAAGAACGCACGCCAACTTTTGGTTGAATCTGCTGTCGAAGCTGACGACGCATTGTTCGAAAAATACCTCGAAGAAGGCGAAGATTCAATCACTATTGAAGAACTAAAATCTGCCCTTCGTAAAAGCGTACTAACAGGTGAATTTTATCTAGTGACAGGTGGAGATGGCCGCGGTGTGATCGTGGAGAAAGTTCTTGATCTAGTCAATGAATATCTACCAAGCCCACTAGACACAGGCTCTATTTGGGGAACTCACCCGAAGAGCGGTGATCAGGTAGAACGTAAACCTGATGACAAAGAGCCTCTAGCTGCACTCGCATTCAAAATCGCCAACGATCCATTTGTTGGTAAACTGATTTTCATCCGTGTCTACAGCGGTAAAGTAACAGCAGGTAGCTATGTACTAAATGCAACTACAGGAGACAAGGAACGTGTAGGCCGAATTGTTCGTATGCATGCTGATAAACGAGAAGAGGTTAGTGAAATATCTGCCGGTGATATTGCGGCTGTTGTAGGACTAAAAAACACCACAACAGGTACGACATTATGTGATGTGAGCAAATCGATCATACTTGAGAGTATTGATTTTCCAGAACCTCCAGTTGCAATTGCTATTGAACCAAAAACCAAGGCTGACCAAGAAAAAATGAGTCTCGCTCTTCAGCGTTTAGCAGAGGAAGACCCAACTTTCCGTATGCATACCGATGAAGAAACAGGGCAAACAATCATCTCTGGAATGGGTGAACTACATCTCGATATTATTGTTGATCGTATGAAACGTGAGTTTAAGGTAGAGGCAAATATCGGTCAACCACAAGTAGCATTTCGTGAGACTATCAAATCTAGTACAGAGGTGCAAGGTAAATACATCAAGCAGTCTGGTGGACGTGGTCAATACGGTGATGTGTGGCTCAAGCTCGAACCAAATGAACCTGGTAAAGGTTTTGAATTTACAGATGCAATTAAAGGTGGGGTAGTGCCACAAGAATATCGAAAACCAGTCCAGAATGGTATCCAGGAAACTCTTGATGGTGGTGTTATTGCTGGTTATCCAGTAGTAGACGTAAAGGCTACTCTCTACGATGGTAGCTATCACGATGTTGACTCTAGCGAAATGGCGTTTAAGATGGCTGGTGCTCTCGCGACTCGTGAAGGTGTGAAAAAGGCCAGTCCTGTGCTGCTCGAACCTGTTATGAAAGTCGAAGTCACTACCCCTGAAGAGTTCATGGGTGATGTGATTGGCGATCTTAACTCTCGTCGTGGACGTATTGAGAGCATGGAAGACCGTATGGGTGCAAAAGTTGTGACTGGTTTCGTACCACTTGCGAGTATGTTTGGATATACTACAGATCTACGTTCGATGTCTCAGGGTCGAGCTGCTTCTGCAATGGAACTTGCACAATACGAAGAAGTACCACCGAATGTTGCTCAAGAGATTATCGAAAAGCGAGCAAAATAAAAGAGTTGCTTGTGTAGATTTCATCCTAGCGGGGTGGTATAATCAAAGGTATTAACCAAGGAGGATAGGTAGATGGAAATGATAGGTATTATTGTAGCAGTCGTCGTTGTGATATTGGTCATATTTTTATGGGCAACATACAACGGGCTAGTAACGCTACGTAACAGAGTAGAAGAAGCATGGAGTGACATTACCGTTCAGCTGAAGCGTCGCATGGATTTGATCCCGAATTTGATTGAGAGCGTCAAAGGTTATGCCAAACACGAAAAAGAAGTATTTGAAAATGTTACCAAGGCAAGAGCTGCGACTCTAGATGCAAAAGGCGTAAAAGAAACAGCTGAGGCTGAGAACCAATTCGAGGCTGCACTCAAGAGTCTATTCGCAGTTTCCGAAGCATACCCACAGCTAAGAGCGACTGAGAATTTTCAACAGCTTCAGGCCGAGTTAGTAGATACAGAAGACAAAATCCAGGCTTCACGACGTTTTTATAACACAGGCGTACGTGATCTTAACACCAAGATAGAGCTTTTTCCTAACAATCTGTTTGCTGGATTGTTTGGTTTCAAGAAGCGCGAGTTTTTCGAGCTAGAAGAAGCAGAACAAGAAAAAGCTGAAAAGCCAGTCGACGTAAAATTTTAACTTGAGAGCAAAGCTCAAGCATAAAATTACAGGAGTAGAATATGTATTCAGCCATTGCCGCAAATAAACGTAATACAGTACTGATAATGCTTGTATTTGTATTTGTGATAGCTGGTTTGGGCTGGGGTATTAGCTTGTATTACGGCGAACCTACCTTGTTGTACTACATCTCCGTCGGTGCACTTATATATGCTGTTATTCAATATTATATTGCTAGCAAACTTGCGCTCGCCGTGACAGGTGCTAAAGCAATAGAAAAAAAAGACAACCCTCGTTTGTACCGAATAGTTGAAAACCTTAGTATTGCAACAGGACTGCCAACACCAAAGGTGTATGTCATCAATGATCCTTCGCCCAATGCATTCGCAACCGGGCGCAATCCCAAGAACGCTAGTGTTGCTGCAACAACTGGCTTGTTAGATATTATGAATGACAACGAACTTGAAGCAGTAATGGCGCATGAAATGGGGCATGTCCAAAATTATGATATTCGTGTCAGTATGATTGTGTTTGGTTTGGTTTCAGCTATTGGACTGATTTCTGATATTGTACTGAGAATGATGATATTTGGTGATGATGATAGAGACAATGTATCCCCGATATTTATTATTGTAGGAGTAGTTGCGATCATAATAGCTCCGATTGTAGCGCTACTCATACAAGCTGCTGTATCTCGCCAGCGGGAGTACTTGGCTGATGCAACAGGTGCATTGACGACACGTTATCCTGAAGCTCTTGCTAGTGCTTTGGAAAAGTTAGCAACACATGCTACGCCGATGAAGCGTCAAAATGGTTCAACAGCCCATCTGTTCTTTTCAAATCCGATGAGGCCGGGATTTTTTAGTAAAATGTTCAGCACGCATCCGCCTTTGCAAGATAGGATTGATCGATTGCGGTCTAACGAGAACAAAATGTAATGCCAAAAAAACAAACAACACAAAAAAAAGTAACGCGCTATTTCAAAAAAATATTTATCAAATCTAAAAAACGTTTTTTAGATTTTTTATCACGTCGTCCCCATAGAACCTTTCGCATGACCAGGCGAAGAGACTACATACGAACATGGCAAGTACCTGGCTATTGGGCTTTTACGAATGAAGTGCGAAAAATACTCTGGAGTAATAAATGGTTATTTAGTAAATATATCATATTGTACTCAGCGCTATCTTTTTTGATTTTGGGTCTCATGTCGGACGAAAGTTATGACATACTCGACGCAACGATCAACCAGATTGGCGGCAATGTTGTCGCTGGAGAGCTGAGTATGCTAGTACAAGATGTTGCGGTATTCGCGGGTGTATTCGCTGGTGCATTTGATCAAACTCTTTCTGAAGGTCAGCAAATATACGGACTGCTGCTCGCCTTGATCGGTTGGTTGACTGTCGTGTGGCTGCTGAGACAGATACTTGCAGGTCACAAACAAGTTAGACTACGCGACGCTTTGTATAGCTGTGCAGCGCCGTTGATCGCAACAAGTATCGTTGCGTGTGTGGTGGTATTGCAGCTTATTCCTTTTGCGATTGCGGTGGTTGGGTATGGGGCAGCTCTAGCGGCAAATATATTCAGTGACCCACTACTCACGATCCTTTTTTGGGTATGTGCTGCACTACTCATTACACTATCATTGTTTTGGATAACAAGCTCATTGATCGCAATGGTTGTTGTGACATTGCCTGGCATGTACCCACTCAGAGCCCTCAGGGCATCGGGTGATTTGGTGACAAGCAGACGGCTGCGAATATTATATCGCTATGGCTGGTTGGCCCTTAGTGTCGTTGTCATATGGGCAGTTGTGTTGCTGCCTGGCATCATCCTATCCCGTGTGCAATGGTTGGAGTGGCTGCCTATTGTGCCACTGCTTGTTCTTTTGCTCTCCGCCTGGAGTATTTTATGGGGTGCTGCTTATGTGTATTTGTTATATAGAAAGTTGGTTAGCGATGACACAAAGCCGGCTTGATAGCATAAAAGAACAGCTGAATCAGTGGGCGTATGAATATTATGTTCTAGACAATCCTAGCGTCCAAGATTCAGTTTACGATGGTTTATTTGCGGAACTAAAAAAAATAGAATCAGAAAATCCCGACCTCATAAAACCCGACAGCCCAACCCAGCGCATTGGCGGTCAACCGGTCAAAGGATTTGATAAATTTACGCACAAATCTCGCATGATGAGTATGCAAGATTGTTTCGGCGATGAAGACGCGTTAGCTTGGTTTGAGCGTATAAAGAAGCTAGATGAGCGAGTTGCCGGCAGCCAATTTTGGGTTGATTCAAAAAAGGACGGCCTAGCATGTGCACTGCATTATCAAGACGGAGTGTTGGTGCGAGCGGTTACACGTGGCGACGGAACTGTTGGCGAAGTCGTAACGTCAAATGTAAAAACTATTCCGAATGTACCGCTACGTCTGTACAGTGATCATGAATTTACCCGTGGCCACACCGAGATTCGTGGCGAGATAATCATGCCTAAAACAGATTTTGAAAAACTGAACAAAAAACAACAAGTAGCGGGCAAGCCTGTCTATGCAAATCCCCGTAACCTTGCAGCAGGCACTATACGCCAGCTTGATCCACGTTTGGTCGCCGAACGTCCGCTGCGTTTTCATGGATACGATTTGCTGCGCGAAGATAAAAGAGAAGTCCCTACAAACGAATTTGCCTATACGACCATGAAAAAGCTTGGCTTTACAATTGACAAGGACGCCCATCTAGAAACGGATTTTGAAAATGTACTAAAATACGCCAAGCAGTTTGAGGCGGGTCGTGAAAAGTTGCCTTATCATACCGACGGATTGGTGGTGAAGCTAAATGATCGCCAGCTTGTTGAAGATTTGGGCGTGGTTGGTAAAAACCCTCGCGGTACGATTGCCTATAAATATCCAGCTGAAACTACTACGACAGTTGTCGAAGATATTGTTATCTCTATTGGTAGAACGGGCGCAGCCACCCCTGTTGCAGTGTTCAAGCCTGTTAATTTGGCCGGTACAACTGTACAGCACGCCAGCCTGCACAACGCCGATGAAATTGCCCGAAAAGATGTACGGGTTGGTGATACAGTTGTTATATTCAAGGCGGGCGAGATCATTCCACAGGTTGAAAGCGTTATTGAAAAATTGCGCCCAACTGTTGCAAAGAAATTTGATTTTGTTGACGAGTTAAAACGCCAATATCCAGAATTAGAATTTGTACGACCCGAAGGCGAGGCGGTCTACCGAGTCAAAGGCGCGACTGGGCCAGTACTACTAAAGCGCGCCGTACAGCATTTTGCATCAAAGGGTGCACTGGACATCGATACGCTGGGTGAAAAGAATGTCGTCGCATTGGTTGATGCCGGCTTTGTCAAAGATTTGGCCGATATATATTTGCTAACCAAAGATCAACTGCTTGAACTCGATCGATTTGCAGAAATATCTGCACAAAAACTAATCGATGCGATTGCTGACAAAAAGAATCCGCCATTATCACGCTTTATATTCGGTATCGGTATTCGTCATGTTGGTGCGCAAACCGCCATTGATCTATCACATGCTTTCAAATCTATTACAGGTTTACAAAACGCCACGCTAGATGAGCTGAAAGCCGTTGATGGTGTCGGTGAGATTGTGGCCGAAAGTATTTCAGCGTGGTTTGCCGATCTGGACAATATCAAGCTAATCGAAAAATTTGGCACTGTTGGTGTTCAGCCAAAATACCATGATACATCGGGAGGCAAGTTGGCAGGTCAATCATTTGTAATAACTGGTAGCCTAGAATCTATGAGCCGTGACGAAGCGGCAGATAAGATTCGTACGTTAGGTGGCACTTTTCAAACTAGTGTTGCGAAGGATACAACATATCTGGTAGCGGGTGGAAAAGTAGGTGCTTCTAAACTACAAAAAGCTACGCAATATGGTACAAAAGTAATAGATGAAAAAACCTTGATGGAGATTATAGAATAATGCCTACATTTAGATTGAACAAACTCGTGCGGGATAAGCTGCCGTCAATATACGAATCGCTGGGACAGAAACCGACACTTCGATTTCTTGCAAACGACGAGCATAAAACTGCGTTGATGGACAAGATTATAGAAGAAGCAAAAGAGCTGCAAGCTTCTATCACAACAACTACAAGAGACGACACGGTAGGCGAAATTGCAGATGTTCAACAAGCACTCGACGACCTCAAGGCACTCGAAGGTATTACCGACAAAGAAGTCAAACACAAGCAAGCTGAGAAAAGTGCCAAGAGCGGTGGATTTGCCGATGGTGTTTTTATTGAAACACTCGCACTACCGCACGATGACACTTGGGTAAAATACTATAGACAAAACCCTGAAAGGTACGAAGAGATTGACGATGAAAACAATGCCGCCTAAACCAACATTACAACTCGGTACATATCGCCACTACAAGGGTGGTTTATATAAAGTAATACAGCTCGCCTGTCACACAGAGACACTTGAGTGGTATGTTGTTTATCAATCACTCGAGCGTCAAAAACAGAAACTACCCTCTATATGGATCCGCCCTTACACTATGTTCATCGAGGAGCTAAATGTAGGCGGCAAAGTCGTGAAACGTTTTGAAAAAGTATAAAATATGGTCTCTATAATATTGATACTATAAACCAAAAATATATGTTAGTAGGTATTTTCTCGCTCTACATTACCGACATAACAAACTGCAACTATTGATTTCGGTATCTTGTATTTGTCCACATCGCTACAGTCCTGCGAATTCTTTTCAATTGCGGTTGCGATCCAAACACCATTATCTTTCACGTAGAGCGATGATCCTCCAGCATTTTCACAGCCACTAGATATCCAGACAAAACGATTTTCCAGCACTTCTCCAATGCCTACGTATGCTTCCTCGGTTCCACAGCTACCGCTACCACCTGTTTGTAGTTCCTTCAGTAGGTTTTTGGCAAGCTCCTGAAGTTCTGGTGGAGCACTATCGTAACCGCCGATCGTCTCTTCAACTTGCTCTGTTTGTTGTTTGCTGACTTTTAGTTGTGCGATTTGTTTTTTGGTGAACAACCCGACAAATGTGCCGGTTTTATCGATAGTTTTGATGAGATGACCATCTTTTTTATTAAACAGTAAAATAGTATTTCCAGTGTGTAAGACTAAAATCTTCGCATTCATAATTGTCACTATATCTCCAGAGGAACCCCCTGCTTTGGCAATGTCTCCTTGCAAATATGTCAATTTATCTCCCGATTCTGCTTTAGATAAAGTCTGGACTACATTTTTGTACTCAGCTTTTTCGCTGCCAGTTGATTTTATGTAAGTTCCAGCATATATAGAGTCACTGTTATAGTCGTAGCTAAAATAAAACACTCCATCAACAACACTACCAGTAGCAAAGCTATCTAGTACTTCATTATTTTCACCATTGGCATCTACTACAGAAGGTCTATAATCTACAGATTGTCGTCCTGTATACAATATGCGTCCGTCTTTTGTTTCTACAGGATTCCTACCGTAGATTGTGCCTATTCTCTCTAATTTTTTCGAAGATATTGTATATCGGAAAAGTTTCGGTTCGCTGTCTTCTTCTGAGTTAAAGCTGAGCAATATAGATTTACCATCATGTGAAAATGTCGGGGCTAGGCCAAAAGTATTGCCGTCTAGTGGTATATTTTTTATCTCCTCGGCATTTTCCAGTTTACTATCTATCAACCACAGAGAATATTTGGCTGGATAAACACTAGTGACACTACTAGCGAGATATTGACTGCCGTCTGTACTAGATACAAGTGTCTGGATATCTACTCCAGCTCCAAGATCAGGTAAATCGTAACGAACCTTAGACTCGCCCTTGTCGTCAACACAATTCAGATATCCAACTCGTAGGAAACATATCTTTTCTGTGACAACCATTGATTTTTCAGAGCTCTGGGATCGAGCAGTTTTACTAGTAGTTGATTTGTTCAGTAGAAAATAAGCACCGATACCTAGCAATATAACGACGACTAGAATACCCACAAATATCATCTTGCGCTTTTTGCTAAATCTCGGTTGTTTTGTCGGTGGTTGTTGAGGGGGCTCGGTAGTAACTGGTTGAGCTACACTGTCTACTGCTTGGTTGTCTTGAGAGTCCATATGTTTTAATTCCTTATGCTTTTAGTCAGTATACCACTCTACCTCTTGCGATTACTAGTAAAATGATTCTAACAAGAAAACACCTCGCTAAAGGAGGTGTTTTCCATCACGTACTAAAAATTATTAGTAGCGTGGTTTTTCTTCACGCGGACGTGCTTCGTTGACGGTGATTTCTCGTCCGTCAAGCTGTGAGCCGTTCAATGTGTCGATTGCTTTTTTAGCATCGTCTTCATTTTCGAACTCTACAAAACCGAAGCCCCGTGATCGTCCAGATTCACGGTCAGTCACGACACGCGCACTTGTAGTTGTACCAACTGCTTCAAAATGAGCTTTTAGCTGGTCGTCTGTGGTAGCCCATGCTAGGCTGCCGACAAAAAGTTTAGTTGCCATGTGTATCAAATTTTCCTGTTTTTCTATATAAAAGTGTCAGACCGACCGAACTAATTAAAAATCTTATTAATGTGATTTTACTTTCCTAACGCTAATCAGTTAAACACACTTTGCGCCAAATTACCATGACCACAGTTGACTTTATGCTTATGCTATGAGATATTGAACTATGTTAGCTGATGCGCACAGGGGCGCTTGCCTACAAAAACAAACAACTTCCGAGATACTACAAACAACCCGCCCCGGGTGGGCGCGCATCAACTCCAGTCCGTCTCTTTTCAGGGGCGGATTTGTTTGCTAGAATAGCTGGAACGAGGGGATGTAGCTCAGTTGGCTAGAGCGCTTCGCTGGCAGCGAAGAGGTCCGCGGTTCGAATCCGCGTATCTCCACCATTTCTACCGAATCTTTCTACTGAATCTTTTTTGGAGTATACTGTCTATCAGGATGGGCTCCAATAAGAAAAAGAAATCATTTCTATCAAAACCGAGCGGTTTCACGATCGTTGAACTGCTGATCGTCATAGTTATTATAGGTATATTAGCCGCGTTGATAGTTGCAACATACAACGGAATACAGCAAAAAGCATACAACACAGCAATAATAAATGCAGCTCGCAATTGGTCCCAGGCACTTGAAAATTACAACAGTGTATACGGCCAACTGAGAACCGCATCGTATCCGGCTGCTAATAGCCAGTATCTTACATGCCTAGGTGTGGCGACTGATTACCCTAACACAACGTACAATTCTATCAGCTGGACCTCAAACTGTAATTGGCCAAATCCCGGGTCAGTCCCATATGTAAAGTCAGATTTTGTCAACGAGATAGGCCTTGCTACTAAAGCGCCAACTGGTCAGCGTTTTGATAGGATTGTTACCTACACATTAAACGCTAGTCCCACACAAATATATAGACGTGGGGTACAATATGAATTGATGACTAACGGCTCGGGTGCTGTGCAATCAAGTCGTATATATTACGCACTTTACGGAGAAAACGCGGATTGTTCTATCGCAGGTGCCGTACGGGCGAACGCACAAGTGGGTACACTTTGTTATCTGAACCTCAATTTTCGTATAGCGCCATAGGCGAGCCAAAGACTGTTCAAAAACTAGTTTTTAAAGTATAATAAGTTTTAGATTGACCGACTTTCGAAACAACCTGAGGAGGAGAATCAATTGTCGAGTGAATTGCACAAAAATGCAGCAGCCTCCAACATGGAGGCATTTTCTGACGAGATAGAGCCCAATAGTTTGGGCCACAACATTGCAACATTGGCGATCATCATTATCCCGTTTATCGGGTTGTTGATCGCTGTTTGGCTGTCGTGGCAGAGCTGGGTCTTTGCGACAGACATTGCCCTCGCAGTAGTGTTGTATGTCTTTACTGGCATGGGTGTTACAGTCGGTTTTCATCGACTTCTCACTCATCGGAGTTTTCAGACATACAATTGGATACGTGGTTTGTTGACGATTGCTGGTTCAATGGCAATCGAAGGCAAGCCAACATCCTGGGTGGCAGACCACAGGCGTCACCATGCTCATGCAGATGAGCCGGGTGACCCACACAGTCCGCACGTTGGATACGAGCAGTCCGGGCTAAAGGGCACGTTGAAAGGATTTTGGCACGCCCACATAGGCTGGCTCCTAACCGTTGGATCGGCAAAGGAGGAGCGTTTTGTTCCTGACCTACTCAAGGATGAGACGGTTATGAGGGTGAGCAGAAAATTCTTTTCTGTCTATCTACCGCTGTCTTTTATCTTGCCAGCAGTGGCAGGTTTCGTCCTCACTGGTTTTAGGTGGCAAGGCGCGTTGACTGGTTTTGTATGGGGCGGTCTGGTCAGAATGCTGGTGACGCATCACGTGACATGGAGTGTCAACTCAGTCTGCCATATGTTTGGCAGTCGCCCGTTTCGTACACCAGATAAAAGCACCAACAACTGGTTGTTTGCACTACCCACCTTTGGCGAAGGCTGGCATCACAATCATCATGCCTTTCCAACTTCCGCCTTTCACGGGTTGAAGCGTTGGCAGAAAGCCCTTGACCCAAGCGGTTGGGCGATCTGGTGGATGGAAAAGCTAGGTCTAGCGTGGGATGTAAAACGCGTCACAGACGAACAAATGGCGAAGAAGCTAGCGCCAACTAGCTGATGCGCCGTCCGCCCCCTTGTCTCTTCGGTCGAATGGCCGTCGAGGCGGGGGGCTTTTTATGTTGTATAATGATTTGTAATAGTTATGCTAAAAAATTACATTCAAAAAAAGCTAGAAAAGTACGTACGTCAATACGTAGCAAAACATCAGCCAAAACTAGTGTTTGTCACTGGTAGCGTGGGCAAGACAAGTACCAAACTCGCTATTGCAACAGTCCTTTCTGAAAAATACCGAGTAAGAGTGCATGAAGGCAACCACAACACACATATGAGTGTGCCGCTTGGTATCTTGGGGATCGCCTATCCTGACAATATCCGATCGATCGGCGAATGGCTCAGAGTGAGAAAAGCCGCCAAGCAGCGCATCAAAGTAAAGCAAAGTGACTGTGATGTTATTGTTCAAGAGCTTGGCACAGATCAGCCCGGAGACATCGCGCATTTTGGTACGTATCTTCACGGCGATATAGCAGTTGTCACTGCGGTTTCACCCGAGCATATGGAATTTTTCAAAACGCTTGATGCAGTTGCAAAAGAAGAGTTAGAAGTGTCGAATTTCTCCTCGATCACAGTTATCAATCGTGATGATGTGCCAGGAACATACGCACAGTACATCACCAACCCAGAGATCGATACCTATGGTCTCGGTGGCTCTGCAGAATACAGGTTTTTGGTCGAAGACATGCAGCTTGGTTTAGTAAAAGGCAAGCTGATCACACCTTCGACTGCAGATATTCCTGCTAAGATCCATGTTGCTAGTGAGGCGGGCGTAAAAGCGGCCGTTGCAGCCGGTTTTGTTGCAGAGAGACTAGGTCTCGAGCCGACCATGATAGCAGAAGGTCTATCAAAAATCACAGCACCAGCAGGCAGAATGAACATACTACCAGGTCTCAAAGATTCAGTCATTATCGATGATTCTTACAATGCCAGTCCGTTGGCAGTCGAGTCTGCACTCAAAACACTCTATCAGCAAGAATCTCCACAGCGTATCGCAGTGCTAGGTAGCATGAACGAATTGGGGGAAGTGTCTGCTATCGAGCACGAAAAAATCGGCAAACTATGCAGTAGCGAGCGTTTACATTATGTTGTTACCATCGGTGCAGAAGCCGAGAAATACCTTGCACCAGCGGCCAAAAGCAACGGTTGTTTAGTAAAAAGTTTTTCAGACCCTATTAGCGCTGGTGGTTTTGTCCATAGTATCTTAGAACCAAACGCTATTGTATTATTCAAAGGCTCTCAAAATGGTGTTTTTGCCGAAGAGGCTATCAAACCCATACTGCATAACAGTTCTGATCAACAAAAGTTGGTTCGTCAAAGCGAAGAGTGGCTCAAAGTCAAATCAAGTCAGTTTGATACATTCACCACATAGGTGGTATAGTCTTCAGTATATAGCATAAGCACTAAAGTAAAGGAAGGTCACTATGCCAGACCAAGAAGATGATACAACCAATACCGAAAACACCAATAGCCAATCGCCATCAACACTCTCCAAAGAGGGTATGCCTACAGAAACTCCCAACACATCTACGCTAGAATCTGCTGGTACCGCAGTACAACCTGCGTCAGACCAGATATCTCAACCTGCTATCTCGGAGCCATTTGTCCCAGATGAACCACCAAAAAAGAGTAAGAAAAAGCTGATGATTATTTTGGCCTCTATAGTCGCAGGAATCATTGTGTTGATTAGCGGGACTGTATTTGCTCTATATGTTACAAGCCCGGAAAAAATACTATTAGATGCTGTTCAAAATAGCCTCAAGGCAAAGACAGTAGTTACCGCAGGTTCGTTAAAGGCTGCCGATCCAAATTCAAAAGAGAGTATTACTGTTGAATTTAGTTCACAAAGTGACAATACCAATCTCACAGGGTCATTAGATGCAAAAGTCAAGATCAATCTTGATAATCTGCAGCTTGATCTCGACGCAGCAGGTATGGTCGCAGAAAGTGGTGATTATTATTTCAAACTCAACAACGCTCCAGAACTTTTCGAAAAAGCACTCCAGACAGAATATGGCAAGTACTATGCCTCTGAACCTACACTTGTACCTTTACTGGCAAAACTGCAAAGCTTTTTTGAAAAGATAGATGGGCAATGGATTCGTGTAGACAAAGAAGATATCAGTCAATATGCAGAAGGCTACGAAAAACAACAAGAATGTACTGACAAGGCTATTGAGACATTTTACAAAGAAAACTCACAGCAGCAGCAGGTTATAGATACATATGCAGAGAGTCGTTTCATTGATATCGAAGATACAGGGAAAACAGCTACTATTAACGGACAAGATAGCATCGCATACGAGATTTCTCTCGACGCAGAGCAGATGCAAGCATTCGGTGAAGAGTTCGAGAAAACTGATATAGCAAAAGCATTAGACAAATGTACCGAAGACACAGACGGTGCTGCTACTGAAGAAACCAAAACTTCTGACAGTGAAATCAAAGATACGCAAAAAACCCTGGATCAGCTCAAAACTACCGTGTGGATATCACGATGGGGTCACGATTTTCAGAAAATTGAACTAGAAAACAAAAACAAAAAGGACGGTACAGTCAATTTTGAAATGATGATTGATACAAAAAAACAGCCAGATCTTAAAAGTCCATCAAAATATCTCGAAGCAGCAGATTTGATGCAAGAGCTGCAGGAAATATATCTTGAAGCCTTTGGCGGTTTGAGTACAGGCATGAATACTACCCAAATATAATTCAACCAGAATTTACACCTGTTATAATATAACGTATGCAAAGGTACGATCCACTAGCTATTGAGAAAAAATGGCAAGAAAAATGGGAACAAGACGGCACGTACGTCGTTGATCTTGCTGATCATAGCAAACCAAAATATTATGGCATGAGCATGTTGCCAGGCATCACAGGTGCCGGGATACATATCGGTCACGGTCGGACATTTCAGTTCAGTGATATAAAAGTTCGCGCCAAGAGGCAACAGGGTTTCAACGCCTACAATCCTATCGGTTGGGACAGTTTTGGTTTGCCAGTTGAAAACTATGCGATCAAGGTTGGTAAAACACCTCGCGTGGCACATGACGAAGCTAAAGAAAACTTCAAGACCCAGCTAAAACGTCTGGGCTACAGCTATGACTGGACAAAAGAAATTAGCACAGCCGACCCAGAGTATTACAAATGGACTCAGTGGATATTTAACAAACTTTACGAAAATGGCCTGGCCTATCAAAAGGAATCTCCCCAGTGGTGGTGCGAAACTGATCAGACAGTCCTAGCGAACGAGCAAGTCGAAGGTGGCAAATGTTGGCGATGTGGCAACCAAGTCACAAAGAAAAATCTGAAGCAGTGGTTTTTCAAAATCACCGAATATGCTGACGAGATTCTAGAAGCTACCGACGATCTGAACTGGACCGAAATGGTCAAAACTATGCAAAAAAACTGGATCGGCAAATCTCAGGGCGCCGAAGTAGATTTCCAAGTCGATGGCAGTGAAGATATTATTAAAATCTTCACCACTCGTCCCGATACTTTGTTTGGTGCGACTTTTGTGGTTTTGGCGCCCGAGCATGATCTAGTCAACAAAATAACTACTGACAAAAATAAAAAGTCTGTTGAAGATTACGTTAAAAAAGCTGCAAGTAAAAGTGAGATCGAGCGTCAGGAAAACAAAGAAAAGACAGGAGTACCAACCGGTGGTTATGCTATCAATCCAGTAAATGGTGAAAAAATTCCAATTTGGATTGCCGACTACGTTATGATGGGCTACGGCACAGGTGCCATCATGGCAGTTCCTGCCCACGACGAGCGTGATAACGAATTTGCTAAAAAGTTTGATATTGCTATACGACAGGTCGTTGAACCCTCATTTGGCCACCAGCATGAATCTGAGATAAAAAAAGACGCAATTATCGCAGTTCTAAGAAATCCAAATAACAATAAAGTGTTGATTTTAGATTGGGGTGAGCGCCAGAAAAATACCGGTGGCAAGATGTTTATTGGTGGAGGTATAGAAAAAAACGAGGACCCGATCGAGGCGGCAAAACGCGAAATAACCGAGGAAACTGGTTATGTCAACTTCAAGCATATAAAAAACGCTTCATCTTGGGTCAATAACCACTTCTATTCAAATGTCAAAGACAAGCATGTAGCCGCAAGATTTTTGCCAATCTTTTTTGAACTAATCGATGAGGAGAAAACGAACAGAAATCTTGACGATAATGAAGACCAGTTTTCAATTCGATGGGTTGATGAGTCAGCGCTTGAGTCAGTAGTTGAAGAGCCGGCGCATTTTCATGGGTATAAAATGCTCGACGACGCATATGTTCATGTTGGCGAAGGATTGTTGGTGCATTCTGGACAGTTTGATGGCATGGCCAGTGAGCAAGCTCGCGAAGAAATTGTTGCGTGGCTAGAGCAGCAAAAACTTGGTACTACCAAGGTGCAGTACAAAATGCGCGACTGGCTCATATCCCGTCAACGTTATTGGGGCGCGCCGATACCAATTGTGTATTGTGACAAAGACGGTGCAGTTGCTGTGCCAGATGATCAGTTGCCAGTCGAATTACCCGAAGTTGAAGATTTCAAACCTCGTGGCGGCGCAACGTCTGTCCTGGCTGAGGTTGAAGATTGGGTAAATACCGAGTGTCCAAAATGTGGTGGTCCAGCAAAGCGCGAAACAGACACAATGGACGGCTATGCCTGTAGCAGTTGGTATTTCCTACGCTACCTAGACCCGTTCAATGAAAATGAACCCTGGAATCCAGATCAAATCAAACATTGGGCACCGGTAGACTTTTACAATGGCGCCGACCATGCAGTCGCACATCTACTGTACGCTCGTTTTTGGATGCGATTTTTTCATAAAATAGGGCTAGTTGGCGACCCAGAGCCATTCAAGCGTATGATGTACAACGCCTATATTATGGCGCCAGACGGACGCAAAATGAGCAAAAGCCTAGGTAATGTAATAGACCCAATGGAGATAATGGACAGCGGATATGGCGCCGACAGTCTGCGTGTGTATGAAATGTTCATTGCGCCATATGACATGGATGCTCCTTGGGATACTCGTGGCGTTCCAGGTACCTATCGATTCCTCAACCGCACTTGGAATTTGGTGCAAGAATATCTAGATGGCGATACTATCTCTCTCAACAATCAGCAAGCAGCAGATATTTTAAAAATTGCTCATAAATCCACCAAAAAAGTCACAGAAGACATAGAAAATGACAAATTCAACACAGCAGTATCAGCAATGATGGAAGCGGTGAATGGCTACTTTAAGCTAAAAGAAAGTGCTGGGATAGGCAAAAGCGATGCATGGAAGTTTGCGATTGAAAGCTTGCTGCAAGTTCTTGCGCCATTTGCACCACATATCACCGAAGAGTTGTGGTCGCAACTAGGTCACAATGAGACAATTCACGTAGACAATTGGCCGAAGTGGGACGAAAAACACTTGGTTAGCGATACAATTACCGTTCCTGTTCAGGTCAACGGCAAGGTTCGTGCGACACTGAATGTTGATGCGCATATCACAGAAGTTGCTATTGTTGAGTTAGCAAAAACGCATGAAAAAATAGCTCCACACCTAGAAGGCAAGGAGCTAAAAAAAGCAATTTATGTCAGTGGTCGTATAGTCAATCTAGTCGTTAGCTAACGTGAGTTTCTGAATCTTCTGGCAAAGCAGCAGGTATTTTAATTGTTTGTCCAGGTTGAAAATTACCAAAGCTTTCAATATTATTCAGCTTTTTGATTGCCTCGATAACGTTTTGTGTGTGAGTATTATGTTCATCAGCAATCCGTTCAGCAGCAGTCCATACACTAGAGCTGTCTTGTATCACTAGTTCTTGTGTTGCACCAGTCAATTTTTCTTCAACCGACTGGCCATGTTCGTAGGCAACACCTGCAGCCAAGAGTCCAGTAGCAACTCCAGCGACAAGCGCAATCTGTCGGGCACGTGCCGGTAGCAAAGGTTTCGTACGACGATCTACTGATCGATCATGAGATTGCTTTGCCTGTTCACGTGCGGCGGATATGTTGATTGGTGACGATTCATATTGTGTCATGTTGTATATATTAGCATAAACACTAAATAAAGTCAAGCATTTTAGCTTGAGTTTTATGCTTTCCTACGCTATACTGCAAGTAAGTGAAAGATTAAACGGAAAGGAGTTGTTTTAGTATGGGACAGCCAAAAAAACAAACCAGTCCGCGTAAAACAGGGCTTCGCCGAAGTCATTTGTTGGTAAAACTAGCGCGCACTGTCAACAGTAAATCGCCTATCAAAGCGTATACTACAAAACGCGAAAGCGGAAAAAAGAAGGCCTAATAGGCTCACACATTAGATAATTTAACAACAAGGAAATAACCAACGTGGCATCAAATCGTCATCTCGGTCGTATCATCGCACTACAAACTCTATATGAGGTAGATTTTCGTGTGAGTTGTGGGGATAAGGGCGTGAAACTTGACGATGTCTACACACGCAACCTGGCGCGATACGAGAAAACAGTTAAAGACAAAGCATTTGTAAAAAAACTAGTATTTGGTGCGCACAAGAAGCAAGCTCATCTCGATGAGTTGATACAGCCTATTGCCCCAGAATGGCCTCTGCCTCAGATTGCTCGGGTAGATCTAGCAATATTACGTTTAGCTTTGTATGAGCTCATCGAAATGCAAGATACAGCACCACCAAAAGTTGTTATCAACGAAGCTGTGGAACTGGCAAAAGCATTTGGTTCTGATAACTCATCTCGATTTGTGAACGGTGTGCTCGGTACAGCGTATCGTACGTTGGTTGAAAAGGAAGAAAAGAAATAATATGACCGATGATAAAAAACCAAAGCTCGGAGACAGAGTAAAAAAATACTTTAGTCGCTCGCGAGCTTCTATACAAGAATTGGTGCGTGAGCCGACCGCTGGCGGCGTTGTCTATCGACAAAACGCCAAAGGGGAAGTGGAGATACTGCTGATCCAAGATGCAAAAGACCGCTGGACTATCCCAAAAGGACATATCGAAGAGGGTGAAACTGCGCAAGAGACAGCGAAACGCGAGATTGCCGAAGAAGCTGGTCTTAAAGATACGGAAGTACTCGGCTGGCTCGGTAAAATACACTTTCGTTATCGTCGCGTGAACACACTTGTGTTGATGACTACTCAGATATACCTCGTCAAGGCCAAGGGCGACACCAATGCTATCAAAAAGGAAGAGTGGATGAACGGCATTAAATGGTTTTCATTTCAGGAAGCGTTGGACAAAATAGAATACGAGGATATCGGCAAACTAATGCTGCTTGCCAGGAAGCGTATACGCCAGGGAGCTTAGATGACAGGTATGGATACAACCCCATATAAAGATTTTGCGCAAAAAAAACTGTGTTTAGAATTCGAAAATATTCAAACTCTCGTGACTGCATTTACGCATCGTAGCTATGTCAACGAGCATCGCAAAAGCACAAGTGAGCACAACGAACGTCTAGAATTTTTAGGTGATGCAGTGCTAGAGTTGTCAGTCACAGATTATCTTTTCAACAACTTCAAAGAGCCTGAAGGTGTACTAACCTCTTGGCGTGCTGCCCTGGTGCGTACAGAGAGTATTGGCGAGTCTGGTGAAAAACTTGGCTATGAGTCGTTGCTGCGCCTTAGTAAAGGAGAAAAACAGGGTAGTGAGAGGGCGCGCAAGCAAATTATGGCAAATGCTTTCGAGGCCTTGATTGGGGCGATTTATATTGAAAAAGGCTACGATGCAGCAAATGATTTTATTTTGAAACACATAGCGAGCAAACTAGATGCGATTTTGGCTAGTGGTAGCTGGAGAGACGCAAAATCTGTACTACAAGAAGTTGCCCAGCGCGTAGACAATCATACTCCTGTGTACAAAGTCATCACCGAGGAAGGTCCTGATCACGACAAGGTATTTACGCTCGGTGTGTATGTCGGCGGCAAACTCAAGGGCAAAGGAATTGGTAGTTCCAAACAGTCTGCTCAGCAAAAAGCTGCTGAGGCGGCAGTTGAAGTATATGACAAACTGGGCGTAAAGGACTGAGAGAAGATGGCTGATCGTTTATACATACAACCCCCAGAGATCGCGGAGCTTGATGATAGTGAAAAGGTTATTTTTCTTGCAGGACCTATACAGGGTGCCCCCGATTGGCAGTCAACTGCTATCCAGACGATCCACGATATCGACAGTAGCATAGTTGTTGCTTCACCTAGAAAAGACTACGAGGAAGGTGAGTTTGTGTACGAAGCGCAGGTCGATTGGGAGACGCGATACCTCGGTCGTGCTGCGCAAAATGGCGTTGTGTTATTTTGGCTCGCCGAACAATCAGAGCCGACACCTGGTCGTGCGTATGGTCAGACTTCACGGTTTGAACTAGGTGAATGGAAGGCCAATCATGTACATGATGGAGTGCCGCTTGTTGTTGGTGTAGAGCAAGAGTTTGGCAATATTCGGTATATTACACGTCGTTTGTCGCAAGATTGCCCGAACGTGTCGATTACATATTCTTTGGTTGAGACATGCGAAGCAGCAGTGAGGTTGGCGTTAGAAACCAAACAAGGAACTTAAGATATGGAAAAAACCAAAAAGCGATCAGCCAATAGCCCTCTTAGCACAGGTACAAAGAGTAGAATAATTCCAATTTTTATAGAGGTTATATTTATAGTTATTTTTTCGGTATTTTCGCTTGTGATCATCAGCATACTTTTAAACTCTATTATCAATCCTGCTCAGCCCCAATGCCTCGCTGATTATGGTAGGTATTCAAACACCTGCCCAGAGGAATCAGGACTTTTCCCTGACAGATATATAAATAATCTACTCGTTGCGATATTTGTTAGTCTTTTGCTAACAGTATTTGCCACATATTTCACCTGCAGATCCCTAAAGATCAAGAGTATGTTCATACCGATGGCAATTGTTATCACACTGGTCTATGTAGCACTGTTTGTCCTGGCGGCCGATTTGAGATCGGGCGTACTGTGGCAATAAAATTGATTATGATAAATTCTCCTTCATCTTGACATCTGTTGTCATATGAGGTAGGCTAGGTATCAAGTCTAAACAATAATTTTAAACAGAAGAGAGTTTTAGGAAAATATGTTAGCTATTCGTTTGCAGCGACTTGGTCGCAAAGGTTACCCAGTATATCGTGTTGCCGTTCAGGAAGCCCAACGCCACCCAAGTAGTGGTCGTGTTGTCGCCTATGTTGGCAGCTACAACCCACACACTAAAGAAGTGCGATTTGACAAAGAGAAAATCGAAAAATACCTAAGTACTGGCGCTCAACCTAGCCCACGAGTTGTGAAACTTTTGGTTGAACAAAAAGTCAAACTACCTGAATGGGTACAAAAGGCTGGCAAGAAGGAAAAATCTACTCGTAATCCAGATAAGCTACGCAAAAACCAACCTGCAGAGCCAGAGACTCCAACGAAAGAAGTCGCAGAGGAAGCGCCGGTTGAAGCTGACGAAGCAGCACCTAGTACTGAAGAAGCAAAGACCGAACAGCCTCAAGAAGCCGAAGAAACTACTGTTGAAGATGCTGAAAAGCTAGCCGAAGCTTAAATACTTTGTTTCATACTAAATTTACAAATAGTCACAAAAGTGATAATATATCTATAAGTTCTTGGAAAAGAGCAGTACATTGTCGTTGTCGTCCTACTCGAAAAGAGGAAAGATATGTCAGACAAAAGTCTGGTAGTAAACACGCAGAGCTGGCACGCTCGTCGCTTTCGTGAGAGTGCTGGCAGCACAAAGAGCACCAATCTTTGTCGCTACTTTTGGGTAGTGATGAAAAGCCTTTTTGTTAGCCTGGCTTCTGCCGCTACAGTGCGGACAGTCAGCCGAGCCCTGATGAAGATTGGGTTGTGGACAATCATCTCTGTGCTGGTACTTGCAGGGAGCATGTTTTTCATCGCTGGTGTACTGGCTGTTCTGACCTTGCTCGGCGCATGGGTGCTCGCGCTCATTGCTTTGATGAGTGGATCAGAGATAACACCTCAAAACACAATTCCGTTTCTTATGTTCTTGCAGCAAGATGATGCGGTAGATCCGCTGGGCAACTCAGATGCACTCTTCTTTGTGTATATGTCTATTGCTCTTGACTTGCTGCTCGTCTTGGCTCTGTCAATGTGGGGTGTGACCAAATACAACGCAACCCACACAGCCGGGTTCATACGGCTCAGCTGGGAAAGGTTCAAAGTTTGGAAAGACGGCACAGTCGTCTGCCCGATCATCGAGTTTGAAGAGCCGCAATAAGGCGTCTTGAGACTTTTGCCCACCGAGGAAACTCGGTGGGCGTTTTACTTTTTGAATGAATATATTTTACTTTTACTATATGTCTAAGCTACAATAAAATGGTAAACATAAGCATGGCCGAGGGAGGTGACAGATGACTAGTATTGACCAACAATTTGTTGAATATATCGTTCGAGAGCTTGTGGGGCATCCGGACGATGTGGTAGTTGAGAGAAGAATAGATGAAAAGGGCGTATTATTAGAGCTAACGGTCAATCCAGACGATCTGGGGAGAGTAATTGGCAAAAGAGGGGTGACCGCGCAGAGTCTGCGTACGCTACTAAGAGCGCTAGGAACGAAGAACGATGCTCGTTATAACCTAAAGATTGTCAACAACGACGACTACCAAGGTCCGTCCAATAATACATCTAGCGCCAAGCCCGCAAACGATGACACAAGCGACAACACACCTGTGGAAGATACAACAGATGAAACTGTGGAAAACGAGGCCGAGGAGTCAGATCTTACCAAAAACACCCGAAAAGAACTTGCAGACCTAGACGATCTTGATATATAATCATAGGCAGTTCAGGTGATCCACCACGAACACTGTCCTAGGGAAAACAAGGACCACCGATAAAAACAAAAATGCTCATGCGAGTCGAAAACTTTTACAAAAAGTCTAGAGAGCTTTTGTGTCTTAAAAACCCAGTCTAACGGCTGGGTTTTTGGGTTCATGGTTTATAATAATAACAGATGAGAAAAATCCAGATTATTACTTTGTTCCCGGAAATGTTCGAAGGCGTTTTGAACACATCTATGATGTGGAAAGCACAAAAAGAGTCAGTAGTGCAGTTTGAACTAATAAATCTTCGAGACTTTGGTATTGGCCCCAGAAAGCAGGTTGACGATACGCCTTACGGTGGGGGTGACGGTATGTTGCTCAAGCCCGAACCCTTGTTTGAAGCAATCGAATATGCTAAAAAAGCCGACTCTAGTGCAAAAGTTGTACTGCCAACACCAAGAGGCAAGTCATGGAAGCAGTCTATAGCTAAAAAATGGAGTGAAGATAGCACCGGTCTGATATTTGTGTGTGCTCGCTATGAGGGGTACGACGAAAGAATAACAGAGGTGGTCGACGAGCAGGTGAGAGTGGGGGATTATGTGTTGACAGGTGGAGAGCTACCTGCGATGACTATCATAGATAGTGTCGTCAGACTGATACCGGGTGTGTTGGGCGGAGAAATGAGCGCCGAAATAGAAAGTTTTACTGACGACCAAACTTTGGAATTTCCTCAATACACTCGTCCAGAACAATTCCGTGGCAAAAAAGTACCCAGTGTGTTGATCAGTGGGCATCATGGTGAGATTGCCCAGTGGAGAAAGGCACAGTCAAAGAAAGCTACTGAATAAATTGCCTCTTTTTTGTCCCGATCGGGACAAAAAAGAGGGATCTGTACTAATAAAACCCCTGTTAAGGGGTTTTATAGTGTTGTGGTGGAGATCGTAGAGCGAAATCACCTTTTGTTTTTTGAAGGTTTTTGTTTTTGTTCTTTCGCTTGTGACAAATATAAACCATTTTTAGCTTTAGCACAAGCATTTTTGCTAAAAAAACAACATTAACTGATGATTTTGACTGTATAATAACAGATATGAAACTTGCAGTTGCAGTTTATCCGAAAAACAAAGTGAGTACTACGACAATAGTGCTAAGTTACGGACTGGTTGTAGTGATTGTCTCGATGGTGGTGTCTCAGTTGATGACGATAGAGAAGTTTTTGCCGATTATACAGAGTTATCAATTGCCTGGTGGCCTATCGACGGCAAAAATAACGGTATTTTTACTAGCAACTTCAGGAATTTTTGCACTCCCCTTTCTGATGCGAATGGGCTTGAGCCCACTCTTTCGTATTTGTAGTGCACTGTGTCTGAATCTATATGCCATTATTTGGCTGAAACTTGCTCTGTGGTTGGCATTATTCAGTGTAACCGTGCCTGCTACTGGTGTCTTTGGTAGCTTGCACATTGCCAGTGATCAAGAGATACTTCTTGTGCTAGCAAGCACGTTATTAAGTATTACTTTTTTTGTTACCTGGTTTTTGAGAAATGATCTAAAGCAGATTAAATAATATTTCTATTCGTTGTTGAGATCTCGTCTGGAAAAGGCGAAAAAACCGATGATAAGTAGTGCCAGCGCTCCAATAATCAATAACCAAAACTGCTTCCAGTCAACTGTTGCGACCGGGACTAAGGACATTGGTTGCAAAATAGATGTGCTATTAAGTATATCTTGGGTTTTTTGATCCTTGATAATGGCAGCGATCATTTGTGCTACAAACGACCATCCTAAAAGTGCATAAAGTATCCATGTCGCCAGCCTAGGTAGTACACCAAACATAGCAACACCCAGTCCCAGGAATACACCAACTGGGGCTAGTATGTTCAATCCGTCTATGACCATTGTCTTGAAATCAATTTCAATACCCTGGGTTTTTGCAGTATACCAAACAGCCATACTAGTGATGACACAGGTAGCGAGCGAGGCAACGGTCAGTATAAACACACGACCAAACAGCCATCTGGTGCGTGAGACATTACGAACAGCCAAATTTTCAAGTAGCTGTTTTGCTTCCTCACTACGGAGGCTACCAATACCCCAAGCAATCATAGCCATAATAAGTAGTGCAGAGAACATACCGCTAACAGCTACAAAACTCTCGGCAATATCCACTCCGCCCTGGCTCAGCGCTTGAATGGTACTAGTTAGCACACTATCGTTAGAATCTTTTAGTGCATCGGCGGCGGTTTGAGAGATACTTGCAATCATCACGCCCATTGCAATCGTACCAACAAGCCAACTAAGGAGCACCCCACGACTCATTCGAAAACTCATACCTAGCGAACTGCGAAGTAAGATAAGTTTTGGTTTAGCAAACTCTTTTGCTCGCAGCAGGCTATCGCCTAAGTCTCTGTTACTAGCAATCCAAATACTCAATACGCACAGTAGGGGGATGGTGATAGCAAACGGTACGATCCACATAGGCTGGTGGTTATAGATCGGATGCATCTGATCGACCCAACCAAAAGGAGTATAGTTTTTTACCCAGTAAAGACTGTCTGCTACATTGCCGATCGAGCGCATGACAAAAAATATTGCCAGCGGTATCGCTCCAAAAAGAATAGCTTTGCGTCGGGTTTCTACTAGCTGGGAGGTTAGTGCGCCAACTGCTGCAAAAAAGGCTACGTTGATCACTATAGCGAGCGTAAAGTACGCCGATTCTCCAATATCTAGACCAACATAGTCTTGGCTGCCAATGGCTGAAACTGCTGTAAGTATAAGTAAGAATGCTACAGCGATGCCAGAAAAAATACCGAGCAATGTCTCAAAAGTGTATCGACCATGTGTTGTTGAGCCGGTTAATAGAAGTTCGGTTCGACCGTCTTCTTCTTGTCCTCTGAACATTCTTGTTGCGAACATCAAACCCCATAAACTGGCTATCAACATGCACATCACGCCAGAGCGGTAATACATGTAGCCAGCCGGAGTGTAGGTGAGTGTTGTTTCACCATATAACAAATTGATTGTTGGGTTGGCATCGAGGGCTGTTATTAGTTTTTTCCGCTCATCAAGGTTTGGCATAGAAGCTTGTAGTCCAACGGATTGTAGAGTAGCCAAGAGTGAAATGGCAATAGCAAATAACACTATGCCGCGACGCATTTGTCTGAAAACGAATCGAGCATTTACGAGAGGCAGCTTCATCGTCGTCTTTCTTTTTCTCCGTATAGTGACAAAAACAATTCTTCGAGCGACGGTTCACTGCTGAGTAGTGTCAATGGTTTTGCACGAGAGATGACATTTAGTAGAGTACTGATATCGCCACGCACCTGACAACGAAGTGTGTTACCCGTGACCTCTACATTGCTTACGCCTTTTATCATCTTTACATTTGGCGGTTTGTTAGCGAATGTTGCCTCAACACTAACGCTAGACAGATGGCGCAGCTCTTTTAACGTTCCGAGCTCGACTAGCTTGCCTTTGGATAGAACTGCTATACGATCACACAAAGCTTCAACTTCCTCTAATATATGTGAACTCAAAAAAACTGTCTGGCCTCTTTTTTTTGCTTCGAAAATTGCATCGCGAAAAGCTTGTTCCATCAAAGGGTCCAAACCGCTCGTTGGTTCATCTAGGACTAGCAACTCTGCGCGTGAGCTCAAACCTGCAATAAGGTTTATTTTTTGTTTGTTGCCTTTTGAGTATGCGCGAACTTTTTTATGTGGTTCAAATTTGAACTCTTTGATAAGTTTCTTTTGGTATTTTTCATCCACTCCTCCATGGATATTTGCTAGAAAACGTAGCGTCTCTGCTCCGGTCAAGTTTGGCCAAAGATTTGCTTCGCCAGGTACATATGCAAGCCGTTTATGAACAGCCGTTTTGTGTTTCCAACTGTCCATACCAAAAATCGTTGCAGTGCCACTACTTGCTCGTATCAGACCGAGTAGGAGGCGGATAGTAGTTGTTTTGCCTGCGCCATTGGGGCCTAAAAATCCCAGTACTTCGCCTGGCTGTACTGCAAGATCGAGATGATCTAAAGCATGTACGCCATTGTATGTTTTTGTCAGTCCTCTGGTCTGGATAACCTGCATGTAATTCCTCCTTAGATATATTCTATTGTTACACTAACATCTAGACTGCGCAAGCCTATCGAATTGCAGGAAAAACCCGCTCAAGCTATATGCCTGAGCGGGCTAGGTGAAGTGGTATTGATCGAAGATGTCATCTCCGATCGTGGCGCCATGCGGTGATCTTGTCTCTATTGAGGTCGAAGCGAACACCGTATTGTACTGAAATGATCGATTTTGCATAAGGATCAATGTTGAGTACTTGTGCCTGCCTGAGTACCGCGCCAGATACCACTTCTGAGTATTTCCCACCATTATTGCTAAAAGATGTTTCGGCCAGTCTATCTAGGACTTCCGAAATCTCCTCGTAGCGTCCATCGATGACTCGTTCAAAAACGGTCATATCATTGGTCATTGCTATCTCTTGTCCTCCTGAGAATCTTGTATTCCAGAACACTTATATTATATCACTTGATGGTATGATAAAGACATGAAAATGTCCCGTCGTTCTAGACGAAAAACGACACTGGCGGTTGTGTTGATTTTATGTTGCGTCGGGGCTTTTGTAGCCAGTATCGTATTATCACAAAAAGTAGGAGCACCAAAAACTACCAGCCAAAAAAAAGTTATAAACGATAGCAAACAAAACCCATATCAAAAACCCGAATTTAACAAAACGCAATATTCAACTACTGATCCATCTAGTATATGGGTAGTGGTCAACAAGCCCAATCCGCTCAACCCAAGACAGTACACGCCAGCACAGTTTGCTACCGTACAAGGTCATCGTATTAGCGATCATGTTGCAGCAGATCTAAATAATATGATTGATGTGGCAAAACAACAAGGTATTACTCTCAGGGTTATAAGCGGTTTTCGCTCGTATGACTACCAATCAAATTTGTATAACTCATATGTGGTGAATGACGGGCAGGCCAATGCTGATACTTATAGTGCACGTCCCGGTCATAGTGAGCACCAGACTGGTTTTGCTGTTGATCTCGGGGGTGCGCATGGTTGTGATGTGCAGCAATGTTTTGGAGATACTTCCGAAGGGATATGGGTTGGCCAACATGCTGCAGAGTTTGGTTTTATTGTACGATATACAGAGGCAAATCGGGCTATTACTGGCTATGATGCCGAGCCGTGGCATCTACGATATGTTGGCAGGGAGCTTGCTGGCGAGATGCGTGATAAAAAGATCGACAGTTTGGAGAGTTTTTTTGGTATCAAAGGCGGAGACTATGTTGACTGAAATTCTCCACGCAGGCCTTTGACAACAACATCTGTGAGTGAGTGAATAATTTCACGACTTGTTGTTGCGTCCATCTCATTATTCTGAGGATTTGTATAGATCGCGACTACCCAGCTGGTATCTTTTGTTTTTAATATGCCGACGTCGTGGATATTACTCTCCAGCCAGCCGTATTTGTGGTATACAGTGATGTCTTGTGTGTCCGCAACGGCTGGTATGAAACTTTCTTCGTTGGTGTCCTGCATAAAACCAAGCAACTGTGATGTATGTGTTTTGTTCAATAGCTGGCCTGTATACAGTTTACTAAGTAGGATTGCCTCGTCGCTAGGCTTGATAAGGTTTTTTTTGTAGTTGTATGAATCGAGGCCAATATTCTTGGCATATCCTTCCATCTTTTGTTGTCCAAAATAATCATTGAGTGTTTTCCATGACTCACTGTTGCTTTGGTTGACTAGTTGTCGTAAGTGCCAGGATACAGGATATCCAGAAAATTTCTTATCCAAACTCAAACGTCCTTTTTCTACTTCGCTAAGCGTGAGAACGGCTGTGAGTACTTTTGTTGTACTGGCAGCTGTAAAAGCCGACTGATAGCCAACGTTGATTTGGTCTTGAGATTTTGTGTCTATTAGACTAACACCGACATTGTAATCTGGGTATGAGTCAATGATTGCTTGTAGTGAGCCACTGGTTTTTTCAATAGCGGGGCCAGTTTGGATCAAAGGGTAGAGAAAAATATACGCATATAGAGCACCAAAAAGTGCAAGCATAATAATCATCATGATCAAAAACGGCTTGCGCCTTTTCTTTTTTTGTACCGGCGTTGGTCGATTCCACCCTGCGTGCCGCCGACTTACAAAATCGTTGTGTTGATCCCCTGTCATGTCCACTCATTAGTATATAACAAACTACTCGTCAAAAGGAGTATTGTTGATTTATGTGTATGAGAATGCTAGGATTGTAACCATAACAACTTTTGCTATGAACGATCAAATGGACGACAAACCAACAGACAATACGCAACAAGTGTCACCTGTGAGCGATCTATCAACAAATGAAAACAATCCAGGCAAGAAAAAAGCGTTTTTGGTGGTGTCTTGTCTAGCTACAGTATGTATCATAGCGGGAGCTACTTTTGGTGTATTAGTGACTGTTATGCCTAGCAAAGAACTTTCAAAAGTGCAGCCAACTATTGAGCCGGAGAATACAGAAGCGTTAGATAAGACGATTCAGGCCGATATTGAAGCAGAGCAGAAAATCGATGATCAGTTGAGCGATGAGGAATCCCAGGCTATAGAAGACGAAGTAAATACGGCTGAAACACTAGAGGGTAATTATGCTGGGTACTAAAAAAGCAAGATCTCTATTCGCAGTCACAATACTGTGCGCAGTGATGTTTGTACCGCAAGCGTTCGCCATAGAATCGACAAGCCAACCCCCAGCGACGAAAAAGCAAGAGCCAAAAACCACAACACAGTCAGATACGTCTACTAAGAGCACTCAAACACGCTGCCAGGCCATTGATCAAATTGCAGTTCGTATGCAGACTGATTTGACTGACAAAAAAGCTCAGGTCGACAAAAAACGAGAGAGTTTGACGGTACAGGCGGCCGAGCGTACGGATAAAAGACAATCGCAACTGCAGGAAAAACGTTTGCAATGGGACGCGAAGCGACAAGAAAATTTTGAAAAAATCAGAGCCAAGGCCGAAACCGATGAACAAAAAAAGGCTGTAGAGGTGTATGTGACAGCTATGACGGATGCGATAGAAGTACGCAGAACAGCAAACGATGCAGCATTCGCGGCCTTTAGGGTAGATTTAGAAGCAATAAAAAGCAATATTGATCAGTCAGTTCAGCAAAACTTGCTAGCTACTCAGGCCGCTGTGACTCAAGCAATAGCCAACGCAAAGGCTGCATGTGAGAGCGGTCAGGACGTGGCAAAGATTAAAGAAACCTTAAAGCTTGAGATGCAAGCTGCAAAAGAAAAGTCAAAAACATCACGTCAGGAAGCCTTAAAAAACGAACAGTTCACGGCTGCGGTTGAAAAACGCAATCAAGCCGTCAAAACAAACAGCGCAGTATTCTTGCAGTCGACAAAAGCTGCTCGTGAAGAGCTGCTGCAAGTATTTCGAGACTAAAAATGATACAATGAAAGACACTAAAATATGAAAAAATACCTTGTCGCTGGAGTTGTAGGATCGATCATAATAGCGCTATGCGTGGCTGCTTTTTTCATGTATCAGCCTCCAGCTAGCGCTCCGGCTGCTACATCTACTACTCGATCTCACGACAGTCAGATGGACGCAAACCATGATAATGACCATGACAGTATGCCTCACGGATCCTACACAACATACACCGAGGAAGAATTTGCAAAAACTGAAGGGCAGAGGATACTATATTTTCACGCAACATGGTGCCCTCAGTGTCGTCAGTTAGATGATAGTCTTACAAATGCAACAGTACCAGACGGGGTAACTATTTTTAAGGTGGACTATGACACAAATCAAAGCTTGCGACAAAAATATGATGTGACTTTGCAAACAACCCTAGTCGAAGTCGACGGTAACGAAGAAAAAATCAAAAGCTATGTTGCGTATAATGAACCTAGTTTTGACAGTGTCAAAAAGGAATTTCTAGACTAGTGGAGTTCTTTTTTGCTGCGTTTGCGGCTGGGGTTTTGACTGTTGCTGCGCCCTGTATCTTGCCGCTTCTGCCGATCGTGTTAGGGTCTTCATTGTACGCCGATCCTTTGTCTCAGCGTTCATCTAAACTGTCTCTGAGACGCCCACTAGTAGTTATTGCTAGCCTAGCGGTTTCGATACTCGTGTTTACCATGCTTTTAAAAGCCACAACAGTCTTGATAGGTGTCCCTGTTTTTGTCTGGAGCATAATAACGGGGGGTATTCTAGTTTTATTTGGTATGAGTCTTGTTTTGCCACATCTCTGGCAAGCAATCACAGTACGCGTAGGTATATATCAGTTCTCTAACAAATTGCTAGGGTCTTCGCAGTCACAAAAAGGCGTTTTAGGAGACATAGTATTAGGAGCAGCGCTCGGGCCAATATTCAACAGTTGTAGTCCGACATATGCTTTGATTGTTGCAACTGTGTTACCTGTGTCTTTTCTGCAAGGATTTGCGTATTTAATCGCGTATGTACTGGGTATCGCTTGTGTGCTACTAGCGATTGCATTTGGTGGGCAGAAGGTTGTTAAGAAGCTCAACTTTTTTGCAAACCCCAACAGCAAATTCAGAAAAGGTGTAGGAGTAGTGTTTGTCTTGACTGGTCTACTGATTATGTTCGGTGTCGAGAAGGCTATTCAGACGTTTGTACTGGAAGCTGGCTGGTATGATTTTATTTTGCAGCTAGAACAATCCATGCACTAGCTAGACGTCCGTTTTTGCGTGAGAGGTACTGTCGATGCTGCAATACCAATTGCTACGGCAACAATAACTGCATTTTTGATTATGTATTGGCCTTCTAGTGTGGGGACAAGAAAAGTTTGCCAAGTATCCTGAGGTAGTAATACGAGTGGCGAACACACAATCAGCATATGTAGGAGCAAGAGAGGAATAACCACACGTGTGCTACGAGGTAGCAAAAACAGTAGTCCGATAATAGCTTCGATCAAGGCTATTACCAAAAACAATATATCAAAATACTGTGGCCCAACCATATTATCCACTAGGTTTTCAGCCAATGGGCTTGCTGGACTAACACCAAGTAGTTTTATAAAACCGAACCAAAAAAATACCAAAAACAACGAAAATCTAGCAAATGGGACAAATGCTGTTTCAAAAAAAGATATCAAACGAAGGTCGATGGTAAAGATGAGATGTTTATGTTTTTTCATACTACACAGTGTAGCATCTTTTATTGCTCTGTAGGTTTTGCCTCTATCACGATACGACCGTCTGCAGAACCCTCAAGTGTACATGTGTATAGAGTCATCTTTGACTGCTCTGATCTTTTTTCTATCTCGACTGCACGAGGTGTAACAGAGTATGTTTTTGTGACTCTATAGCTGTATCGTTTTTTTAACCAATCAACCAGAATAGTATCACCGATTTGTAATTTATCCAGGTCATAGAGCACTGAGCTTTGTATCGTTTGTTGTGGTGTTGGCAAAAACTGGTATCTATGACCTGCCAATACAAAGTTGCCACCATCGACTGGATCGCCATTGTGTGGTTGACGATGCCAAATCGCACCATTGTCTAGTGTTGCCCTGCCTCCGGGGTTGATAGGAGCATCGACTGAAATTTTTGGTATGATCAAGGTATTTTGTGGATTAACCTGTGCAGCATGTTGTTTGACAAACTGATTTTGCGATGTGGTATCTGTATTGATAATATGTCGAGGTGCTACAAATGCGAGATAGGCGACATATATGCCGCCTATCAAGAAAATGATTGCTACCGCTATGCGAAGTTGATCACTTTTTTTCACCCTTTGTGGTTCCTATTGGTTGATACGTTTTGGAAAGATAACAAACGCTGCAATTGCAAGAGTGATTACTACTGCGATGAGTGCATTTGTTCCTAGTCCTGTTTGCGCAAGAGTTGGTTCTGAAGATATGGAAGTGGCAACTGAAGCAGTTGTAACAAGTGGGTTAGTCACAGGAACTGTTGGTCCAATTGGGTCGCTGATATAGCCGTTGACTTCGCCGTCGCTATCACCAAAACCACCGTCGTAAATCGACCATTCTATTACAGTTCGTAGGAATCCAATTTCTTGGTTTGAGATAGTGACGTAGTCAGAGTAATCCACATACGTGTCCGACACAGGATCATATTTTAGTGTTGTCCAGTTGCTTGTGTCTACAACTCTGTCAAAAACAAGCTTGATTCTAGCTGGTACTTGGGTAACGCAGCTATCGAGTTCTTGAACCCTATCTTGTAGGTAGCAGCCTTCGTCGTATTCATAGCACTCACTTTCGCTATGGCATGATAGCTTCATTGAGAACATTCCTAACGGGAATACTTTGCCATCTGGCTGGCTAGGTAAACTTGCTGGGTCTACAGCCTTGAACTCATCGATCTTCCAATCAGATGTTGTATATGAACACTGATATTCACCACATGGATATGTATAGTCTTCTCCGAGCTGCAGTGTTACCGGAGAGTTTGGTGATTCAATATCATTCGGGTTTTCTATAGTTGCTACCGTATTTTGATATGAATCTTGGATTTCGTCATAGTTATTGTCACCAGAATTCAGCGCTGCTTCATCCTCGACAACATCAACAACTGAATCATTGTCAGTATCTACTTCGAGTGCCTGTACACTTGGTGAAAAACTGACCAATCCTACTGTTAGCAGTAGTACTATTACAAATGTATATAAATATTTTACTCGCATTCAAACACCTCATTTATCGTTGTTTAGTTATCTATGATGATAATACTGTTTTAACAAAAAAGCAAATATATGGTCGTTAATCTTGCTATTTGTTGCGGACGCGTACTAGTTTGTATCGTGCGGCAGCCATGATGACAAGTACGATACTAATATATGTAAGACCACTCACACACGCTTGTACTATATGTGAAGGTTGCACAAAGACTAGGGCGGTGCCACTTGCAATAGTCGCAATCACGAGATTACGCGACATGTTCATTTTTTCGTGAGATGGACGCAGGAGCAGCAAGCTCGCATAGGCAAGGCTCGAGAGTGCAATGATGATATGTAGTAACAATAACATATGTATTATTATACGCTTATGGCAACCACGCTTCAAGCGAAATCATTATCGAAAATACGAGCAGGACTTTTAGAGAAAAAGAAAACACACCACGCGCCCACCGTGCATAATCATCAGTACCAAAGCCGCGTATTGCAATGTGTAGCCACCATACGCCCATCACCGCCATCACAAAGAGGTATATGTATCCAGTATAGCCAAACAAAGTCATAGTGTACGTTGCGAGTACGAATCCTACAATATACACGAGGATTTGCAGCTTAGTGGCTTGGATTGTGTATTTGAGAGGTAGTACGGGTATATGCGCAGCTCGATAATCTTCCAGCCTATATAGTGCAATCGCATAAAAATGGGGCATTTGCCAAAATACCATAACAAAAAACAACAGCCACGCACCGATGTCAAAAGTCTGGGAAACGGCGCAGTAGCCAACAACAATTGGGATCGCTCCTGACACACTACCTACCAGAGTCCCATGAACGGTTTTACGTTTTGTAATACCGTAGAGCAAGACGTAAAACACAAAACCTATAATTGCTAGCACGATAGTTAGTAGGTTTGTAAAACTCAGCGCGACCAAGCCAGATACCCCTAGTGACAATGCAAACACAATCGCACTTTGTGCGCTGATTGCTCCGGTGACAAGTGCGCGTTTTTTTGTTCGTTTCATTTTTGCATCTATACCGCGATCTATATAGTTGTTTACAACACAGGCAGATGCAATAACTGCCGAAATTCCGAGCAAGGTTGCAGCAAACAACCATATATCGAACTGTCCTTTTGATGCTAGCAAAAAACCGCCTGTAGCGGTGATAGCATTACCTCGAATAATACCTGGTTTGGTCAACCTGTAGTATATTTGGATTGTTTTTTTATTCATGCGTATGGATTCCTTCATCGTGCAACAGATATTCCTCGACTTTGTCGCTATGATGCATCATGTTGTAGTCTAGGTTTGCCATTATCCATAACGATCCGCCAACAACAATCACTAGTACGAGTAGCATAAACAAGAATGATACGAGGTGTAGGCGTGGTTTTGACTCACGTCCCAAATGGACAAAAAAGAGCAGTTGGGTGATCAGTTGGGCAACAGCAAGCCCAATGATGATTGGTATCAAAAACTCATGAGGTACTGATGCGTGTCGACTATCGACATGCAAAGACGTCAGACCAAAGGCCGCAAGCGTGAGTACGAGAGAAACAATAAACCCTATAGCATACATTTTCATAGTGCAACCCCCATCAGATAAACGATAGTAAAGATGAATATCCAGACTATATCCAAAAAGTGCCAAAATAGGCTAAACAACGCTAGTCTTTTGATCGTTGTGTAGTTGAGTTTGCCCATAGCTATTCTGATTGCTAAAAATCCAGCCCACAACAAACCTACAGTAATATGCAGTCCATGTGTGCCAACGAGCGCAAAAAATGCAGACAAAAACGCCGAGCGTTCCCAACTATTACCCTCATGAATAAGTTCTGTAAATTCTTGTAGCTCGAGCCCTAAAAATGCCGCGCCTAGCAGCATAGTGATCAGCAAAAAAATCAGCGTCTGTCGTACGTCTTTACGACGTGCAGCCATGACTGCTAACCCGCACGCAAAGCTGCTGGTGAGCAAAATCAGTGTTTCTACTAGTACAAATGGCAGGCTGAAAAGCTCGTGTTCACTCGGTCCACCAAACGTATTGCCTCGTAGCACAGCAAATGTTGCAAACAACGATGCAAAGATCACGCAGTCAGTCATGATGTAGATCCAAAAACCTAGTGTTGTCTTGGAATCTTCAATATATTTCATTGAGACCTCTTGTACTGAGTATCGAGTTTTTTTATACGAGCGGCCGATATAGTATATTCGGGTTCTTCATCAAGAGATCGAATAACAAAGCACGATATTGCACCTAGCAGTCCCAGTCCTGCTAGCCACCATATATGCCACACAATACCAAACCCACATACAAACGCTGAGATAGCGATCATTAATCCGTACGGACTGTTTTTTGGCAGAGAAAAGGCGCTGTATGTAGGTGGCTGCTCATGATTTTTTTTGTAAAATTTTGCATGCCAGAATGCGTCTCTCTGTTCGACTTTAGGCACGGTAGCAAAATTGTAAAATGGCGCAGGGGAAGGTGTAGCCCATTCAAGTGTTCGTCCATTCCATGGATCGCCAGTCTCGTCACGATTGTCATTGCGCTGTCGTATACTCACCACAAATTGCACAACCTGTAGCAGTACGCCTAGACCGATAATACAGACGCCGATACCAGCGACGATGAACAGCCCTTGCCAGCCCAAAGATGCATCGTAATGATCGAGCCGCCTGGTAGCTCCCATAAATCCCAAGATGTAGAGTGGCACAAAAGCTACAAAAAATCCTACGATCCAACAGTATGCAGCATATTTACCCAGTTTTTCATGCAGTTTGAACCCAAAGATTTTCGGGAACCAGTACGTTAGCCCAGCCATATACCCGAAGACAACACCGCCTATCACCATATTGTGAAAATGCGCTACAAGAAACAAACTATTGTGTACCTGAAAATCTATTGCCGGAATTGCCAGCATTACCCCAGTCATGCCACCCAGAGTGAAGGTTGCAACAAATCCCAAAAACCATATCATTGGACTCGTGAATCGCACCCTACCTCGGAACATTGTAAAGAGCCAGTTGAAGACTTTTACGCCTGTTGGTATCGCAATAATCATCGTCATAATGCCGAAAAACGCGTTGACATTTGCCCCCGCCCCCATAGTGAAAAAATGATGCAACCAAACAACATATGACAAAAAGGTGATAGAAGCAATTGCCCAGACCATAGAGGTGTAGCCGAATAGTGGTTTGCGAGAAAATGTTGCTACAATTTCAGAAAAAATACCAAACGCCGGCAGGATCAATATATAGACTTCGGGGTGACCCCATGCCCATATCAGGTTGATATACATCATAGGATTGCCGCCAAATGCCGATGTGAAAAAGTGCATACCCAGCAGTCGATCAAGCGATAACATGCCTAGAGTAGCAGTCAAAATAGGGAATGCAAAAATCACCAAAATCATGCTACCCATTACACTCCAGGCGAATATAGGCATCTTCATGAGTGACATACCGGGTGCGCGCATCTTCAGTATAGTGACAAGGAAGTTTATACCAGATAGCAAACTACCAATGCCAGCGATTTGCAATGCCCATATCCAATAGTCAACACCGACACCCGGGCTGTATTCGATACCAGATAGAGGAGGATAAGCCAACCAACCTGTTGCCGCAAATTCCCCAACAGCTAGCGATGTATTGACGAGCATCATACCAGCAACAAAAAGCCAAAAGCTGACAGAATTTAGAAAAGGAAAAGCGACATCTCGTGCACCTAGTTGTAGCGGCAGTATTAGGTTGATGAGTCCAAACATGAGACCCATTGCCACAAAAAAGATCATAATTGTCCCATGTGCTGTAAAGATTTGCTGAAAATGATCCGACGTTAAAAACCCAGAGGCGTCAGCCGCCAATGCTTGCTGCAATCGCATCATGCCTGCATCAAAAAAACCACGAAACAACATCAGACCCGCAACAATAAGATACATGACACCGATTCTCTTTGGGTCGAGACTGGTGAGCCATTCTCTCCATAACCACTTCCAGCGTTTTAGATAGGTGAGCAAACCTACTACAACAATACCGCCCAGCCCCATGCTGACAACGGCGCCCATGACCACTGGGTCGTGCATAAATGCTTCTGGCGTGAGTCTGCCGAACATAGACTAGTGATCCATTCCTTCCTGATACTCCCCTGTATTGTGTAGCGATGGGTTTGTATATTTGTCTATTACTGTATCATACAAACCGTCGTCAACCGACCCGTAATAAAGCGTCTTTTTATCTGTTGTCGGACGAGCAAGCTCAATATAATCGGTCACGCCCAGTCGTGGTTTGTTGTTTTTTAGATCTTTTACCCAGTTGTCAAAATCTGATTTTTTAGATGCTTGTACCTGAAACGACATACCAGAAAAACCTTCGCCGCTGATGTTTGCCGAAGATCCGCGGAATGTGCCAGTACGATCGGCTATGAGATGGAGTTTTGTCGACATACCGCTCATAGCGTAGATCTGCCCACCTAGAGCAGGGATCCAAAACGAATTCATAGGTGCATCAGAGGTTATCTCAAAATTGACAGGAGTATTTGCAGGAATTTCTAAATGATTCACAGAGGCAATATTTTGTTCAGGATAGATAAAAAGCCAGCGCCACTGAAGAGCAACGACTTGTACTTTTAGTGGTTCATTAGATGTTGCAGGTAGTGGCTTAAAGGGATCGAGACTATGGGAAGTGTACCAAGTGATAACCGCCAAAATACTGACAATCACTAATGGAACACCCCACCAGATTGCCTCTAGTGGTTTGCTGCTAGAAAAGTGTGGCTTGTAAGTCGCCTTTGTGTTACCTGCTCTGTAGCGCCAGGCGATCGCAAAAGTCAGTATATACACAGGTATTACGACCAATAGCATCAGCAATGTCGCCACCACTATCAAATCACGTTGCTGGTATGCGACTGCGCCGCTAGGTGCGAGTACTGGCACTCCACCTTGCAGTGCGATTGCGACTAGTAGTAACAAGAACGCTACAGCCACCACCCCACAGAGTAATATTTTTGACACTCTACCCATATCTACGATTTATTATAGCATTGCTCTTACATTAAAAAACTGTATACTTTAGGCAGATGAAAGAAAAACTCCCAAGTCGAGGCAAAATGGGGGTGGGTATACTAGCATCAGGGGAAGGTACAACAGCTGAAAGACTGATCGAAGATGCTATCGAAAAAGATCTCTCCTATGTGCCAACTGTTGTTGTGAGTAATAACCTCGACGCTGGTGTGCTAGAAAAAGCAGCTCAAGCTTCAGACAAGTATCACTTGCCAATTGCGCGATACTGTATCAACAAACATATGTATCCAGCGCAGTTCCCTCACCAAGATCCATACACTCAAACGCATGAAGAATCCCAAAAAATAGTCGATGTTATGATGCAACATAGGGTAGAGGTCGTCTTGTTGCTTGGGTATATGCGTAAAGTCGCAGGCCCATTGCTCGGGACATATGGGTGGAAACATCACATGCCCGTCATGGCAGCTGGTATGTTCAATACGCACCCAGGTCTATTGCCACAAACAGCAGGGATGTATGGTATATCGCTGCAACAGTACGTCATTGACCAGGGTATGACAGAAGCAGGTCAGACATTGCATGCAGTATCAGAGCGTTATGACGATACACGTCTTGCTATCACACACCACACGACAGAGGTTAGGAGGGGTGAGACTGCCGATGAACTGCATGCACGAGTGCAAGAACTTGAGAAAAAACACCTCGCACTTGATGTAGATGCTATTGTTCGTTGGAAACAGTATCATACAGAATTTACATGAGATTTCTAACTGTTTGCAAAAAGGGTCAATAGATCTTGAAAAATTAGTTGTTGTATCGCATTTGTTTGTGTGAAATCGAAGCGCATTCCGGCTAGTCCGGACCCTGCGCCTCTTTTCATTTGGATTTTTTTATTCGCTAGTTACGCCGTCAAAATCTTCTTCGTTCGCCTCGGCCTCTGCTTTGGTTGCGCGAACGATACCGTCTTTGTGATGAGCGGGTGAATAGATAGTGTATAGTTTCAAGCTTTCAGTTTGTGATGTATTGATGACATTGTGCTGTGCACCTGCAGGTACGATGATTGCGCTGCCGTCGGTAACTTCGTAGGTATTATCATCAATGACCACTTGGCCACTGCCAGCGTCAAAGCGGAAGAACTGATCATTCTCGTTATGTACCTCTAGTCCAATATCTTCACGGGGCTGTAGGCTCATTAGTACCAGCTGACAGTGTTTGCCTGTGTAAACTACCTTGCGAAAATTATCATTCGCAATGGTATCTTGTTCTATGTTTGCGTGAAAACCTTTCATTTATGCCTCCTGCTTTGCGCTAATATTGACCATCCACTCAATACCGTATTTGTCGACGACTGTGCCGAACGTATCACCCCAAACCTCTTTCTTTAGTGGATTATCTACTGAAACGTCTTCGCTCAGGCCGTTGAAAATTTTTGTTAGTTTATCTTCATCATCACCGCCCAGGGAGATACTGATTTTAGCTGATTTTTCACTAGCTTCGACAGTATCGCTTGCCATCAAATTGACTTCGCCACCGTTCAGGCTCAAGTGCATCCAGTTTTCGTTTGTTAAACCTTCGGGTGCGGGAACATTCAAGGTACCGTATTTCATACCTTCTAGCTCGCCACCGAATATATTTTTGTAAAAATTCATTGCTGCGTCTGTATTTCCTCGAAAAAACAGATAAGGCTCTACGTTAATATTACTCATCAATAATCTCCTAGTTGTTTATATATTCATTGCGGTAAATGCGCCGTAGACCAAAAATGCTGGCCAGACGATTGCCTGGAAAAATGCCCACACAACTTCCCAAAAACCATTTGCTTGGTTGATAAAATACACTACCGCGCCCAAATACGCAGCAAAATACACACCACCGGTTGCACCGTTTCGGTTGATAACTTCTTTTTTTGCCATAATACCCTCCTATGTATACTTTTATTTTACGCCCGAGCCCAAATAAATGCTACTGGCAATTAGCCAAATAGTAAAAACCGCCGATCGTACTAACATTGCTGCTAGTGCGATCGACGGAGGGAGATTAGCCCCTAAACGATACTGAAGCTTCCTTCACCAGTCTCCGAGCTGATATAGCCCTTGACTTGAATCGGGTGAGCTTTTTGACCGCGAATCACGAAGTCGCTGTCTGCCAGCAACGGTCCTGCAAAGTCCCAGCCTCGGTCGTCGGGTAGACGAGTCAATGCCTGGGGAACGATGATGAGCTGAGCCATTTTGCCACTGTCAATAGCTGTTCGATCCGTTCTAAACGTCAGCGGTAGTTCGTTTTGTACCGACTGGTCTAGAAGCGGTTGCATCGAAGCGCTCCCTAGAGCTTCTGCGGTAGCAGCAAGCCCTTTTTCCGAAGGTCCTACAGTGATACGTACTCGATCTTCTTGTGGTGTGAGCGGGATTGTCAGAACAACCCACCGCCTTTCTATCTCGTTTCTCTTTGATCAATGCGCAAAGAGTCGCGTTACCTAACATTGTCTAACATGAGGGCCACCAAGCTATCAAACTTGGGATTGTACATACAATTATAACAAAAAAGCTTACGTTTCGCAAGGGGTCTAGGGAGTATGCTCAGCGAGTTCTTTTAGTTTGGCCAAAGCTTCAGGCCACATTTTAGAGAATTCGTCTTTCATTGACTCTGGCATGCCATCGCTCTCGAGGTCGATTTCTAGTGTAGTCACACCATCAGTTTCATTGAAGGTGTAGTTTTCGTGACCACCAGCCCAAGCTGCAGCATCGTCGCTAGTAGTGTCATCAACACCATCATTGACCAATCCTAACGTTTCGATCGAGACAAATTCGTATGGTCGGTTTTCGGCAATACGACTAATCATACCACCGGGTTTTTGACCATTCTCGCCAGGTCCGAGGAATCGAATTGTGCTACCTTCATCCCAACTGCCTTCAAAGTACGAACCAGGAGTAAAAGGCATCGTCCATTGACGATATGTTTCGTCACCCAACATCACGTCCCAAACATGTTGTTTCGGAGCTTTGATATCTATTGTGAAGTGTAATGTATTCATAGTTTTATTATATCACTAAGGTTCGTTTATAATTCTCAAGCTGTTTATTCTTCATACTCACTAAGCTCTTTTGCAATATCGTCTAGCCTATTCAGTTCCTCGTAATGATCCGCTAGAAGCTCTTCGTATGGTTCGCTTTCATCAGGCTTATTATCTAGCAAATACCTTATCGATCCTATTACTGTACCGACGTGTTTTTTTGCAGCATATACATCATAAATATCATTTTCGTCATAATCACTATGTTTATATTGAAAAATTATTGCACGTAATTTTTTCTTATATTTTTGCGTTGGTCTAACTTGACCGTTATGATACCGCATACCGAGTGCTTTTGTTCCCTGCAAAACCCGTAAACGTGATTTCTTTACGTTTAGCTTAAGTCCTAGGCTGCTATTAAGTTTTTCTTCTAGTTTTTTCTTAAAAATCTTAAGATCTTCGATATTATCAGATGAAATCATTAAGTCATCGTAGTATCTGGTGTAAGTAAGAGCTTTACTGCTATTTTCATGGATAATTGAATTAATTAAAGAATCTATCTTTAGTCCGACTATCTCTGAAATTGGAGCCGACGCCTTAAGGCCTCTTTTTAGTTGATCATCTTTTGTGAAATACACATCTTTGACCATTTCAACCGAATTGGCAATCTGAGTACACTTCTTAATTTCCTCAGCAACATCGGAATAATTTATATTTTCAAAATATTGCTTAATATCACTTATAAATATGTATTTTTGATTCTTATGAGGATTAAGCAATTCTTTTATAGATTTTTTTGCAAATGCACCTTGTGTCGGCTTCTTATCCTGTATGTGCTTTAGTACGTTTTCAAGAATAAACTTGTCAAACTTGAGAGAAACAGAAGAGTGGGCTGATGTTTTCTTATGCTTATAGTGAGATCCATTATTTACGATAGCTCCATCGACATCTTCTAAAAAAGATGATAGTTCAGATTCTGGTACACCAATTAAATCATAAAGCATCAAAACATAGTGCGAGGCACTAGAAAAATATTCTGGTAGAGGTGTTAAGTTATACCCGATTCAGGTAAACAACCTCGCATCTTTGATTATAATCTATTTCTTCCCGTAAGATACACCTTTTTAGCGCCATCACTAAATACTTGAAGGCGTATTTTTTCACGTATCAATTGGTATAACTTATCGTAGCTGCCTTGCCTTCTTGAAATGTTATCTAGTTTTCCTATGAATACGGCTAGAAAGCCGTCGGCGATAATAAATATATCAGAATTTTTAACGAGGAGTTTTTTAAGCTCAGGTACGTCCTTATATTCTCCAGCATATTCGACCCTAATATCTAACTTTTTATTGGGGTGGAGCCGCTTTAAATGCTCTATTGTTTTTTGTAGGCACTGGATCTTTGATTCTTTCTCGGTTTCATTAAAACAGTAGTACGTGTAAGTTTTAGCCGTGATATTTAGTTTAGAGATAAATTCTATAACAGCAGACCGCTGCGTTTCCGACAATTCACTGAAGTGAAATTTGTTGATATCCGCGAAACGAATCTTATCAGCTTTCATCAGCGCAACTTTTGAAATAACTTCATTAAGTACTTCTTGTTCAGCAACCTCGACAACACAGAAACTAATGCGTTGTGCCTTCCCATCGACCCTTGATACATTTTCGTCTATTAGAATTGTAAGATTACTCATATAGCCATTATCCCATTATTTACGTCCAATGGAACTATAAATAAGAGATTAATCATAAATATTGTTATAACATGCTAATATTTAACTAATGTAGTTGGAGAAATTTATGTCATTTCAAGCATATCTAGACAATATAGAAGAAAAAACAGGTAAAACGCCGAACGAATTTATCGCTATGGCGAAAGAAAAAGGTTTTGACGAACCTGCGACAAAAGCTGGCGCAATAGTCGATTGGCTGAAACAAGATTTCGACCTAGGCCGTGGTCATGCGATGGCGATAGTCCACGTTATCAAAAACGGTGCCAAAATCAGCGACAAGCATGTCGACAGTGGCACTGCACACAGCGACCCATCAAACACCCTGAAACTCGATGGCAAAGACAAATAAAAAACTCACAATAGTGAGTTAATTTGTAATCAAAAGTTGATACAACAAGCAAGCAAACATCACCCACTGATTGTACCAACCTTTGTGAGGAGGAAACCTCAGGCGTACAGAACAGTTACTGCAACGTGATGTCCGGCGTCGATAGCAGGACTTTGCCGATTCAGGTCATCCACATCTGCGGGACCGAAAACCTCAAAGGCTTTAACGCCCGGCAGCACGTCGACGGGAATCATGGCTAGAACTTCCTCGACTGATGGCTTGAAAAAGCCTTGATACCCGAAGCTGTGCAGCGTGAGAATCTGACTGATTTCAGTCAAGCCTTCGGCTTCGTCAGTGAAGCTAGGACTCCAAATAAAGGATTGCGTTCGTGGGTCGACGGGCTCGATGAAGTAGAGAGCGCCGTCTTTGCGTACGACTGGGTTGGTGGATTCGAGCATCTCTGAGATTTGTTGGTCAGTTAGCTCACGCTTATAGGCGAGCAACGTTTTCAACAATGTCTCATCGACATCTGGTGTGGTTATGACAGTAAAAGTTGTCATCAAATTACCTATCGTGTAGTGGTTTGCCTGCTTGTTGAGTTGCACACTCAACAAAAAGCCGAATGATTATTTAATTATAAAAGATTTAAAACACTATGTCAATATACAGATGAGTCGAAAATTAATCATAGTTACTGAGAAGGTATAGAACATTGCCCGCTGGGTCTGTGAACCAAGCAATATCTGGTCTACGGTTTGCAGTTTTCGTCTTGCGATGCATTTTTCGTCTTGTGAAGCATTGCAACCTAAAGTCCCGCCGTAAAAATATTTTGATTTTTATATATCATTAACCGAGTAGCCACTGAATATTGCATTGTCTCTAAACACGCACCTGCCTTTATTCTATTTTCATAATACCCCTCAATTTTATATAATACGAAGTATGGGTACTATCAAAACGAAAGTAAACGACGCTAGCGTCACCGATTTTATCGATGCTGTAGACAATGAAACCAGACGCAATGACGGTTTTGTGCTACTAAAATTATTCACAAAAGTCACTGGTGAGCCAGCCAAGATGTGGGGGACGAGTATTATTGGTTTTGGACAGTATCACTACAAGTCCGAACGTAGTAGTCAGGAAGGTGATTGGCCACTAATAGGTTTTTCACCCAGAAAGCAAAACCTGACACTGTATATAATGCCTGGATTTGGCGATTATTCTGATATGCTGACAAAACTGGGCAAACACAAAACTAGTGTTGGATGTCTATATATCAATAAACTGACCGATGTAGACATAGTTATTTTAGAAAAACTGATCAAGAGATCATATGCGGATATGAAGAAAAAGCACGCATGACAAAACATCGGGTATACACAATGAGCTTCGCAAGTGTCTACCCGCTATATATTGCCAAGGCTGAGAAAAAGGGACGTACCAAAGCCGAGGTTGACGAAGTGATTCGTTGGCTAACAGGTCATGACCAAAAGGGGTTAGAGGCCGAGATAGAGAAACAAACAGATTTTGAAACATTCTTTGCCGAGGCGCCCAAGATGAATCCGTCTCGCAAGCTGATTACTGGAGTAATCTGCGGAGTCAGGGTAGAAGAAATCAAAGAGCCAACTATGCGAGAGATCCGCTATCTAGACAAGCTGATCGACGAGCTAGCAAGAGGCAAGTCGATGCAAAACATCTTGCGCCAAGGCTAGAGCCCGGTTTTACTAAGTATTAGCTCCACAGTTTGCTCAACGGTTGAACCCTCGGATATTGCGTATTCGAAATCATACCCCATGGCTGTAGGTTTGCTGTACCATTCGGCCAACTCTTTTTCGCCGAAAAGTTTTGATTTTTCACGACTAGCATGACGCTTTGCTGTTTCGTCCAGCGAAATATCAAACCAAAATATGTAGTTTTCACCATCATGGCCACTAAAGAGCTTTTCTAGTGGGTTGTCATGTCCTTCTGGCCTGTAAATTCCGTCCATGATAACGTCGTAGCCATTTGCCAGAGCGGTGAGCGCACTGTGAGTATACATCTCGATAGCTGCCGGATAATAATCGCCTTGCAGACCTAATATGTCGTTTCGAAATGTGTCGAACTCTAGCAGTGCAATATTGTGGTCGCTACTTTCACGAAGTTTGTGCGCGATGGTGCTTTTGCCGCTACCGGATGGTCCACGGATGATGATGAGTTTTGGTTTACTCATTAGTTCCAGGTCTCAAGTATTATTGAACCGACAGTCATAACTACTAAAAAGTAGCTGCTATTGAGCCACAGGAACTTCCAGCTGCGTCGTGAATAAAGAGTGACACCGACAGTTGTTGCAGCGGTGAAACCAAGCCACAATACTAGCCCAGCTTTGATGCCTTCGTAAAGACTATCTACACCCAGTGAGTTCAGGACGATAGCCAGCGCAGATGCTTGTACTAGTGCAGACAAAGCAACAAATCCAATGATTTTGTTCGCCTCGTCAGTTGGGATTTTCAAAATGTCGATTTTTGTGTATTTGGTCCATTGTTTTGCAAAGCCCATTTTCGAATACCAAAACGCTCCAACAAACATATATATCAGCCATACAACTACAACTGCCCAAATATTGATTCCGTCTAGTTCTAACATCACGAATACTCCTTTTTAAAATTGCCTGACTATATCTTCTGGCTTATGCAGCTAGTTGTCAACATGACAAAATTTTAGTCTAGGAATTTTCTCGCTAAAACTTGGAGCTGTCTGTTGAGCTCGATAGGTAGTTGTTCAGGGTTCTCCAGATGCGCATATTGTTCTGTAATCTGTTGTGAATATGGAGATTGCAAAATATACTGTGCTAAAAAGTAGTTTTTGCCGCCAGATCTTGCCATCGTCTCTGCCTGAGCCGTATCACCAAAAGTACCATCTGAAATCAGATACACAAGCTGTGTTCTCTCTGGGTTACTGCGGGCACTCTTGACTGTCTCTTGCAAGGCGTCTGCGACGAGTGTACTACTGCTTGCGGCATCTAGAATCGTGCGAAAAGCGATACCTTTTTCGTGAGGTTCGGTTTCATGGCTGAGTGGCGAGATGACTCGTGTCGAAGAACCAAAGACCAGTGTTTGCAATCGTACATCAGGTGCGGGAGCTTGTTGATTGTAACGCTGCACCATACGGCGGGCTTGGGCAAGTCCTTCCATGAGCATCACACTGCACGCCGCAGCACTCTCGGCTTTTTCTCCATGCATCGAACCACTGACATCGACAACTAGGTGAATATCCAGTCCGTTAAAGCTCAAACCTTCGCGTCGTGCGATTGTCTCGACAGGTCGCCAAATGGCAGGGTCTTCGTCTGTCTGACTAGCAATTACCGCCCTGAAAAGATCTCGCGGTGAGAGTTTGAGACCATCTGCGGCTGCAGTTTTCCTGTAGCGAGGACTCATATATTCGGTACTCGGTACGGTCAATAGCTGTAATATTGTAGCAACATCATGTATCTGCTGACGGTATTTTTCGATAAGTTCTTGGTATACTGTAGCGTCTTCAGGGCTGAGCTGTAGCTCCTCGGCAATACTACCTGCGCCCGTAGAGTAAGCTTCTGCACCATCACCATCTCCGTCAGACTGGCTATTGGCGGCTTCTTCTTCGCGCATTTCACGTAGTATTTCGGCTGCCTCTTTGATAGCTTCGTGAGGATGGGTGTCATGATCATCTGCTGATGGTTCCTCTTCGTCATCGTCATGTTCGTGGCCACAATGTGAGGCGTCGCTGTATGCGTCGTACATATCATCGAATCCGCTTTCTCCGCCTTGGCCATCGGCATCCTGGTCTTGCTCTGTTGAATCGCTCTGTCCTGAAGATTGATCCCCTTGTGAGTCTCCGCCGCTACCGTCACTTTGAGAATCTTGACTGCTAGAGTCGGATTGTTGCCCATCGCCAGATTCTTGGTCTTCCTGCTGCTCCTCGATGTCTTCTTCTAAAAAAGCTTCGTAGATAGGGTAGATGTGTTCTTTTGCAATTTCTCGTCGTCTTGCAAAATCTGTACCCGGGTGTGTCAGGATGTCGTACAGATTGTGTCGACGTAGTTTGACACGGACTTTTTCTAGACTATCTAGAGCGTCTACAACATCATCAGAAAAATCAACCTTTCTTTCAGGCGTGATATTACGAAACAACCAGCCGTACATGAACTGAGTATGCTTTGGGTGCTCTGTATAATCATCGGACGGGAATAGCATATCACGGTAAACTTCGTCGGTGAGGTTATTGAGTAGCGGGATATTACGTAGCCGACGATTGATCACGCCGTCATCGAGAAGGTTCCAAAAAAAATGCTCTGACGCCGTTCTTTTTTTGAGTGTTTCCAGATCATTTTCTGGCTGCAAAAAATCATCAACATGACCGAGCTCATGAGCGATACCGTATATAGAGTATTGGGCTGGTATATCGATGTCGTCCGGTAGATCATTGCCGACCGCATCTTTTGTCGCTTCCGGGCTGAGCATAGTCGGGTCTACTATGAGTGTGATAGAATTTTCTCCTCGATGGGTTTTCCAGCCAGCACCTTCTTGGACTTCTATTTTGAGGCCATCATAGCCAAAAATACGCGCTACCCGCTGTGCTAGAGCGGTTTCTTCGGAGTAGTCTTTGGGTTGAGAAATTTTTTCCATCATGAATTTACTGTGCCGAACTTGATTGAATACCGTTTTGGACATTGTGCTGAATCAGCGGGCCTCTATGTTTGTAGAACCCCGACCATTGGCCGTGACATTTTATTTTTGAAAACGCAATAGGGCCTATGGTTCCGTTGTTCCTATGATCACCCTGTATCTCTATAGAAAGATTTTTTGCTGAGGAAAAAGACTGCATTGAGTTCATATCACTTTCAAATAAAAACGTGCACCTCTCTGCATCGTCTCCAATAGATGCGTTTCTGTTGACCTTGTCTTTGAAGGTAATTCGACAGTTTCTTGCACCCGAGGCTATGACTGAATCAGCCTCGCCCTTGATGACTATATCCATCAGGCGAAGATCGGGCAGTATATCAAAACTTGGATTACCTTCGAGCCAGTCCGGTATTTCGATCTCAAGTTTGGCAAGACTAGTACTCTCAAGTTGATATGCGGCACGGTGTTCAGACATTGTTTGATGTATGAAATTTGCCCAGGCTGTGGCAACCTTTGTTGGGAATGCACCGTATCCTAGGCCGAGGGGTGTGTTGGCAATTTCTTGTAGTGCCATATTGATGACGTTTGTGTCTGCAACTTTTGGGAATACTATCTCCTCGGGTTCGGTACCTTCTATATACATCTTAGCAATTTGCCCGCAAGCTTCTTTTGCTACTGCGCTCAACTCTAGATTTGTTTTAGTATCATATGCATCTGCAACAGGTGCTTCTAATCCACTACCCAAAATACTATTACCGCCGAGTGTTGGCGTTTTTGTAGGACGTTCTACTATAGGAGGAGCCTCACTAAATGGATTGAGTGTAGGGTCTAGTCCAGTCGAATGCAATACACCAGGTTTCAGTTCTTCGTCCGGTGCTGGTATTCCTTTTTCTAGGTCTGCCATAATGTTATATCCTCAATCGATTTCTGATAGCGGTTTCATCGAGGTCAGCAATATCGCCATCGTACATCAGACGTACTATTTCGAACATCGTCTCTCGGTCGCTTGCATGCTGCATAGCGGCAATGGTATCGAGCGCTAGGCCTTCTACGCCAGATTCTCGGTTGTATGGGTTGAGACCAGTATCAATAGTTTGCAATATATCTACCATTTTTCGTGGAGTAATACAATCTGACATGCGAGGTTCGCCATCATCGACGACGCTGGCGACGTTGTTGCCTAGTTGGCCAGTCTGCACGTCTTTTGCAGGTTTGCTATAGAGCTGTTGAGAAGCATGAGAGATGCTTGCGAGCCATAGTGCATCTGCTGCGCTGACTCTTTCGCTGCTGATGCCATTGCGAGATACAACAAATGCGTGTGCTAGGCGGGCTAGGGATGTAGGGCGATCGTTTGCCTGGAGCATAACGGTGTCTCCATCGGGGTATTCGATAGGTAATATACGGAAACGATCTCGAAAAGCCGGGTCAAGCGCTGCACGAGATTGGTAGCGACTACTTGCCTCGTTGGCAGTAGCTAGTACACAAAAACCTTGTTTGATAGTAATGACTTCGCCGCTGTCTTCTTGTATGGTGACTTTGTCGCCAGGTTTGCGTAACAAAATATCCTGAAGACGCATGACGATAGCTGGGTCAATGAGGTTGATTTCGTCCATGACAAGCGGTATGCCTTTTTCCATACATTCGGTTAAGATACCGTGTTTAAATGTCGTGACAGTTGCTCCATTTTGTTCGGTCAGAGTCATTTTGCCCATGAACTCGTCTTTCATCATACTGCCGTCGCCACTGATAACTTTTGGCTCGCCGTTGTCGGTGAAGAGGCCTGAGACGAATTTGGCTGCTTGGGTTTTTGCGATACCTTTGTCGCCGATTAACAGTGTCGAACGGCCAGAGGTCACATTGACACATAGTTCAGTAACGGTTTTTAGCATTGCATCATCGAACAGTAGACCGTGGTCTTCGAGTGTTTCGCGATCGTGAATTGCCTGTGCGAGGGCAAGTGTTTCATAAGCCACGCCAGCACTGCGTATATCGGTTGAGGCTTGCTCCACTGTATCTGTCAGTTTTTCGGCAAAGAAATCTACTTCTATGTCAGTGATTTCTCTACCTTCTTGGGCGGCTTTGCCAAATTGCTGCCATAGATCAAAATGCGCATTGAAGATGTTGCGTTGAGCAGTATAGGCAACTGAGAGTTCGCTACCTTTTTCGTGAAGGTTTTGTTGTATTTTGTTACCAGTAGCGAGTACATTGAACAAACAATCAGCTACATGACGAGCGAGCTCTGGATTGCTAGCATTTTCTATCAACTCGTCTTCAGTCAAAATTCGTTTTGGCCATTCGCATGTCTGTGTTGCATCAGAGTCGGTAAGTGTATCCAGAACTTTGCAGTACTGTTGGCATTCACCGCAATTGAGGCATTTGTTGCCCAGAGGCTTTTCCGTGCTGTGTTTTACGCTAACTAGGTTTTCCATATGTATATATTATAGATTATTATTGATATATCGTCAACTAAGTTTACGGAGTATTTTACTTAGTGTCATATTTACTATAACACATATGTAATAGTCTGAAGTGTAAAATCTAAAAAAACTTTGTTTTTCATCGATGAAAACAGAGAAATATTGGCCATGATCTGCTACTCGGGTTTCTTGCCTAGATATTCAAGCTGCCACATACCGTCTCTGCATACAAAAAGAGAAAAAGAAGTATTGGCCGTAGGTTCTCGAAATGTTTTAGATTGTGACCAGCCATGTAGTTTTGATGCCAAACACCTAGTGGCAAGTCCATGCGTAAATGCAAATACTCTTTTCGTATCAGTTATTACCTCGTTGATCGGTATATATTCATGTACCCATGTATGCATACGCTCACCAGTTTCATTCATTGACTCGCCGTTTGGTGCTTTGAAATCTTTGCCTAGTCTATCTATCTCGCGAAAAGTCGCCTCGTCGTACATCTCTGCTCGACTGAGTCCAGTCCAGTCACCTTGATCAAGCTCCTGTAGAGCGTCATTGACATGTGGGATCAAAGGAATGCCCATAGTATCCAAAGTGTACCGTGCAGTTTGCAGCGTCCGGACTGCTGGAGAGGCATGCACCTCATGCGGAATAATATCATTCGCCAAAAAATACGCTCCTAGCTGCCTGGCCTGTGTTATGCCTCGTTCTGTGATAGGCGAGTGATTGCTACGACCCCCAATGATATGCGACTGAGTATTTGCCACCGATTCGGCATGGCGTATGAGGTATAGTTCGGTACTAGGCATCTAATTCAACACCGCCCATGCGCTGCAATACCTTGAGCAGTTCGATTTCTTGTTCTTCGGACAAGGTAGTATGCCCAAGCTGGTGGCCTTCGTAACCTGTTTCCATAAAATCTCGGTGCGAAAAATTGAGGTACATTTCGGTTGAACTGCCTTGCTGTCTTTGTTGACGCTGCATACTGTATTTTATAGTGCCTATTTCGTTTGAAAGGATTGCGGAGAGCTCGCGATAATAATCAGTATGACCATTTGTGAATGCTACAGCAACACGTTCTCCGTCGAGCTCTATGATACGGTGATCCATACGATCATCCCAGTTGTAGGTTTGTATAGCTGCTCTAGCTATATTATCCATAGTATCGGCAGAAACAATGACAGGCTCACGAGGTTCGTACCATGAAAGTCCCAGATCGAGCGCCTTGCCAACACCAGATATAACAAGTTTTTCATCAATATTTTTGACAACTTCGTTGATAGCATCCCGAGCCTCACTAGGATCTATAGCACTCTCAGTAGGTAGCCATCCATGCTTGTCTTTTGGCTTTTCTTCCAGGAGTCTATCGGAGACTGTCTTGAAGAGTCTGGCAGAAGTATTTGGATCAGGGTCTTCCAAAATTATCTCTTCACCAGTTTTCATTACCACGCCCGCTAGCTCGATCAAAACTTTGCCTTTCGTTACGAATCACTTCTTGGTATATCTTATTATCGTGATATTAAAGTAAAACTGCAAGCATGAGCATTACAACAAAAAGTGTCTTGTGCGACTACCAATTACTATAAAAGCCGCTTGACAATAAAAACATGTATAGCCCGACGCTGAGCATGATGCCTACGATGAAGATGATGATAGCGAGTGTGAGATATTTTTCTCGCCCAGAGAGAGTCCGACCGTCAGAATCTCGCATACTACCTAGGAGTATCAGGATAATATCTATCAATGCCCAGATACCGAGACCACCCAGAGTTAGTAGCTTGACTACACCCAGCCCGATATGTCCGAGGTAGAAACGATCCACTCCGTAAGTACCCAAAAAATACGACAGCAAAAACGCAACTATAAAGCTCTTGCCTTCGCCCTGGTCGTCAAAACTGATAGAACCGTCTTTTTTTGCATAGTCAAATGGTTTGTCGATAAAACCACCTGGTTCGTTGGTCGGGTTTTCCGTCTGGTCGCTTGGTTCACTATATGGCTGTTGTGTTGGTTGCATGGTACTGTGTCTCCCTTTGATAATATAAAATCTTTTTCAAATTATACCATGAACATCTTGCATGTTTTCGGTATAATAGCCCTATGGATACGTCTCAAGAGATAGATTTTTCTGTGTTTGACGAACTGCCACGTCAGCCTAGTTGGGTATTAGTGCTCGACAAGATCGTATTTGCATTGATTCCGGTGAGCTTACTAGGTGCGTACCTATATTACTACGACAATTTTGCTGCTGATCCAACATTCATGCTGAAATTTGTGGTTGTTAGTATGGGTGTGATCATGGCGATCATCATATTGCTAGTTACTTACAAAATATCAAAAGTATACTCTCTGAATACCAAAATCCCTGCAACTCTGGAAAAGTTCGCACAGACAAACAACTTTACCTATTCACGAGAATTAGAGGTAGGTGAAAATCAGCATGCTAGCCTGTTCCGCGAATTTGGTGGTCACGAATTTCGCAATGGCATAGAGGGTAATCTCGTGGGGTATGATTTTCAGCTTGTTGATTGTTCGTACTATCATGCTCCGATTGGCACCAAGTACCTCTTTATGAATGTTAAGATGATGCAAATCACTTTGCCAAAAACTCTCCCAAACATTGCAATACGATGCAACGTATTGTCTGATCATCCTGGCAAAACAGATCATCCGAACTACCAGATAGAAACAATCTATGGAGAAGATCTACGCAAGGTAGAGTTTCATGATCGGTTTTCTGAATATTTTGAGGCATTTGCAGCCGGAAAAGATGCTGAAGAGTTTTTACGCAAAGTAGGTCCAGATTTGATCGCCAAACTCCATAGTCTACAAGCATTTTGCGACATAGAAATAGCCGAAGATACTATGAATATCTATTGGGATGACATGACTGTCTCTAGGGAAAATTATGAAAATATTTTCTCGATAGCCTCGACTCTACTGAGCGATATGGGTGGGCAGCTGATTGATGAAGATAGTGCATCTAGCAGTGAAGATACTCAGTCTGCAGATCAAAGTACGCATCTCGACGGTGATCTCACTACCAAAAAGCCGCACGATATTTCCTATAGAGCAGTAGCTATAGTTGTGCTAGTAGTTGTGGGAATTGGTTTTGGCATTTCAAGTTTCATATACCAATATGCAACATCACTCGAGAAATTGTGGTCAGTACTGACATATATGATAGTGCCCACTCTTCTTTTTGTTGTTGTAGGCTACGCACTATATAGCAATTATCGTAGCCAAAAAACCGCAAAAAAACTCAAAGAAAAATATCACAAAGATATTAGATAACGCCTTAGTAGAACTCTAGGTAGGTAGCGATGCCAGGATATTATCAGCAAGAGTGTTTGCGTCTATTTTTAACGCAGCTTGATCTTTGACAACTGCTCCGTCGGTATCAATCTGGACTGAGAGAAAGCTGGGGTCTTTAGCGTTCTCGTACAAATCTTTTATTGCAACAGTAGCTAGTAGTATACTACCGGTCGAAGGATTATTTTTCAGAGCAAATTCGTGAATGTTTTTAGTTTCACTGACTTGTCTTGAGCCCAGTAAAAGCCAGCCTGTCTCTTGCATTATATCGATGAGGCATTCATCGAACTGTGGGTAAGTACCTCGCCAAGTACTGGCAGTAAACTCAATCGATGTGCCGTTCGGATAAATCATTGTAGCCGTAGCGCGAGTATTGCTATCTGAATGTTCATAATATTGACCATGCGGTATAGAAATAGCGAACGTATTGAAACTCAACACATCATCGCTTGAACCTGGTATATACGATACACGAATCTTTTTTGTTAGGTTTAGAAAACTAAATATATTCATTTTCTGTTTGTTGTGTGTTTGTATGTTGACTGTCTAGTTGCATGATCCCTCCGAGGATAATGATATTTTACTGTCTTCAATGAGGATAAACTATACATGGAGCCTGGGCAAGACAATTTCCAATTTAGTATAATTCTTGACTGGGTGTAAAGTGAAAGTCAACTAATCATATATTGACAATTATATTATAATGTAGTAAAATAATTTTAGATTTCATCCACTCTTACAAAGGAGCAGTTTGATGGAAAGTACAGAAGTAACGCCTGAGGCCTTGAGGGCTGCAGCGCGTGCAATCATCATCGACGGCGCAAGTGCACTGGGAGGGGTTTCGACATCCAATGTCGGAGCCGAGTGGACCGAGGAGCTTTTCAAGAGTTTCAAGGAAAACCGTGACGAGCTACTTGAGCTTGCTGCTCAATATCCCCCACTGCCGGCTGCCGAAATTCGACTGCTGGAAATCAGCACAGAAACATTCGACGCAGACCGCCAGCTGGTGGCAGCAGCAATTGACATCGATGGTGAATAACCCAACAGCCCCAATGCTATGCGCAAGTGTAGTAGGGGGCTGTTTTTCTAACTTAATAAGTTCGCTTCATACGGTATACTAAATTCATGTTAATAAAAGTTTCTCCAGATATTGATAACCTGACAGTATGTGCCGATGGCTTGGAGTCGACCACCATTTTAGGTTTTGCTGAGCAGCAGCCAAATCCAGTGGAAGTAGCAACTTTAGATAGCCCCGTGCTACTGACGGACGTTCACAAAATCAACCAGCTGCCCTCGAATGTGCGCGATGCTGTTTTTGCACTTTACCAATCTTATCCTCGTACTGTTGAGTACGACGGCGTAAGTGTGTCGTGGTCGCCGACAAACTACCCAAGAGTATGGTGTCCGTCAATTGATACGATTTTTCTTGCGCGTGGTCTCAAGCCATATCTTGGTGAAATCACTTCAGCAGCCGAGATCGGCACCGGCTCTGGCTTTATCATAAAATATATTTTGACTCATGCTCCGAAGCTCGAAAGCGGAGTTGCAAGCGATATCAATATAGAGGCCGTTCGTTGCGCAACCGACGCTTTGTCCGACGAGCCAGATCGCCACAAGATTAGTTTTGTATTGCCAGACTCAAATTCATCATCTCTTGAACTAAACGGTAGGTTTGACTTGATTGTTACTAATCCTCCATATATTCCGAGACCTGGCGCTAACATCGATAACCCTTACGAAGGACTTAACTTGGTATACCAACTAAGCCAAGAAGCGAAAGGTATGCTAAATCCTGGCGGTCAGATTATCATGAACATCTCGAGCCTAACTGGTGACGAACCGCTAAATTGGTTTAGTAATAATGGTTGGAATGTTGAAGATCTGGAAACTATGAGAGTGCCGCTCAAGGTAAACAATGTCACTAGCGGGGTGAGTGAAGAAAGTAAGCGTTGGTTGGAGTATTTGGAGACTAAAGGTAACCTAGAAATCGACACGAGTGAGAAAGACGGTTATCGCTTTTGGCACACTTTACGGCTTTATCGCATCACACTAGCTTAAACTAATTACTTCTTTTTACGTTTTTTTGATTTTTTCAAAATATCAAAGCGTACAATTCCAACAATAACAGATGTAAGTATGAATAATTCTGCAACCGCTCCAGCGTATGATCCAACTGCAAAGTTATATGTAAGCCATAGTGGACGCGGAACCAGCATGATAAACCTGATGGCTCTAGGGTTAGTTTGCCAAACTGCGATTGTGCCGAAAATTTGCGCAATTGCAGGCAGGATATCCACCAGCGATTTTGCAACTAATGCGCTTACTATTACAAACAATGCAATAAATATGTAGGGCCAATATTTTTTTTGAGCCCACGCGTCAGTATCTTTTTTATATGCAACAAATACCACACCAGCTTCGATCAGGTTCATTAGCGATCCAGTCCATGCGCCCAAAAGTGCATAGTGAATTACAAACAAAAGAATCCCAGTCAGCATAAATAGTAGTAGTTTGACTCTGTTATTGTTCTGAAAAGATAGGATAACAAAAATAAGTGCGATGTAGCCAATTCCCTGAATGATGATCTGATCCATTTGATTATTGTATCAGAATAAAAAAATATGCTTGAACATATTTTCAAGCATTTTTTATGGCTGGGGATGAGGGATTCGAACCCCCGATGCCGGGACCAGAACCCGGTGCCTTACCACTTGGCCAATCCCCAACGACAGGAGTTATTATATCAAACAATTAAGGGTATAGCATGTGTCATATCTGACAAAGTCGAAACCCGCCACCCCAAAGGAGTAGTAGGCTCGACTTTGGATCAGTGGCGGGTTAGAAACGGGGAGTACCACCCTTGAAGAGTCCAGCGCACACAGTGAATGTGGTGCGTTGTCCTGCAGGGTTAGTGCCTGTTACATCCCACTTGACGGTGTCGCCTTTGCCGCACTTGCTAAAAGGCAGTACGAATGAGCGACCGCTCACTTGGATATCGGTGTAGCCGAGTCCTTTTGCCGTGTTCTCAGCTACCGAGCTAGATATCGAAGTACTAGCCAGGAACCACAAAGACATGCCAACGACCAGTACAGCAATGTATGTTTTCACAGGAATTTCTCCTCTTTCGAAGGTTCACAGTTCTGTCTTTACAATGACTGTTATGTGAATTATAACATATAAAAATTATAATGTCAATATCTTCTCGTTGCCTCTAAACTTTGCCAAAATACTTGCAACCGCTCTGTAGTGGATGTTACAGTGATTATACATTAACAATTTAATATCAAGAGCGCAGCGAGGGATCTAGCCCTACGACCTGCCAGCAACCCTTTTAGTTGGGTGCTCCATCTAGTCCCGAGAAATCGGTGAAAGATATTGCTCGGGCATTCGTTTTGGCAGTCCTTTTTCCGGATCGGGAGAAAGGATATTTTTATGTCAAAAGAGACAATACCATCAAACAGCAGTCAGCTTGGAGCCGAGGTCATAGACTTTGAAGAGGCAAGGCTCAATGCTGAATTTGCCAAACTCAACCCACTAGTGAGAATCAGGAAAGCTTACGAGTTATTCGGAGATGATTTAGTGGTCGCGACAAGCTTTGGTCCGACTTCACCCTTTTTGTTGCAAGTTGCTAGCAGTATCGCGCCGAATATTAGAGTTGTGAATATACAACACGGGTACGAAACGGAGATGACAAAAGAGCTTGCCAAGTGGTATACCGAGGCCTTGAATCTCAATGTCATTACATACAAAGCTCCGTTCTTGCCAATACCTCCAGAAGACGACATAGAGGCATTTTCAAAGTTTCAGCGTAAGGTCAAAACAGAGCCGTTTCAGCAAATGATCAATGAGTTGGAGCCACTAGCATACCTATCTGGGATTATGGATTGGCAGAATACAGAGAGATTGGGTGCGAAGCATGTCGAAAGAAAAGGTTCAATACTAGCGATCAATCCGCTACTTGGACTAAGTGAGTATGATATCGACTATTACCTTGAGGTTTGCAATTTTCCTAAAAACACAGATTATTTCGATCCAACAAAAGGCGCAAGCCAGAAAAAAGAATGTCAACTAAATACAAGTACATATAGATAGGAGGTGTCACGTGCCACACAAACAAGAGACAGTACCGAGTTTTGATTCCGTAGACGAGCTGATACTAGGCCTGCAGGCAAAGGCTCGCTACGATCAGACCAATCTGTACCCGCGTGATGGTCAAGAATCGCTAGGTTTAGCAGAAGAGATTGTTGCAGATTTGGTCGGTGTAAAAGCCGAACAAGCTGTGATTTTTAGCAACGGTATGGCAGCGATTGACACTGTCGTCGAGGCAGGTTTGGATCAGGCAGAGACCACTGAGCCGGTCGTTGCGTATTCGCAGGTACTCTATGCTCAGAGTTCTTGTCGTTTGCGCAGTATCGCTCAGCGTGGTGTTCGGGGTGTGCAGTTTGATAGCGGTGATCCAAGCGCTGTCGAACGTGTCTTAGAAAAGCATCAGCCTACGGTGGTGTTCAGTGAAACTGTTGGCAACGGTGCGGGTACACCAGTGTTAGATTGGGAGCATCTTTTAGAGGTTGCAGCTAGTATAGATAGTGATCCGACTGTAGTGCTAGACAATACAAACCCACTCAATACCGGTCTACCTATTGTCGAGAAATTGCCAGAAGATCGCAAAGTAGTAGTTGTCGAGAGTGGTACCAAATCTTATACAAAAAATGCCGAAATTTCTGGTATCGCCTATGCCAAAAATCCACAACTTTTGCTCGCTATCAAAGCTTTGCGGCGTCAAAAAGGCACAATCCCAGGTGTCGGTAGTAGTGAACGTATCAAACTGCTACTGCCAGAGTCCAGGAGGGAATTTGACGAGAGGAATCGTCGTCTTTTTGCAAATACCGCTTTTCTAGCTGCTGCACTAGAGCAGATTGATGGCAAAGATTTTGTTGTATCACATCCTCATCTAAAATCACACGACAATTACCAGCTGGCAAAAGATCTACATTTGCCACAAGGCGCTTCTCAAGTACTTTTTCTGCAGCCTACTTCACTAGCACATGATGCGCATATTGAACTTCTAAAAAAACTCTACAATCACACCGGAGTACGACAGCATGCCGACCTAGGTCAAAGCTTTGGGTTTGATAGAACACGCCTACTATATGATGAAAATGCCTGTGTCGTACGTGTTGCAGGAGGTGCTGATACCAATGTTGAAGAGCTGGCTCGATATTTTGGAGAGGCACTCACTTGATGCTCCTGTATACCATATAGAGCTTGTGCTTTTTGTGAGGATCTGGTATCTTGAAAAGTATTATGGATATGAACTCACAAACCCCACAACCACCTCAAAAACAAAGTCTCTGGGCAAAATTGTTCGGCGGAGGCAAAAAAGACACGCCAGCGCCAGTTGCACCAACTACACCACCTCAGGCCGCAGACGCTGCCGCAGCGCAGCCATCTAGTGATATGTCGACGTCTTTTTCTACATCTGATACGATGCCAGTGACAGAATCACCGGTCGTTGACCCTGTCGAGACTACACCTATGCCTGGAGCAGACGTATTGCCTGCATCGGATGCAACAATGGCGCCAGCCATGGATATGCCAACGTCTTCTCCTGCCCCTGACGTCGAGCAAGTGCCACAAGAAGATGTATCAAAAGTCGACGAGGCTCTCAACGCGCTACCTCCATTACCAGTTACACCAGACGAACCGCCAACGACAGATGTTCTATCAGAAGTGCCACAGCCACCGGCTGACCCTATGGTAACACCTGCTTCATCACCTGATGCCGCAGCACCTTCTTTACCGATTGACGATCAAACACCTTCTAGCCCTCTCAATCCTTAGCGAGTATCGATGGATGCATTCATTCGTCTCATCGCCGACTTCTTAGTGCCTGTAATTGCTCTTATTGGCGCGTATGCGTTGTTGTTTTTGTTGCCAAAAAAAGCAAATCGTTTGCAGGTATACGCACGTGTGATCATGGCAGGGCTGACTGCCTTGCTGATAGCAAAACTGGTAGCGGCTATATACCAACCAGATGCAGCCAGGCCGTTCGTACAGATGGGAGTCGAAGCAAAAGCAGCGTATCTAGACAATGCTGGCTTTCCGTCTGATCATGTGTTATTCACTACAGCAATTGCGTTAGCAGTATTATTCGAGACCAGAAAAAAAAGTGTTGCCTATGTGTTGTTTGCACTAGTTGCGCTGGTTGCAGTAGGTAGAATACTGGCGCTTGTTCATACACCGCTCGATGTCGCAGGCGGATTTGTGTTTGCGTGTTTTGGCGCGCTTTGGTATCTGACAAATAAAAAAGTGCTTTTAAAAAAAGCACAAAAGATAAAATAGCAGACAGAAAAAGTGTCATACTTGCCAGCGACAATGTTGGTCGCTGGCAAGTATGTGTCAGGACTAGCTTCTGCTGAAACGAACAGTTGCTAGGGCGAGCAGGCCTTTCGATACTCGAAATCCCCAGAGGACGCCGATGATGAAACCAATCAAATACGGCGTGCCGGTGTTCGGGTTTTGGTAGATGGCCACATTTTCCTTGAACAAACTGACAATGAAATTGAATACCAGGAAATATCCGTGGAAAAATCCTGAAAATATTCCATCGTGGTCGGTGGCGTAATCCCGAGGGAAGCCAACAAGCTCGATGTAGAGACCACACACAATCACGCTGAATACGATTGTGAGAATGATCGTCAGAAGAAATCCGATGATCACATCATTCAAATCTCTATCTCTATACAACACGTCACCTCGATCCGGTTGATGTTCTGTCTGCTAAGTTTCTTGCGAGCTGCTAAAGATTTAGCAACTCTCATAACATTTATTATATCACTGTATAGCTATTTAGTCAATATCATCAGTCTTCTCTTGGTTTGTCGACAATGAGCGGATCAATAGCTCTTTTGGTGCCGCCCACGATCTTTATAACATCTTTGTCTATTTTGCCTAGTTCTTTGTGAGCGGTATTGTAGTGATTGACTGTTGTTCCTAGAGAGCTACCGAGTTTTTGCATAAAAGTATCATATGCAGTCAAATGTTTGCCTAGTTGACCTACTCGCACCTGTATGTCTTTGGCTTGGCTCTCGATCTGTAGGCTACGTAGTCCTTGTAATACTGTTTGCAGATACGCCATAAAACTGGTGGGGCTCACTATAATCACCTTTTTTTCTACAAAAGCGTATTCCATTAGATCACGTGCATTTGCCCCGCTGACTCCGACTTTGTTGATCAACAAATCATAATAGATTGCTTCACTAGGAATAAACATAAATGCAAAATCCATTGTTTTTTCACTTGGTCGGATGTATTTTGCCGTTTCATCTATGCGTAGCTTGAGGTCTTTTTTAAACTCATCAACATATTTTTTCTTTTTGTCTTTGTCAGGTTCACCTATCAGGCGATTGTAATTTTCTAGCGAAAACTTTGAATCTACAGGAAGTATCTTGCCTTTGTCCAGTAGTATCACCGCATCGACAATCTCACCGTTTTTGAATTTGTATTGTGTCTGAAAACCTTCAGGAGGCAAAACATTTTCCAATACTTGCGAAAGATAATATTCGCCCAGTACACCACGTTGTTTTGGGTTGGTGAGGACATTTTGTAAACTTTTCAGCTCGTCAGCTACATCGACAACTCTCTTGTTCGTTTCGTCTAGTTTTGTGAGGCGACGTGAAACATCAGCAACAATCTTCGCGCTCTCTCCTAGCTGGTGTTGCATCGATAAGCTATTTTTGTCCAACCGTTTAGTAATTGTGTCGTTGAGACCCGTACGTAGTTCCTGGACGCCGCGTGATAGTTCAGTTAGGTCTGCCTTTAACAGCTCGACGCCGGTATTGTTTTGCGACCGTCCAAGCTGTTGTTGCAATACAAAAATAACAACCCCGGCAACAACTACGATAACGAGCAAAATAACTATAAACACTATTTCCATATGTATTAGTATACTCGAACTAGAGGGTTGTCACTAGTACTGTCAGTACAATCAAGACAATAGACGCGATGAGCGCTATGGTGAAATTGTACATTCTCAGTATCCAGCTAAACGCGAAGTATGCCAGTATATTGAGCAAGACCAAAATGAGAAGTTGCAACACCCACGGTGCGTCGTACAAAAATGCACTATATATATTCCACAAACTGATGGTGACGGCGAGAACAATCAAGAGCGGTCGAAAAACCGAAGCTTGTACCAGCATGACTACTGCGATGATGGCTGAAATAACGCTAGCAATATGAAAAGCAATGACGCCGCTCTGGCTACACATTGCTGCGTCGCCACTACATAGTGCAGGTTGCAATACGACTTTTTCTATAGCCAATGTGAGGATCAGTGTTACTATTCCTGTCACGATAGCAGTCAGAAGTACGCCTAGAAAAGTGCGGCGTGTAAAGTGTGCGAATGGTGCGTCAGCGTATAGGTAATCTTCGTTCATAATCTCTCTCGTATATGTGTCAATATAATACACTAAAAACCAACATAACACAACATACAGTTTCATAAAATTGACAAAAAAGGTACTAAATAATAAAATATATCTAGAAAACCAACAAGTTTTTGTGTCCTTAACAATTCAAAACAAGGAGGTGGCATACGTATGCGCCCAGAAGACGTACGCTGGAGCCAGCCCGAGCACCTCTTTGATGAGAGTCTTCGGGTCTGTGCATTTGCCGGACTGTTTTTTGGCTGGACGTTTCTCTTTATTACTGGAGTAGACGATGTTCAGCTGGCTCGTATTTTGATCGGAGCAGATCTGATCGTTGCGAGTACTATTGCGATGGCGGCACATTTGGTGTTCTGCAAGCACACATTCCTTGCCGATATACCCAAGGGTAGTTGGCATATGCATGTGTTGTTGCTACTACCGTTGCTTGTTTCACCACTCAACTGGATCGTGCTTATCGTGAGTCGTGTCAAAATGAACAGGATGAAGCGTCGATTGGCGTCTCAAGAGCTCTACACGCTGGAGCCTGCAAGACTCAATCAAAGCGTTCTCAGTATCGAAGCATTGCGCGAGAGTGTTCAGCATGTTGTTGATCAGAGGGAGGTAATCAGGGAGAACCCGGAGTATCGCTCCAGGAATCGCCCAGTATTCAACGAGGCCAAAGTGAAGCGTGAAAATCGAACAGACTCATCGTCTTTGCCTAGCTATCGGAGCTCTCCAACTGCTGGTGAGGTTGCCTATGTCAACGCCATTGAGGCGTACTCTATAGGTAATGTGCGTCAAAAGCGCGACAAGCTCGAAAAAGAGCTTGAAGAGGTACGGGAGTTGATCAGTAAATCTCAAAAGAAAATGAACGAAACCCGTGCAGCTATCACCGAGCTCGATGAAGTACTCGAAAAATACAAGGAAACGTCCCAAGAACGTCATGTGGAGCAACAATTCCATAAACTGATGGAACTTTCCTCTGTATTGGCTGTCGAGGTTGTCAATCACAAACTCAGACTCATCGTCAGGTGCGAAGCAGTCGTCGATGGCAAGACGTATGATCTTGGTGATTGGAGGATTTCGATCAAACCAGGGTCATCCAAGCTAAAGACAAAACTGCTGCGTGACGGTCGTCGTCCCGATTGGGATGACTATTTAGATCCACCGCACATTAATGATGATGACACGTTCTGCTTCGGCGGGAACGAGGAGGAGTTACGAGATCTACTCAAGCGAGGGCAGCTATTTGCTGCAATCACTTGTGCTATCAGGTGTATGTGTACAACATTACCTGGTAGAGAACGGCAAATACCACTCGTATTCAAGGAGCTGCAACGTTGAACCAACAAAAGATGGGGATCGTCGAGGCAACTTGGCCGTTTCCAAAAGTCAGTATCGATCTGCTCTCGTGGCAGATGATCATGGAGTACGCTCGGCAATGTGATGTAGAGATCAACGGCTTCGGCCTGGTCGATTACGACCCGCTCAGGGGGACTATTAGACTCTCGGGAGTGTTCATCACAAAGCAAGATGCCTCGATGTATGGCGTGGAGATTGACGATGCAGACTTGCACCGTCACATGTACACGCTGTCCAAAACAGGTGTTTCTGCAAGCCGAGTGAAGTTTCAGTGGCATAGCCACGTTGACATGCCGACGTACTTTTCGCATGTTGACACCGCCAATATTGACCGCTGGTCGGGCGACTTGCTCGTCAGTCTGGTAGTCAATAAACGCGGTGAATGGAAATGCCGCGTCGATCTGTACAAACCTCTTCGTCTGAGCTTTGATGTAGAGCTGAGCGTCGAATGGCCTGCGGCTAGCGAAGCATTGCAGGCCCAGGTAGGTGTAGATATGACTGAAAAAGTGGTGCTCAAGAAAGAGCCATCATGGCGCAGAAAGCGGAGGTTGGCTCAATGAGCGCATCTCCGGATTTCAGCCATCAGCGTGACATCTTCAACCCTGGTATGTTTACCTGGCCGATTCACATCATTGGGCTTGGTGGTATTGGTAGCGCATTGCTGCTACCGCTCATCAATCTCAGTGATTCGTTCGAAATGCATCTGTGGGACGACGACAAAGTTGAGCCGCACAATTTGCCGGCTCAGCTCATCTATCGACCCAAAGATGTAGGCCAATCCAAGGTTGCTGCCGCGACAGCTTTTGCAAAGCGACAAGGCAGTCGCTGCAAGATCATTCCACACGAGACAAAGGTGGACAAAAGCACGTCTCTTGAAGGTATTGTCATAGCTGGTGTAGACTCGATGAAGTCGCGCAAGCGCATATGGCGAGCAGTCAAGAGTCAGTCGGCCTTTGTGCCGCTATTCATGGATGGACGTATCGGCGGAGAGCAGTGGGAGTTGATTACCATCGATCCTTCACTAGAGAGTGATTGTCGGTGGTACGAAGCAAACAAGCTTTTCGATGATGCAGATGCAGCGCAGCTTCCCTGTGCTGCGAGAACAGTGATTCACCCTCCAGTGACTCTTGCAGGTCATATGGTCAGCCATTTGACGCAGTATGCAAGAGAGTTGGAGTCCAAAAAGTGTGTGACTTGTCACATGCGAACGTCGCAATATCAAACACTCGCAAGAGAAAGGTGACATATAACATGTCAACAAGTACAGCAGGGGTTATCGAGATCACAGTCATGGGCGGAGACGACCACCAGGTCGATTTCGTCGAGGACAAGACGGTAGGTGACTACCTGAACGAAGCTGGTATTGATGTCGAGGCTGGCCAGTCAGTCAGCCTCAACGGCGAAGAGATCAAGGACTTTGGGCAGGTGGTTTATCCCGAAGGTCAGATCGTCGTTGCCAGTCGAGTAGCCAACGGCTAGCTCGGCTGATGAGCGCATTGTTGTGTGCGAGGATTATCATGATCCTCGCACACGCAGTGCGCTTTTTTAATTGACATCTTTTCGCATTGTTGTGGTACAATTACTTTCATAAAGATGTAACAACAGGAGGGGTCCCAAGATGGCAGCTAAAAAAGCCAGCACAAAGAAGAAAACAGTAACAAAAACTGTAAAACGAAAAGTCACAACCAAGAGTTCGGCAACAGTCGCAAAAGATATGGTATTCAATGCACCACTTGGCGCGTTGTTCGGTGAATTGGTAGGTACATTTCTGCTAACCGCAGTTGTGATTACTCGACAAGGTGATCCAGTGATCGTACTATTTGCTCTTGCAGCAATTGTACTCATAGTGGGTAATCTATCAGGTGGTCATGTCAACCCAGCGATCACATTTGGCGCATGGGCAACACGCAAAATCAGCACATTGCGCGCAGTTGGCTATATATTGTTCCAAGTGTTTGGTGCGATGCTAGCATTTACAGCTCTCACAGGTCTCCTAGGTGGCCAAGAGGCGCAAATGAATCCGTACACAGGCGAAGAAGTCAAAGCGCAACTATTCGCAGTTAGTCCTATCACAGTAGGTCAAGAATGGTTCGTATTCTGGGCTAGCTTGCTCGGTATGTCGGTCTTTGGTTTTGCAGTAGCAAGTGCCATGCGAGAAACAAAAGACAAGTTCGCAGCAGCCTTTGCTGTTGGTGGTGGTCTTGCAATTGGTCTTTTCATCGCAGGAGCTAGCGGTATTCTCAACCCAGCAGTTGCTGTAGGTTTGCAAGCATTCACTGATCTAAAAACTCAGGAATTGCAATTTGCGATATTAGGTCACGTAATTGCACCACTCATTGGTTCAGCAATCGGGTTCTTCCTATACGATGTATTTCGTAAAGATGCAGACACTAGTAAATAATTACGACTAGCGACAAAATAAAATGACAAAACCCCGCTTCAAGAAGGAAGCGGGGTTTTTCGTGGTACACTAGTAACCAATATGGCATTGTTCGTACGACAAGATGAAAAGCGTTCTCAACTACAAGAGAAACTAGCTGCTGATCTAAAGGGTAAACTGCAGTCTAGCGATAGTGTCCAGTTGGAAAAACCAGAGTCTGCACTACTTGAAAACGCCCACCAAACCAGACCTGCTGGCATGATCATTATGGTGCTGCTGATCCTTGTATGTATTATCGCAGTTGCGACTATGTTTGTCCTGAGCTAAACTATCTATAAACATATTCGTTTTTCAAATCTTCAAAAACCATGCAACCACAAGACAAAGATTCACAGTCAGCAACAAACCCTCGGGTGGACGATGATATTTTTGTTGTCAAAAAACAGCCAAAAGAGCCAGTCAACAAAAAAGTTGTTTGGGTAACAACAGGGCTGACAATTGCTGGGATAGTGGTACTACTTGCTGTTCTCGTAACAGCTCTAGTCGGATCTGCCGGTGGAGTCGCAAAAGATTATCAAGTATCAGCCTACAAACAGTTACAAAAGCTCAACAAACCTCTGACGTCACTCGAGCCTGGTCTGGTTCTAAACAACCGCACAATCAAACCCTCTCTCGATGCAATCTATATCAGCAAGCAATCTCAACCAACACTTCCTAACGTCTTGCTAGTTGGTGATTGGAATCCTCAGTATCGTCAAACTGCAGATGAACAGTTACGATTACAACAACACTACAAGGCAGTCGATGCATATGCAGTAGCCTTGGGCCAACTGTTAGATTTTGATGACGAGATGGGTCAGATCTCCCAAGAAGAGGTATTATTGTTGGCAAAAATAAATACGAATGATGCACTGAGTCTACATTCTGCGAGCGGCAATTTTGAAGATTTTGCATTGAAAATAAAAAAAATGTCTGCACCACAAGAAATGAAAAAGCATCAGTCAGATCTAGTAGAACAGTATACCCAACGTTCAAAGATATATACTCTGTGGGCAGAAGCAGTTGAAAAGGGCGACCTCACGATTGGGCAACAACTTCAACCAGAACTAGATGAGTTAGTAGCAAGTGCACGCAAGGCGCAGCTGGACAAAACCTACACTCAACTTTTCGCGTCTTCCTACAAAAAACTACTGACCACCCAAAAAGCACTCGAATCTGCACTATCAAACTGATATACTATCTATCAGTATATGAGTGATTCTGTTGATCAAATTCAAAAAAAGCTAACCCTAGCTATTGCCGATTCAACTTCACCGGGTGAGGTGCTGCGATCTAGCGAGCTAAAGGGTCTATATGCTCAGTTGCCAAAACTACCAGCGGGTGAGCGTGCAGCGTACGGCCAAAAGATCAATGCACTGAAAAAGCATCTAGAGAATGAGATAGAGAAGCGCGAGGAAGCTTTGCAGGCTGCCGATCTAGAGCCTATTGACGTAACTGCACCATTTGATGTTAATTCACCCCTACCCGATCTATTGCCAACTAGTCAAGGCGCAATACATCCGCTAAATACCGAGCTAGCCAGAGTTATCGATATATTCACGCGAATGGGTTTTGCTGCTGTTGAATCACGCCAACTAGATGACGACTATCATATGTTCACTAGCTTGAACTTTCCGGAAAATCACCCAGCTCGTGATGGCTACGACACATTCCGTACATCCGAAGGTTATGTGCCGCCAGCTCATACATCAACTATGCAAAATCGCATACTGCAGGCTGGCAAAAAAGATCTAGAAGCCGGCGGACAAATCGCCGCGATCAGCTATGGCCGAGTTTTTCGTAACGAAGATGTCGATGCAACGCACGAACATACTTTTTACCAAGTCGAAGGTGTATTTGTCAGTAGCGATGCCAATATGAGTCAAATGCTCGGCACACTTCGGAGCTTTTTCGAAACGTATTATGGCCAACAGCTAAAGACTAAAACCCAACCAGCCTATTTTCCATTCGTTGAACCTGGCCTAGAATTCGCAATCGAAAAACCAGCAGCTCTAGGTGGCAAACCCGGCGAATGGCTAGAAATGTTGGGCTGCGGCATGATACATCCGAATGTCCTGCGAGAGGCTGGAATCGATCCGAAAAAGTATCGAGGCTTCGCGTGGGGCGGCGGCGTCGAACGACTAGTTATGCTCAAATACGGTATCGAAGACCTTCGCCATTTCGAATCTGGTAAACTAGCATTTTTGAGGAAGTTCGTATGACGACAGTAAATGATACTATCCAAGCTTTTGGCTACCCAGATACGGTCTTGAAGGAATATAAATACTGGGTTGTACTACTGAGGCCTGCTCAAGTGACCTTGGGAACGGTTGTGATTGCTAATAAATCAAACGCAACTTTTCTAGGTGAAGTTAATGAAGCTGAATGGTCTGAGTTTTCACTAGTTGCTCGCGAGGTTGAACTTGCACTGATCAACACATTTGGTGCAGAGAAGTTCAACTACCTCGCGTTGATGATGAAAGATCCTAATGTACATTTCCACGTTGTGCCAAGGTATTCAAAGACCGTTATGTTTGAAAACGAGACTTTTGAGGATAAAGATTGGCCACTGAAAACCGAACTGAACTCTATTGAATTACAGAAAGATACCTTCAAAGTATTAAAAGAAAAACTAGTAGAGGTGATGTCATGATAGTTTCACTAAATTGGTTAAAACAATATACCAAAATCGACATGCCAGTCGAACAGCTAGCAACACTGATAGGTGCACGATTGGTCGAGATCGAAGAAGTTATAGACCTGGGTAAAAAGTACCAAGGTATTTTTGTCGCAAAAGTTGTATCAGTCGAAAAGCACCCAGGTGCAGATAAACTAAATGTATGCAAAATTGATGACGGTGGCAAAGCAAAAGGTGTAAAACGTGATAGCGATGGCTATGTGCAAGTTGTCTGCGGTGCACCAAATGTTCGCAAAGGTCTGCTAACTGCGTGGTTGCCACCAGGCAGCACTGTACCATCTAGCTATGACGACGACGAACCTTTCGTTTTGGGCGCGCGCGAACTGCGTGGAGTCGTCAGTAATGGTATGTTAGCCAGCGCCGCAGAATTAGCAATTGGTGACAATCACGACGGAATAATAGAGATCGATGTCAACGCCAAGCCCGGTGATGACTTTGCAGAAATCTATAAACTGAATGATTATCTGTTGGATATCGAGAACAAATCACTAACACACCGACCAGATTGTTTCGGAATCATTGGCTTTGCCCGTGAAGTCGCAGCTATCACAGGCAAACAATTCAAAACACCAGACTGGCTGTTAGAAACGAGCACTACAACCAAGCGTTCGCCATCTAACGCAACGCCGCTAAAAGTCACCATAAAAAACCCAGAACTTTCACCTCGTTACCAAGCAGTTGTTCTAGGTGATGCTGATCAAGCCGCCCAATCACCAGTGCAAATACAGACTTGGTTAGCTAGAACTGGTATCAAACCTATCAGCGCTATTGTTGACGTGACAAATTATTTGATGGCACTAACCGGCCAGCCGCTGCACGCATTTGACTATGACAAGTTCGCCAAATTAAATAGCGGCAAGGCAGAGATTGTTGTGCGTGCTGGGAAAAAAGGTGAAAAGCTAAAGTTATTGGATGGCCGAGAAATTACGTTGACTCAACAAGACATCGTGATCGCTAGTGGCGAGACAGCTGTTGCACTAGCTGGTGCCATGGGCGGCGCGTCAACGGCGATTGATAGCAATACGAAAAACGTTCTGCTTGAGAGTGCTAGCTTTAACCTATACAATCTACGGACAACCCAAATGCGCCACGGTATTTTCACCGATGCCATCACTAGGTTCACAAAAGGCCAATCACCGCAGCAAACTGCACCAGTGTTATCGCAGGCGACTGACATGTTGGCGCAGATGACTGGCGTCCAGGTTGCTAGCCCAGTTGTCGAGCAGTATCCAGGCAAAGAAAAAGCCGTATTGCTAGATGTTGATACCGAAAATATCAAGCAAATTCTGGGGACAAACTATGGCAAAAGTATCATTTCGTCAACGCTAAAGCATACAGAATTTGATATCACTGACAAAGGCGACAAGCTGCAAATTACAGTGCCATACTGGCGAGCGGATATCCATATAGCCGAGGATATCGCAGAAGAGATCGGTAGGATCAATGGCTATGACGAGATTGCGCCTAGTCTACCAACACGTGACTTTGTGGCAACTGACGAAAGTCAGCTCGAGGCCTTGAAACAAAAGCTCCGCACCACATTGGCCCGAGCGGGCGCAAACGATATTTTGACCTATAGTTTCGTACATGGCGATTTGTTGACTGCAGTTGATCAAAAGCCTGCAAATTCGTTTGCCATTACAAATGCTATCAGTCCAAACCTGCAATATTACCGTCAGACACTTATGCCGAGCTTGCTAGAGCTAGTCCACCCGAACATAAAGGCCGGCACAAACGAGTTTGTTCTGTTCGAGATCAACAAAACTCACAACAAAGTACACGGCAAAGACAGCGAAGGGCTACCTGGCGAATTAGAGATGACCGCGATGGTATATGCCAACAAAAAATCTATCAATCCGCCAGCTGGCGGATCACCATTCTTTGTTGTTCGCCGCTATCTGGATTTTGTTGCTAGTCAGCTGGGTCTAGAATTTGATTATAGTCCTATCGACAAAAAACCAGATTATCCGGTGACGGCGCCATTTGATTGGCAGCGCAGCGCATATGTAACCGAGAAAAAATCTGGCGTTTTCCTGGGAATTGTCGGCGAATACCGCCAATCAGTTATAAAAAACCTGAAACTACCGCAATCTACAGCTGGCTGCGAATTGGGGACGGAACATATACTGGAAGCCGTTCATGCGACCGAAGCGAATTACAAACCTATGAGTAAATATCCTGGTACATCTCAGGATATCACGTTTCAGGTTGACGAAAAACTAGCATTTTCAGATCTAGAAAAAACTATCCAAAAAGCCACTGACAAACTAGACGTCGAGTCAGCTGTTTTGCCAGTAGGCATATACAAAAAAGACAAAAGCACGACAAAGAATATAACATTTACCGTTCGTCTAACTAACCATACCCGTACTATCACAAGAGAACAGGCGAGCCAGTATATTGCTGGTATCTGCGGTAGCGTAACAAAAGCCCACAAAGCAAAAATCATTTAGCATATTGTTCAAACAGTAAAAATATGGTATGATTTGCTGGCTATGAATGGTTTTTATCCAAGCAAGTATCCTATGAAGAGGCCAGAACTCGAAGTCGATAGTGACTTGGATATTATTGATATTGACGCAGATGAACATGATACGCTCGAAGGAATAGACTTGACCGTTGATGACACACTGGTGATCGACGCTCTCGGAGATTATATGCAAAAAATGGGCGGACACGAGATATTGACCCGTGAAGAGGAAGTAGAGCTTGCAAAACAAGTTGAACGCGGCACCCCAGGCGCAAAAGATCGGTTTATCGAATCAAACCTCAAGTTAGTTGTGAGTATAGCTTCTCAATACCAAGGCAGAGGTCTTGATCTTTTGGATCTAATCCAAGAAGGCAACGATGGGCTGATACGAGCTGTTGAAAAGTTTGACTACCGTAAAGGTTTCAAGTTTAGTACCTATGCTACATGGTGGATTCGCCAAGGTGTGACACGAGCACTTGCGAACAAAGGCTCGACAATCCGCATACCTGTACACAAAACTGAAATGATCAAGAAGATCAAAGATACACAGAGATACCTCGAGGGCGAGCAACTACCGACAGATGCCTATACAGTCGCTGCTGAACTAGACATGACGCCCGAAGAAGTTCAAGTGCTACTCGATATGGATCTAGGTCCTGTGTCATTAGACAAAACTGTTGGTCCAGATGGAGAGAAGAATACAACACTAGGTAGTCTTATCGAGGACGAGCAAAGTATGAGTGTTGAAGAAGAGGCAGTCAAGAAAATGCGCAAGGAAAGATTAGACACTGCAATGGCATTTTATCTTACCCCGAACGAGTACGGTATATTGAAAATGTACCATGGGATAGACCGAGAAAAAGAGATGACATTTGATCAAATTGGCAAAGAGCTCGGTCTTACTAGAGAGAGAATCCGACAAATTGTTGAAGGAGCGCACATAATACTTCGTCAAAATATCGAACACTTGATCGATGACTGGCATGAATAGTTTTTTAGCTGTCAATACTAGGGTATAATGACATATACTGACTGAAAAAAGGAGTATATGGAAAAATCGTCAACATCAACTGTACAAAAAGTATTTATCTGGATTATTATTGTCGCGATGACAATAGGTTCTCTAGGAGCGTATTTTATCGTAATCATCGCAAATGAAAATGACAAAAAAGACCAAGCAGCCCAAGCAGAAATACAAAAACAACTAGAGCAAGAGGCTCAAAAAGCGAAAGAGCCACTAGATGGATATGCAGCAGCACCATTTGACGCTGCAGGCGCCACAACATTAGTTGTCGAAGATCTCAAGACTGGCGAGGGCAAGGCTGCTACTAAAGATTCAACAGTCAAGGTAAACTATTTTGGCTGGACAGCAGATGGTGTCATATTCGATTCATCAAAAAAAGATGGAGTATTAAACCCTCTTGATACTTCGCTCGAAGGTGTGATAGCTGGATGGACCGAAGGTCTTGATGGTATCAAACCAGGTGGTATACGCAAGTTGACGATCCCAGCGGACAAAGCATATGGTGCAACTCCCCAGGCTGGTTATCCAGCTGGACCACTACAATTTATCGTTGAAGTGCTCGAGGTAAAATAGTACAAAACTACAACATGTAGCGTCTTGACCATCAACAAGAGCGCTATATATAATGGTACGTAAGTGATAACAAAATAAAAACCGACATAGGAGGGTACCATGTCAAAACATATTACCGTTTATACCACGACGCAGTGTGCATATTGCTTGATGGTCAAAAAATACCTAGAAAGCAAAGGCGAAGAATATAATGTGGTGAATCTCGACGAACAACCTGATCAGAGAGAAAAGGTCCATGCAATCAGCGGATCTCTAACAGTACCAGTGACCGTCATCGAAAACGAATCAAAAGAACCAGTTGTCACAGTGGGCTGGAATCCTAGCAAACTATCGGCGGCACTCGCAGCCTAATGTCTGATATTCACCCACTGGTTATGGTTGGTGCAGGTCCGTCTGCGTTGGCCGCTGCAGTATATACTTGCCGAGAAGACATCGACACAACTTTGTATGAAAAAGGTGTCATTGGTGGTCTGGCAGCGATCACCGACCAGGTAGATAACTATCCTGGATTCGCCGAAGGCATCGAAGGTTTGAAGCTGGCCGAACAGTTGCAAGCCCAAGCCGAACGTTTCGGCGCCAAGATCGAGTTTGGCGATGTACAAAGCATTACCGATGCTGGTGATCACAAGGTCCTGAAAATTGACGGCAATGATGTTTTGGCCAAGGTAGTTTTGATCGCAACTGGTAGTGACTACAAAAAGATCGGCGTTCCTGGCGAAGCTGAATATTTCGGTCGCGGCGTTCACTACTGTGCGACTTGTGACGGGGCATTTTATCGTGACAAAAAACTAGTTGTTGTTGGTGGCGGCAACTCTGCGTTGCAAGAGGCTTTGTACTTGACGCGATTTACATCCCATATTGATTTGTTAGTACGCTCAACTATAAAGGCAAGTGAAGTCTTGCAACATGATCTGGGCAAAGCTGTCAGTGAAGGCAAAATAACTGTTCATTTGAACACTACAACCGACGAAATAATTGCCACTGACGGATCGAAAGTCGATAAAGTACTGGCGACAAAAGACGGCGAAAAGATCGAGATCGAGACCGATGGCGTGTTTGTATTTGTAGGTTTGCTACCAAATACACAGTTTTTGGCCGATTCAAAGATCGAACTAGACGAACAAGGTTTTATAAAAACAGATGGCAAGTTGCAAACCACAATGCCTGGCGTATTCGCCAGCGGCGATGTTCGATCAGGCGCAACTATGCAAATAGCTAGCGCGGTTGGCGAAGGTGCTACCGCAGCACTGAATATTCGTGAATATTTAGAATCATAAAAAGCAAACACCCCGCCTGATACCCGGAGGCACCAGGTAGGTGTCTGCAACGGGCAGGCGGGGTTTGTTACAACTTGTTGACAGGTTCATCTCTCCATCGCCCTTGGTACGGCAACGTGTCAGTTGCATTGGGTGATTTTCGTGCCGAAACGTTGAATGTTGCATGAGATTGTCGCAGTGCCACGTGCTTGATCATGTTGCTCAAATCTTCGTTGAACACCATGATCAGTGTCATCAAAATGACTGTGCTACCGATGATCAGTGAACCCAAGCCCCATTCATCGCCAACGAAGTAGACCACATACATGCCAATCAAAAAGTTGATTGTTCCTGTGGTCAGCATGACCACATGGTACCAATCATTGCTTCGCTTTTGATCTTTCATACGGAAACCTTCCTAGGGATTGATTGAATCTGACAAAATTGCGTCCTTCACAAACTGCAAAAGATAAATATATTATAACAAAAATCTATTATTTTGTCAATTTTTATGATATATGAGTGGTGTAAAATTCTTCTAACTGAGATATAATTTTGCGATCGCTAGTTTCCAGTTCGACCTCACGAGTACCAAAACGGACACCGCTATAGCTAAAGTTGTGACTACCGCTGAGTGTGATTTTATCACCGCCAGGCATAGTGAAAATGATGAACTTTGCGTGTAGGTATTTTTTACCTTTGTACTTAGTTTTTAGTCTAGTTTGGAGCGCAGAAAATCTCAGCATCAGGTTCGTCCAGCGTCGGGCGGTGCCTGGACGATTGTAGTACACTTTGGCTTTTTTCTTACGTAGAATTTTTGCTAGCTCTCCAGTTGGGCAATACTGAGATACGAACAATATAGACTCCGCACGTTTTGCCAGCTCGACCGCACGATCGTAGATGATAGATTCGCCCGGTTGCCCGCTGTCTATCATGACCTTGTTGGTACCGATATTTTTGATAAATCCAGAATAGTCAGTCGGGTCTTTGTCGGACTTTACGATATCGTTATGTTCTTTTGATAGCAAATTAGATAGTTTCTTGTCTTTTATTTTGAACATATAGTCCAGGTTGGTACTGGCCTTGCCATACAAATTCATACCTCCAAAGCAATAGACTATGTCATCGACAATTGTCCATTTGACATGAGTGACACCCGCAAAAGGATTGATGCGATGGTTGCCGCCCAGCCAGTAAAAACTTGCACCATTTTTTCGCAGCCCATTAGCCAGGCGTCTGGCTTCACGACTTTTGCTAACCCACCTTTTGGCAGGGTTAAAGAACCCTCCAAATTCACTAAAGGTAAAAGTATCAGCTGCTATTTGTACATCGACGCCTCGCTGTGCGGCGGACTGTAGATTGTCAATAAACTCGACCGTACCAGTTTCGCGCGCTATACACAAAGTCATCACAACAACCCGCTTTTTACTGCGGGCTATTGCGTGGGCTGCATCGGCCAAATATTCTGATGTTGTCAGTAGTTTCATGGTAAAATTGTTACTAATAACGATTATAACGTAAACGGAGAAATACCAAGATGGCAGATTTTAACAAAATACTAGATGCAGGAGATGTTGACGCAGGTATTATCAACACGGTTGTCGAAATCCCAAAATGGTCAACACTGAAAATTGAATGGAACCGACAGCTAGGTGTATTCGAGCTAGACCGAGTCGAACCAAGTATTTTTGCAAAACCAGTAAACTATGGTTTCATTCCGCAAACTCTGGACGAAGACGGTGACGAGCTAGATACACTGATAATCACAAACGACCCGATACCGACAGGAGTCTACTTAAAAGGTCGCGTGATTGGTGTAATGCATTTTGTTGATGACGGCGAAGTTGATGACAAGATCATAGTTGTACCTGCTGACGATCGCAACACTGGTGACACGATCAAATCTATCGACGATATTCACGAGCAGTGGAAGCAAAAAGTCGAACATCACTTTAACCACTACAAAGACCTGAAAAAACCTGGTAGCACAAAAGTCCAAAGTTGGGGCGACGCTGCTGATGCACAAAAAGTGATTCTTGAGTCTATCGAGCGCTGGAAGAACAAAGCCTAGTTTTATGGTAGTATTGAACTAGTTATGGAAGCATTACTAGTCTCAGGAGTCATAGTCGCTATTATCGGGTTTGTTATTTATGGTGTATACATCAACAAAAAACGCAAAGACGCAGTTTGGACAGGAGTCGTAGTTGATAAAGATATTTCAGAAAATGTTTATGATAGCAACGATTTTGGGGATAACAATCGACAAAATAGTATTGGCTTGTTCTCTATCGGCAATACGAATAACCAAGTAGCGGTTACGCACAGCTACTCTATCAAAGTCAAAACTGATGGCGGTGAACAAATTGATTGGGACATATCTAGTGGTCTCTATGAAACTATCAATATTGGAGACAGGCTGACGAAGAGTGCGGGAACTGATGTGCCTGAAATTATAGAAAAAGCGCCAGTTTCACCACCTCCCGTTACTCAGCCTCAGCAAAACACATCACCTCAAAATACACCGCCGCGCGGCCCGCTACCTCCGATACCACCACAAGCTTAAACAACGCTATCGTTTTTTATTAGAACCAAGTTTGATGCCTCTTTGAGCTTTGCGAACTGCTTTGTCACGAATGATAGCGCTAGCAGAGGTGATGGTCTCTATTAGACCAAGTTGCCGAAGCTGTGCGCGTAGCTTGTTGCGGGCATGTACAGTAGTGACAAGATCTAGCCAGGCTTGTTTTGGTAGAGATAATTTGCGAGTAACAACTTCTACAACATCGCCGTTGTGGAGCTGTTTGTCAAAAGACACAATATTGCCATTCACTCTGAAGCTATAAGCGTGCTTGCCGATGTCGCTGTGAACAAGATAGGCAAAATCAAGAGGTAACGCTCCGTACGGGAGGTTGTATATGTCGCCCTTTGGTGAATAGACGAAAATACGTTGATCAAAAAGATCTACTTTTAGTTCGTCCAATTTTACCTCGTCACCCTCGCTGAGCTTTGTTGCTACTTCTTGCATCTGAGAGATCCACTGTAGTTGTGCGGGCAGAGTAGAGGTCCCTCGTTTTTTACGGTATTCTTTAGCTTGTTTTTGTTCATGGTAGTGAAAGCTTGCTGCCAAACCGCGCTCTGCGTATTCATGCATCTCACGAGTACGCACCTGAAACTCTACAACCTGTTTCGTCGGTGTAATAACGGTAGTGTGTAGGCTCTGGTAGCCATTTGGTTTTGGTGCAGCAATATAATCTTTGATACGACCGAGCATTGGTTGGTACATACTGTGTAGCAATCCGAGCACTTGGTAGCAGGTTTCTTGGTTGTCGACAATGATACGTAGCGCTATCAGATCATAAATATCATCAATATTACCATCAACCTTTTCTAGTTTGCGTTTCAGGCTATAAAGACTTTTGACACGTCCATCCATATCGTGTGTAATTCCTTGGCGGTCTAACTCTTCAGAAAATTCTTTACGTACAACGGCTAATTTGCGATGGGATTTACCTAGTCGATCTTTCATGAGTTTGCGCAATTTTTTAAACTCTCGTGGTTCGATGTAGCTAAAGGCCAATTCTTCCATTTGCATTCGCACTCGACCCATACCTAGCCGATCTGCCATCGGGGCAAAGACTTCTAGTGATTCCCGAGCGATTTTAATCTGCTTGTCACGAGGCATATGTTCGAGTGTCTGAAGGTTGTGGAGTCTGTCTGCGAGCTTGATAATGATAACTCGAATGTCTTTGCCGATTGCGATCAATAGTTTGCTGAGATTATCTTTTGTTGTTGGTAAGTATGATTCGATATCACGCATACCCGCTCGAGCCTGGCCGACTTTTGTGACGCTGTCGACTAAAAACGCCACATCGTGACCGAAGAGATTTTCTATAGTATCGAGCGTGAGGTCGGTGTCTTCGACTGTGTCATGCAAAACTCCTGCAATCACAGTGTCTATATCCATGCCCCATTCAATAAGAGTGCGCGCAACGTGCAAAGGGTGAATGATATACGGCTCGCCACTCAATCTTTTTTGACCTCTATGGGCAGTGGTAGCGGTGTCGATTGCGAGTTCTAGTTCTAGGATCTCATCTTCATCGTAGTGTGGCTTTGCGTCTTTTAGTACATCTCTTTTCTTCATATCTATAATTATACTGTATACATTCAAGTTCATTAGATCCACTTTTTTTGTCCCGATCGGGACAAAAAACAGGTAAAAGTATGATATGTTTTAGATTTTCTATGTACATGGTACAATATTACACATAATGCTAACGCTTGGGATAAGGAGTGGGAAGTGGCACAGACAAAAATAGCTATCAATGGGTTCGGACGGATCGGTCGCAATGCTTTTAAAATCGCATTTGAACGGGCTGATCTTGAAATAGTTGCGATAAATGATTTGACAGATAACAAGACATTAGCCCATTTGCTAAAACACGATAGTTCATATGGCACATACGAACACGAAGTTACGTATGATGAGCAGCATATTATCGTCGATGGGAAAGCTATCAAAGTGCTCGCCGAAAAAGAGCCTAGTGCTCTGCCATGGGCTGACCTTGGCGTAGATGTAGTGATCGAAAGCACTGGTTTTTTTGTCAAACCTGAGTTGGCAAAAGCACATATTGACGGCGCCGGCGCTAAAAAAGTTGTTATCTCAGCCCCAGCAAAAGGCGATGGTGCCGACACGATCGTGCTGGGTGTGAACGAAGACAAGATCGCTAGCTCCACAGATGTTGTCAGTAACGCGAGTTGTACAACAAACTGCATTACACCCGTAATGGCAGTGCTCGAAAGTAATTTTGGTATAGAAAAAGCAATGATGACGACCGTGCATAGCTACACTTCGGATCAACGTCTACAAGATTCACCGCACAGTGACCCACGACGTAGTCGAGCTGCAGCTGAGAACATCATACCTACAAGTACCGGTGCTAGTATTGCTGCAGGCGAAGCGCTACCAGCTGTAAAAGGGAATTTCGGTGGTCTATCACTACGGGTGCCGACTCCAGTAGTTAGTATAAGTGATTTTGTTGTGCTTATAAAACGTGACACTACTGTTGATGAAATCAAAGATGTATTTAAAAAAGCCGCCAAAGAGCCTTTTTATCAGGGAATACTGGCGGTGACCGAAGAAGAGCTGGTATCTAGTGATTTTAAAGGTAACTCGCACAGTGCAATAATCGACCTGAATCTTACGAACGTTGTAGGTGGAAATCTGATAAAAGTTGTTGCATGGTATGACAACGAATGGGGTTACAGCAACCGTTTAGTTGAGTTGACAGCTGATATCGGCGCAACATTGCAGAGCTAGACTAAATTGCTTATACTTAGAGGTATATTATGAAGATATTTTTGGGCAGTGATCACAATGGGTTTCATCTCAAGGGAGATATTTTTTCGTATCTTACCAAACAAGGTCACGATGTTGAAGACGTTGGTGATGATGTGTTAGATCAAGAAGACGATTTTCCTCAGTTTGCAGCAAAGGCTGCCATAAAAGTTCTCGGTAGTGAAGACAATGACCCACGAGCGATTCTGCTCTGCGGCGGTGCACAAGGCATGGGTATGGCCGCAAACAGATTTGACGGTATAAGAGCGAGTGTGGTGTGGGACGAACAAGAAGCAAAGATGACACGCAATGACAATGATAGCAATGTACTTTGCCTGCCCGCGAGAACATTTGATGATGATCCTGAGCAGTGGAAAAAAATAATTGATACCTGGCTCACGACGCCTTTTGCAAATGCAGAGCGGTATCGTCGGCGTAATCACCAGCTGGATAACCTACGATGAGTATAGTAGTTCCCGCGATAACAGAACAAAGCGTTGATGACGTCAATGCAGCGTGGCTAAAAATGCAGCCTTTTGCTAGTCGAGTGCATCTAGATCTTATGGATGGTCAGTTTGCTCCAGGCGAGCCAATTCCACTCGGTAGTTTGTCTTGGTCAGAAGGTTGGAATGTTGATATCCATTTGATGTACCAGCAGCCGATGGAGCAACTAACTGCTATCACCGCGATGAGTCCAAAACCTAGTCTGGTTATTTTTCATGCTGAAGCCGAGGGTGATTTGTTGGCATTTGCCAAAGGCCTGCACGATGCTGGTATCAAGGCAGGGCTTGCATTGATGCGCTCGACCGTGCCTGCTGACAAAACAGATCTTATTGCAGCTATAGATCATGTACTGATATTTAGTGGTGATTTGGGCAAACACGGAGGCAAAGCCAATATGTTGCAGCTAGAAAAGGTACAGCTGATACACGCGATTAATCCGGAGATAGAAATAGGTTGGGATGGAGGCGTGACTGTAGATAATGCTTACACAATGGCGCTTGCGGGAATCGATGTGATCAATGTTGGAGACGCACTTGCTTCTGCTGAAGACCCGGCAGAGGTATATCGCAAACTTGATTTTGAGGTGCACCGAAAAGACGTATTAAAGAAAAAGGAACAAGAAGCGTAGATAATATGGGTGGGAAATTAACAACCAAACAGATTGAGCAAAAAGCCGAGATTATCCGAGAGGATATCATTGCTATGTTACAAGCCGCTGGCTCGGGACATAGCGCGGGTCCATTGGGGCTTGCTGATATATTTGCGGCTCTTTATTTTGATATTCTAAAAATCGATCCCCAAAATCCCGACTGGGAAGAGCGCGATAGAATACTACTTAGCAACGGCCACTGTGTACCCGTGCAATATGCAGCCATGGCTGAGGCCGGATTTTTCGAAAGAGACGAATTGCTAACCCTCAGAAAATTCGGCTCTCGTTTGCAAGGTCACCCAGAGCGTGAAAAACTACCAGGTCTTGAGACAACTTCAGGTCCACTCGGGTCGGGACTTTCACAAGCTGCTGGTATGGCCTACGTCACGGAAAAGATAGATAAAATAAAAGATCGTTGGGTATATGTAGTCATGGGAGATGGTGAGCTCAACGAAGGCAATATCTGGGAAGCAGCCATGTTTGCTGGTAAAAACAAGCTCCACAATCTCATAGGAATAATCGATCGCAACAATATTCAGATCGACGGCCCAACTGAAAATGTGATGCCACTAGAAGATCTCAAAGGCAAATGGGAATCATTTGGCTGGCATGTGCAGGAAATCGACGGCAACAATATTGAGAGTATTATCGACGGAGTGGCGATGGCTAGATCTATCACCAATCGTCCTAGTGTCATCATTGCCCACACGATTCCAGGCAAAGGCGTGGACTTTATGGAGTACGACTACCATTGGCATGGCTATTTTGTCGATGGGCCGGGTGCTCCACCAAAAGCCGAGCAAGCAAAAGTAGCTTTGCAAAAACTACGTAGTCTTAACGGTCAAATCACAGGAGAACACGAATGAGTCATTTTCAATTAAACCCCAAACTACATGACGAAGATGTCGAGCAAGAGCCAAATCGCGCTGGTTTTGGCCGTGGTCTAAAGGCGGCGGGAGAGCAGGACGAGCAAGTTGTTGCACTATGTGCTGACCTGACAGAATCTACTCAGATGCATCATTTTCGCGATGCATTTCCAGAGCGTTTCGTCGAAATTGGTGTTGCCGAACAAAACTTGGTGACAGTTGCTAGCGGTATGGCTGCTATGGGCAAGGTTCCATTCACCAGTAGCTATGCAGCCTTTAGCCCTGGACGTAACTGGGAGCAAATCCGTACTACAATATGTCTCAACAATCAGCCAGTAAAAATTGTTGGCTCTCATGCTGGTGTATCTGTTGGCCCAGACGGTGCAACGCATCAGATGCTCGAAGACATTGCCCTCATGCGAGTACTGCCAAATATGGTCGTGATTGCACCAGGAGATGCAATTGAGGCTGAAAAAGCAACGCTCGCTATGGCGGTAGATAAGCGTCCAGGATATCTACGTCTCGCCCGTGAAAAAACACCAGTATTCAGTACACAAGAATCTCCTTTTGAAATTGGCAAAGCTTATGTACTACGCGATGGTCGCGATATTACTCTGATGGGGACAGGAACTATGACGTATCAGCTGCTAAAAGCTGCGGATACACTTTCGCAGGAAGGCATCGAAGCAGAAGTACTGCACGTTCCAACAATCAAACCGCTCGACGGAGACACTATCCTGGCAAGTCTAAGAAAAACTGGTCGAGCATTGACTGCTGAAGAGGCTCAAAAAGACGGTGGTTTCGGTAGCTCAGTCGCCGAGTTATTGAGTGCAAAATTGCCGATGCCACTCAAACGCATAGGGGTAAAAGACCGTTTTGGGGAGAGCGGTGATCCATCTGAGTTGCTAAGAGAGTTTGGCTTGACTAGCGATACTGTAGTGTACAAAGCCCGGGCTTTTGTGCATTCAATACCGCAATACAAACAAGGATTTTAGACAAAAAATAACCCACCGAATGTGGGCTGAGTCAGCTATGAGCTGACTCAGCAACCACTTTCGATGGGCGGTTAGGACTTTGAGAAGCAGTATTCCAGTCCGAGACTGGCAGCGTTGGCCTTGAGCTTCGCGACCGTCACGTCAGGTAAGTACGGTGTACGTGTGTACGCATACCGTGTCGGCACCTGGTAGGCAAACATGTGATCGTCCTCTTGCACGATCTTGAGTCTGCATGCCGGTGAGATACTGGCGTAGTAGAAACCACCGTGGAAGAAGCCGCCATCGTCGTATGTGACGTTGGTGAAGCCTCTTGCTTCGAGTTCCTTGACGTCTTGCTTTCTCTGGTCGCCACCACATCCCGTTAGGGCAGTGCAGGCGACGAGCATTGCGGTAAAAAGCAGCAACCTTTTCATCACTCTTCTCTCTTTCCAAAGTACGATTCCTCGTACTTTTTGTCGTTGGACGAATATACGAAGAATGTATGAATACTATATTATCATAAAAACATGTATAAGTCAACTATTTCACGATATTTGCAACATTGGTATACTAACGTAGAACAACAAGCATAAGAACATTCCACAAAAAAGGGGCGTATGGCACAAACAATCAAAGAAATCAGAGACAATTGCGTAAGAGCTAGGCATTTGATGCAACGTTCGCGTCAGCAAAAATTTGCAGTTGGGGCATTTAATATAGACAACCAAGAGACATTGATTGCCGTCAGCAAAGCAGCTCAAAAACTCAACTCACCAGTTTTGGTCGAAGTCAGTGATGGCGAAGTCAAAGCACTCGGCCTGGATAATATTCGCGACATGGTGGACAATTATAGGAGTGAATATAACATAGAAATGTATGTCAATCTTGATCACGCTCCGACTGTCGAAGCGTGCAAACGTGCTATCGATGCAGGTTTTGAATTTATACATATTGACGTATCTCAGGCAAACCACGACGCAAGTGAGCAAGAAATCATATCAGCAACCAAAGAAGTGGTCGAGTATGCCAAATTTACTGGTGCTTTAGTCGAAAGCGAGCCACACTATTTTGGCGGCAGCTCGAATGTGCACGAGGAAGAGATTGACTATGAGCAGATCAAGAAAACATTTTCAACACCTGAAGGAGCCAAAGAATTCGTTGACGCCACAGGTATAGATACGTTTGCAGCCGCCATTGGCAATCTGCATGGCAAATATCCTGTACCAAAAGTACTCGATCTTGATCTGTTGCAACGTATTCGTGGCAGTATTGACTGCCAGATATCCTTGCACGGTGGTTCTGGGACGCCGCTCAATTTCTTTGAACGAGGTGCTCAGATAGGTGTTAGTAAAATCAATATCAATAGTGATATGCGCGTAGCTTTTCGTGAAACATTAGAAAAAGTTTTGCAAGAAAATCCAAAAGAATATGCCATAGTCAAACTGATGCCAGAGGTCTACGCGGCCGTCCAAGTGGTCGTAGAAGAGAAAATAAAAGCATTTGGCAGTGAAGGAAAAGCAGTTGTCTAGGCTGCCGACAATATTAACTATCGGCAAAGCGACTCAGGACGTCTTTTTGAAAAGTTCTAAAAATTTTGTACCACACAAACACAGGGGAACACTTTTTGAGCAGCTACCACTCGGAAAAAAACTAGATCTTGATGAGGTCATATTCGCGACTGGGGGCAACGTAACTAATGCCGCAGTGACATTTGCCAGGCAAGGGCTCAGTAGCAAATATATCTGGGCTCTAGGTACAGATGTTGCCTCCGAAGCGATTCTGGCTGATCTGGACAAAGAAGGTGTCGAAACATCTGGTGTCGTGCAAAACAAAAAATATCGTGCTAGCTACTCAACCATACTACTTGCGATCAATGGTGAAAGAACAATACTCAATTACAAAGGCACGAAAGTGTCGAGCAATGGACATCCTCTTGATCTAGGCATTATCGAGCAGGTTGATTGGGTGTATTTGTCAGCTCTTGGTGATATGGAGCTATTGGAGAAAATCATTACTCGTGCCAGACATCATGATGTCAAGGTAATGCTCAACCCTGCAGGCACCGAGCTCAAAGAAAAGGCCAAACTAAAAGCGCTCCTCGATGACGTGACTGTTTTAGCTCTCAACAAAGAAGAAGCGGCAATGGTAACTGCGGGCAACACACTAGAAGAGCTTGCTCGTCGGCTCGCGACCTTGTCTCCTGTAGCGATTGTTTCCGATGGGCCAAACGGCGTAATAGCGACCGATGGCACGCAGTTGGTGCGAGCAGGTATGTACGAAGATGTTCCTGTAGTGGATCGTACTGGGGCTGGAGATGCATTTGGTTCTGGTTTTTTGAGTCAATTCTCACAAGGAAAAACCCTCGCAGAGTCGATACTATTTGCCAGCGCAAACTCGACCTCTGTTGTCACAAAAATTGGTGCAAAAGAAGGTATCTTGCAAAAAGGTGTCAAGCTACATCAGATGCCTATAGATACAAAGCTACTATAAATCTGGTATAATCATAAGCATCAATATGGTGGAGAAATAGAAACAATGTCAACATTTTTACGGGATTTGCTAGATGCTGAAGAGCCACTCTTCACACTTAGTCTGAAAGATCTAGAAAAAGCGTCTGGAGATCAGGGTGTCGATGCAAAATTGATAGGTGATATCACACGGGAGACTCATCAAGCTATGCGTGATCTGGGTCTAGATCACAAAAATACAACCGGTAAAGAATTGTATCAAGCGCTCATGGCGCGTATGGAAAAAGATAACAAACGCGTGACAAAACTTGTCGGAGGTACGGACTCGGACAATGTGCGGCATATCGTCCCCTATCTGGTTGATGTGGCAAACAAAGTAGAGTTTAGCCGCAAGGTCTTTGTACTAAAACATGACAAGGCAAAGGATCTACTGCGTCAAATGCCACCTAAAAAACTGATGCAGAGACTGGGCTATGACAATATTGAAGATTTGTTTTCAGGAGAAAATTTTTCAGAAATGTATACTGCACTTAGGTTTTCTGAAGGTCCAGAGTGGCTCAATGAATACGACGAACTCTTCAAAACAGTCACAAAGGACGACTACGAAGAGCGTGATATCGAAATAGTTGTTATGGATCATGACAAATACGTCGATTTGGCAGAAGGTTTTGTCAAAAAAAAGCTCCACAATGTCACGCATACAAAAGAACTTGGGGTTATTGTTGTTGTACCTATGAAGGCCGAGCGTGTCAAAGGCTTGACACTTAAGACTCTGCCACTACTTTTTCACTACCTCAACGAAGTCAAGCTGTATTCGACCTTTTTCAAAAGAGAGAGCAAAACAGCAAGGCACTTTGGAGGAACTGTCATGGAAACGTTGATAGCCGATCCAGGCAAAGCCGCTCAAATAGCTGGGCAGCACGTACACTGGCGAGTGATTCAACGCTATTTTGGCAAGCTAAAGGACGAGAGTCATCTAGAAGCGTTTGAGCCGCATGTACAGCCAGAAGATCTGCACTGGAGACGTGCCGAAGATCTCTTGTATCAAATAGACCCCGAAATGAAATTTTACCAAGATCGCGACTGGGTAGGTATGATGTTCGATGGAGTTCCTGTGACTCTCAATTTTGTTGATATTGCGCTGAGCTACTCAAATAGTATTGCCTACGAAGATCGCTACATATACCATTTTCGAGAAAGTTTATGGAATGAAATATTTGCACGTTACATGAGCATGAAACATCTAGAGCAACAGATACTATTGCAGCTCGACAACGATATGATTGCGCCTGAGAGGCTGTCAAAATGAGCAAATACCAAATCTGTGTCAGTGGTGCAGCAGCTGGAGAAACGGTCAATTCTTCGAGTCATCTTGCCTATCAGTTGGGCGCAGAAATAGCCAAGCGAGGGCATACTCTGACGACAGGAGCAACAATAGGGCTACCGCAGCATGCTGCTCGTGGCGCAAAAGAAAACGGCGGTTTGTCTATAGGTTTTAGTCCTGCAGCTAGCATTCGAGAACACGTCAAATCCTATCGTTTACCTGTCGAAGAGTTTGACTATATCAATTTTACCAATATGGATTATGTCGGTCGCGATGTTTATCTGGTAAGAAGTTCTGACGCAGTAATAACAGTTGGCGGGCGTATGGGTAGTTTGCACGAATTTTCAACCGCGACCGAGAGTCACAAACTATGCGCAGTTTTGCTAGGTAGCGGCGGTTTGGCAGATTTTATCCCAACCTTAGTTGACAAGATCCCAACCCCTGGTAGCAAAGATATTTTGTATGACACAGACCCGGCAAGACTCGTCGAAAGAGTGATAGATGAGCTAGACAAAAAGTATGCTGATTTCAAGGACATGATCCGCTCGCTCGAGGAAAGACCAAAAAAAGATTCAGCAGGTTAAAACGTAATGGTATTAAGGAGTAACTATGAACTATAACAAACAAAAAGGTTTCGGGGCAGTAGAAATAGTATTGGTGGTCGTCTTCGTATCTATTATTGGTTTTATGGGATGGAGATTGTGGCAAGCACAGCAAGATATTAATGATCTCAAAGATCAACAAAGCTCAGAGAAGCAAGCAGCTAAACAAACAGAGCAAACGAACGAAGTCGAAAAAAGTGACAAAGCTTTGATTGCTAGTGTTGTTTGTAGAGATGTGTCGGAAAAAGCACTCCTATACGCAGAAGAATCGATAGAAATTAGTGAAGATGTATTCGGTATATATCGTGGTGGCTGTGCTGAGTCTGAAGCTGAAACTGCATCTGGCTTTGTGGTTTACCTGAAAAAAACTAGCGGCTCATGGAATAGTGTCACTGGCGGTAATGGTGAAGTTGATTGTGGCTTGCTTGAAACGCAAGGATTTCCTCAAACTATGATAGATACATGTCAAGGTCCATCTTTTGAATTGTAGTTGATTAGTCTTGTTACAATAGAAAGATGACAAAGTTTAAGCTCAAGACAGCCTATCAGCCAACTGGTGATCAACCTGCAGCTATTGCTCAGTTAGTGAAAGGTTTAGAATCTGGTGAGCGCGAACAGACTTTGCTGGGTGTAACTGGTAGTGGTAAAACTTTTACCATGGCAAATATCATTGCCAATCGTCAGGCGCCGACATTGGTACTAGCACACAACAAGACACTCGCTGCACAGCTGTACAGTGAGTTCAAATCATTTTTTCCTGAAAACGAAGTTCATTATTTTGTCAGCTACTTTGACTATTACCAGCCGGAAGCTTATATCGCCAGTCGCGATGTCTACATCGAAAAAGATAGCAAGATCAATGAAGAGATCGACAAGCTGCGACATGCCGCAACGTCGGCACTACTAACGGGTCGAGACGTGATCATCGTTGCTAGTGTCAGTTGCATATACGGCATTGGCTCACCAGAAGCCTACAACCAAATGTCTGTAGTTGTTAAAAAAGTCGAAAAGCGATCTCTGGACAAATTCGTGCGACACCTAACCGATATTCAATACCAACGAAATGATATTGATTTTTCTCGCGGTACTTTCCGCCAGCGTGGCGATATCATCGATGTCTTTCCAGCTGGTGGTGACAATGCCTATCGTATAGAATTTTTCGGTGACGAAGTCGAAAATATCAGCGAGATCAACCCACTGACTGGCGAGATTGTGCGTAGACCCAACGAAGTCCATATCTTTCCGAGTTCGCACTATGTCACACCAAAAGAAAAACTAGAGCATGCTCTAGTCGGTATCAAAAAAGAATTCGAACAGCAGGTGCAATACTTTGAAAAGGCAGGTAAATTCCTAGAAGCCCAACGTCTAACGCAGCGAACAAAATATGACATAGAAATGTTAGAGGAGACAGGTTTTGTCAAAGGTATCGAAAACTACTCGCGATATCTGACAGATCGCGAGCCAGGTGCGCAACCTGCCACGTTGATAGATTACTTTCCCGATGATTGGCTGTTGCTAGTCGACGAATCCCACATGAGCTTGCCGCAAGTTCGTGGTATGTACAACGGCGATCGTTCACGCAAAGAGACTTTGGTAGAACATGGCTTTCGTATGCCCAGCGCACTAGATAACCGTCCCCTGCGTTTTGATGAATTCGACGCGCATATCAACCAAGTTATCTATGTATCAGCAACGCCAGGCGACTACGAGCTAGAACATTCACCGCCACCAGCCCAGCAAGTCATTCGCCCGACGGGACTACTAGATCCTGTGATAGAAGTTCGTCCTAGCGAAGGACAGGTAGATGATCTAATAGCAGAGATACGTGATCGCACAGCGCATCATCAGCGTGTGCTAGTAACAACCCTGACAAAGCGAATGGCCGAGGATCTGACGACCCACCTCGAGGAACTGGGCATCAAAGTAGCATATATTCATAGCGATATCGACACATTAGAGCGTGGCGATATTCTCAAAGCGCTGCGATTAGGCGAATTTGATGTGTTGGTTGGTATTAACCTGCTGCGTGAAGGTCTGGATCTACCAGAAGTCAGCCTAGTTGCAATTATTGATGCCGACAAAGAAGGTTTCCTGCGTAGTGCCAGCGCTTTAATACAAACAGTTGGTCGTGCAGCTAGGCATCTTGACGGCAAGGTCATCATGTACGCCGATCACGAGACTGATTCTATGAAAAAAGCGATCAGTGAGACCAATCGCCGGCGTAAGATTCAAGAAGACTACAATAATCAGCATAATATTACTCCAGAAAGTATTGCCAAAGAAATCAGCGAGGGCTTGCGTGCCATCATACCCGAAAAAGACAAAGGCCCAACGCTGAAACTAAACAAAATACCAAAAGACGAATATCCACATCTGATCAAAGAGTTGACTGGGCAAATGGAACTAGCCAGCGCAAACCTTGAGTTTGAAAAAGCAGCTGAACTACGCGATTCCATAGCTGAGATACAGAAAAAACTTGGTGTGTATTGATATAACTAATATCTCTTAAGACTCAAGAGCTGCTCGAAGAATAGACTTATTATACAGGTTTGATTTCTTCATTTCTTCAGTCTCTGAACTATCAATCAATCTGGAGGCTATTGGTAAATCATAATTAGCATTATTTTCGTCAATTTCCTGTATACATTCTTGTATCTTTGGTTTAGCAGCATCTCCTAGATCCGTGTCGAGTGTTTTATAGCAGGTGCCAAGTTCAATATCTCCATTACCGATAATTAGCAGCTGATCTTTACCATCATTACAGCTGAGGCTAGGGTCTTCCCATTCATAGGTGTAGTTAAGACAGTCAATGGTAGATGCATCACTAATTGTGGTGTTGCCACTATTAATAAAATCATCTCCAATTTTACTAAATGACTCCATTTCATCTTGTGAATCTTTAGCATATTGTTCAGCTTGTTCTTGAGACATGCCTGTTTCTTCTGCGAAATTACTGACAATGTCGGTTTGACTTACGGCAAAACCCGTACCTCCAATAACTAATACGACAACGCCACCTATGATCTTGTTTTTGATTTCATCAAACATTATTGTTCATCTTCTAGTTTTTATACCTTAGCCCAGACTGTTTTATGAATAGCTTTTACAAACTGATAATAACTTATTTTACAACACTAAGCAACTGTGCCTCTTTTTTGTCCCGATCGGGACAAAAAAGAGGCATCATAGGTTGGGATTTTGATATAAAAAAGACAAAGAAAACACCCCGATAGTGTTTACTCTTTCGAGTAATACTATCGGGGCAAAGCAGCTTGTAGCTACTACTGCGCCTTTGGCTGTCCGCACCAGTCAATGATGCTTGGCCACTTCGCAGTGTCTGTGGCAGACACGACCGAGCGTGTCTGGTCTTTCGGCAACAGCAACATCCAGAACTTGTCGGTTTTCTCAAGCTTGAGTCGACAACCTTTGTTATGCTGAGGCATACTGACGACAGCTGCATCGAGCGCGTCGACATTCACATATGTGAAGCCAACGGCCTGAAGCTCCTTTTTTTGCTGCTTCTGCACGAGACTGTCTTCGACAAATGAGCCTGCGATGAAAAACACGATAGCGCAGACCAGGCCAACTCCAACACAGAAGCCTGCAATGTCCTGCGTATTCGAATTGTCTTCGCTGGTGATCGCGACAACAAGTCCGACGATTGCCAATACTGCGCAACCCGCAGCAGCCCACCATACAATGTTCATCTCCACACCACCTTTCGTTAGCTGACAAAAGATATGAAGATTAATGTAAATTATACATAAATATGTAATATTTGTCAAATATCTGCAATTTTAATATCCAGCGAAGAGTGAACGTGGCGTGTAAAATGTTTTCAAAGAAAACACCCCGGTAATGTCTCCTATTGCTAGGTTGGTTACCGGGGTTATGTAAGCGACCTAGGCCGCTATTTTAGTTGGGGCTGCTTGCACCACTCTACGACGCTGGGCCACATGGCCACTTCGTCAGCAGTAGTGATGGAACGGGTCTGGTCTTTTGGTACACGCAGTACCCAGAAATTTCCGTCTCTTTCGAGCTTGATTCGGCAGCCCTTTGCGCGCGTTGGCATACTTACCTCAGCACTATTTTCGCTGGTGACAATGACGTACGAAAAGCCGATCTTTTGTAGATCTCGTTTTCGCTCGTTCTCCGTCTGGTGTTCATGCAGGAGTAGTCCTGCAAATCCAAAGATCACAGCCAAGACCAGTGCAATGACAAACACTGCAACAGCGCCCTCGTCTGCCGAAGATGCGGGTGCAACCGCAGCGATGATTATGGCGCTGATTATTGCGATGAATACCACTACTAAACAGCCAACGGCGATCCACCAAAAAACGTTCATCTTCATGCTCCTTTCTGTAGAGTATGAGCGAATGAAGAACGATATTTATTATATTAGTTTATACATATTTTGTCAAGTAACGAGGCGCTGTAGAATATAAAAAACGCCCCGATGCTTTCTGCTTTGCAGCAGATAACATCGGGGCTTGCCCTATTCCTTGAGCTTGTTGCACCAACGAACAACGTCTGGACGTTTTGCGACCTCTTGCCAGCTTGTTACTGGCGTACGGCGGTCTCCAGGAGGGCTATCGAGCAGCCATCGTGGTTCGTCAATGTCCTCCTCGTCACTGTCGTCGTAGCCACTTTCGTAGTACAGACTGATCTGACATCCAGCTAGTTGGCCTGGCAATGTGGCGCTGACTGTGTCGAGGTCCTGGTTGTATCGGACTTCGTTGAACCCCATGCCGTGCAACTGCTTGACCTGCCAGCGAGCATTGGAGCGGTCCTGAGCAGTGTGGAAAGCCACAATCCCAAAGACGAAGAAGGCAATAGCAGCTACGCAAATAATTGCTGTTGCCACAGCCCCTTCAAAACTGCGATACTGAACCAGTATGTATGCCGCTAGACATACAAAAGCAATCGATATGACTAGGAGTAACCCTGCAAAAAACATCTTCACACCACCTTTCGATAGATTTCAAAAGATATGAAGATTAATAGTTACTATATAAAAATATACTGAAACTGTCAAGTAGTTACACCTCGGTGATCTTTGGTATAATAGTCAGCAATGGCGAGAATCTCAAAAGACGATGTGGTGCATTTGTCACATCTATCAAACCTCAGTTTGACCGACGACGAAGTCGAGTCGCTGCAGGGTGATCTGGAGAAGATTCTCAACTATGTCGGTGATCTGTCTGGCATCAACACAGAAGGTGTCGAGCCAACGTACCAAGTCAATGATCCTCAGAATGTCGATCGTGCTGACGAGGTAATTGACTACGGGGTGGATCGCCAAGCTCTGTTGGCGACTGCGCCAGAACAGCTCGATGACCAAATAAAGGTGCCGAAGGTTATCTAGATGTCTCGTATTCAAACAATAGTTGACGCGGTAGTCTCAAGCTCTAGTAGTGCAACCGAGCAAGTACAAACTGCTCTTTCGCGCACACAAGACAACGCAGATTTTCATGTACTCCTCAGTACTACGAGCGAACGGGCACTAGAGCGAGCAAAAGAAATAGATGAGCGGATCAAAAATGGTGAAAAAGTAGGGCGCTTAGCAGGTGTGCCATTCATCGCTAAAGACAATTTTTTGACATTTGGCTCACCTACAACGGCAGCCAGCAAAATACTAGAAAACTTTGAAACACCTATTCAGGCAACTGCAATCGAAAAATTGGAAGCCGAGGGTGCGATCTGCATCGGCAAGGCCAACCTCGATGCCTTTGCTCACGGTGGGAGTACTGAAAATTCAGCATATGGTCCTACAAAAAATGCTGTTGATCAAACGAGAGTTGCTGGAGGCTCATCGGGTGGCTCGGCGGTGGCAGTTGCACTCGATATCGTGCCTTTTGCACTTGGTACCGACACGGGCGGTTCGATACGTCAACCAGCTAGCTTTAACGGTGTCGTTGGTCTCAAGCCTACATATGGTACGGTCAGTCGTTTTGGCGTGGTGGCTATGGCTAGTAGTACAGATGTGATAGGGCCATTGACTAAAAATGTTGCTGATACCGAACTAGTCATGGAGATACTTGCAGGCAAAGATGATTACGACGCGACTACTCTAACAGATTTTTTCAAAGCAAAAAAAGACACACCAACATCACTCAAGATTGGTGTTATCAAAGAAGCTATGGACGACGGTGTCTACAAGGAAGTTCGGGATATTGTAACGCACTACTGTGACAACCTACGGGCAGCAGGGCACAGTGTAGACGAGGTGAGTTTACCGCTAGCTCCAATCAGTTTGGCGATGTATTACGTGATTGTTCCGGCAGAGATTAGTTCCAACCTTGCGCGTTATGACGGTGTAAGATATGGGGTACGTGCTGCATCTGGCGACCTCGAACAGCTGTATGGTGAAAGTCGTGACAAAGGTTTTGAGGCGGAGAACAAACGGCGCATACTGATCGGTAGCTACGTACTGTCAAGTGGTTTTTATGATGCGTATTTTAACCAAGCAGCAAAAGCACGGACGCTTCTGATACGTCAATTTGACGAACTTTTTGCAACATATGATATATTGATCAGTCCAGTTGCCCCAACTGCAGCATTTAAACTAGGCGAAAACACTGACGATCCGCTAAAAATGTACAAAGCAGATGTAATGACCGTTCCTGCTAGCCTCGCTGGATTGCCAGCTATCAGTGTGCCAGCAGGTAAAACTCAAGATGGATTGCCAGTTGGTGTCCAGCTGATAGGCCAACGCAAGAAAGATGCTGACATATTGGCCTTGGCCAAAGCTATGGAGAGAGACGATGAATAGCGTTGTTGTTGTCATGGTGATTGGTATTATCATTATCGGTATTATGCTGCTGATTGTGATCAGTATGACGCGTAAAAAAGCTCCAGGGCTAGACCAGGAGGCGTTTCGTGGAAAATGGCTAAAGATAGAAGGTAGCACGCTAGACGACGAAGCATCGCAACATTTGGCTATTTTGAGTGCTGATAAACTACTCGATGCTGCTCTAAAAGCTAGAGGATTTTCAGGAGAGACAATGGGTGAACGTATGAAAAATGCTCGCTCGACATTTAGTAACAACGATGCAGTTTGGGCAGCTCACAAGTTGCGTAACAAGATAGCCCACGAGTCAGATGTCGTCATCAAGCCCAAAACTATTCGCTACGCATTGCAGGCATACAAAAAAGCGCTCAAAGACACGGGGGCTCTATGAGCAAACTAGCCCCAACAATCGGTATCGAATGTCATGTGCAGTTGGCTACAACGACAAAATTGTTTAGCGGTGCAAACAATGATGCTCGTGACGAGTCACCAAACAGCGTTGTCTCACCAATTGATTATGGTCTTCCTGGTATGCTACCTGTGCTCAACCACAGTGCTGTCGAACTAGCTATAAAGGCTGGCTTGGCACTGGGTAGCGAAATCGCACTGACTAGCCGTTTCGATCGCAAACATTATTTTTATCCAGATTTGCCAAATGGTTACCAAATTACTCAGTTATACGAACCTATTATTTTGGCAGGGCTAGTTAAAGTCCCACTCGACGGCGAGACTTTTGATGTGCGCATACATCATGCTCACCTAGAAGCTGATGCTGGTAAATTAACACACTACAGTGACCATAGCTTGGTTGATCTCAATCGTGTCGGCACACCGCTAATCGAAATCGTATCCGAGCCGGATATCCATAGCGCACAGCAAGCCAGGGCATACGCACAGGAACTGTATTTGTTAATGACATATGTCGGTGCGACCCACGGTGACTTGTATCATGGCAATATGCGTTTTGATGTGAATATTTCTGTTGCGGAAGAAGATGCCAGTGAGCTTGGCAATCGTGCTGAAGTCAAAAACCTCAATTCGTTCCGTGCAGTTGAAAAAGTTGTCGAATACGAGTTCAAACGTCAAAGTGAGTTGCTGGAAAAAGGCAAAAAAATAGAACAAGAAACTCGTGGCTGGGACGATGACAAGCAAAAGACTTTTTCTCAGCGATCCAAAGAAAACGCACCTGATTATCGCTACATGCCAGATCCTGATTTGCCGCCTATAGTATTGAGCCCGGAAACTATTGCTGATATTAAAACAAAACTGCCAAAATTACCTACTGCATACCGTGCGGACTGGGAAAAATTACAACTCAACGAATCGGTTTTGAATAAAATTTTGGATAATGCACCTGTTGCAATCACACTTGATGCAGTCAACGAACGCGAGGATGTTGCTATAACGAAGAGGATTTTTAATTGGTTTGCTTCGACTTCGTCTGATGAGATTGATATCGCAGCTGTTGACTCCGGGCTTGTTGGTCCACGTCGGTTGATAGAACTTTCACACATGGTAGAAGAGAACCAACTAAGCTCTACGACGGCGAAGGAAGTTTTCCTCATGTTGTTTGACGAACAATATACAGGTAAGACGTCTAAAGAAATAGCAGAGAAAAACAATCTTCTACAAGTTAGCAACGAGAGTGAGATTATCAAAATCGTCGAACAAGTTCTCGCCGACCCGTCAGCAAAACAAGCGGTTGAAGACATTCAGGCTGGTAATGACAAAGCCATCGGATTCTTGGTTGGACAGGTTATGAAACTCTCACACGGCAAAGCAAATCCAGCACTAGCTCAGAAATTGATCCGCCAAAAACTGTGATGTCGATAGAACATTTATGCTATAATATTGGCAAAGCTAAAGGAGAAAAATCATGTCTGATCCAGCGTACATATTAGTAATAATTTTAAGCGTATTTCTAGCATTGTCTCTACTATTGTCTATTATTTTGCTTTCAATTTTGATTACATTTGCACGGAGAGTCAACTCTGTGGCGGCCTCGATTCAGACAACCGCAGAAAACGTAGAATCAGTAGTCAGTGGAGTTAGCAAAGTCACTTCACCAATGATAATCGCAAAACTGATCATGAAACAATTCAATCAAGAAAGTAAGAAAAAGGGGAAGAAATAATGAGTAAAAAATTTGCAATAGGAGCATTTTTTGGAGCAATCGCAGGAGCGGTTGCCGGAGTTTTAGCAGCGCCAAAGAGCGGTAAAGAAACGCGGGAAGATCTAAAAAACAAAGCTGACGAAGTCAAAGAAGAAGCTACGGAAGCTTACGAAGCTGCAAAATCAGAAGCTATCAAACAAACTGACGCGACAAAACGTCAAGCAAAGGCAGAAATCAAAAAAGCCAAAACAACTGCAAAAGATCTAAAAACACGTACAAAAAAAGCCGCCGAAGCTGCCAAAAAAGAGTTTAATAACACATCAAAATAACTAACTCATGTCCAAAAAATCAATCAAAAACAATGTAGAGCAGGTTAAAAAAGACAATACTATTGGTGCTCAACGGGATCTTTTAGAGCAGTTATATGATGACCATTACGCCAATCGCTGGAGAATCTACAAGATTAATTTTGTTCGAGGTATATTTTTTGGGTTTGGTTCAGTCCTAGGTGCGACAATAGTAGTGTCGTTGTTGATCTGGGTATTATCCCTGTTGAATGTTCCTGACAACCTACTACGGTCAATAGAAACAAGACAAACGCAGAATATCGAACAGCAATAAAAAGGGTGTGAGAAAGGGGAGAATGTGAGTGCAAAAGTGGCTACATTGCAGCCTTCTGATTATGTGCATTTGCACAACCATACTCACCATAGTCTTCTTGATGGTATGACGAAAATTGATGCGCTTGTTGAGCGTGTCAAAATGCTCGGTATGGAAGCTGTTGCGATGACAGACCATGGCACTCTATCGGGTGCAATTGAATTTTACAAAGCTTGCAAAGGCGAAGGTATAAAGCCGATTATCGGTATGGAAGCATATGTAGCTGCACGCAAACATACTGACAAAGATCCCAGCAAAGACAAGGCACGTTACCATCTGATAATACTTGCGATGAACAACAAAGGTTATGAAAACCTCATGAGATTATCGACGATCGCGAATCTTGATGGCCTGTACTACAAACCGCGAATAGATCATGAGTTGCTGGAAAAATACAACGAAGGATTGATTGTCCTCAGTGGTTGCGCGAGCAGTGAAGTCGGTGAAGCACTCAAAAATGGTCAATACCAAAAGGCACTCGAGATAGCGTCTTGGTACAAAGAGTTGTTCGGCGATAGATACTACCTAGAAATACAAGACCACGGAGATTGGCAAGATCAGCTGACTATCAATGAAGGTGTCGCAAAAATATCTCAACAACTAGAGATTCCCCGGGTGCTGACTGGAGATGCCCACTATTTACTTGAAGATGATGCCAAAGCTCACGAGATTTTGCTATGTGTTGGTACAGCGGCGTATCTTTCTGATAAAAACCGCATGAGCCTAGAAGGTTTTCATTTACATGTTCGTGACCCTCGGGAGATCATCGCAAAATGGGGCAATCAACCAGAACTTATCACTACCTCAAAAGCTATCGCAGACAGATGTAACGTTGAGATAGAGCTCGGTAAAATTTTGATCCCTACTTTTCCTACACCAAAAGGCGAAACCGAAAAAAGTTATTTGCAAAAACTGGTTTACCAAGGTTTAGCATGGCGATATGGTGGGCTAGACCGAGACAAGGCTTTGCAACTAACAATTACCGAGGCAAAAAAGACGCTAGCTGAAAATATTTTAGATCGCGCCAAATTCGAACTAGGTGTCATCGACAATATGGGCTTTAATGGCTATTTCTTGATTGTCCAAGATTTTATAAATTGGGGTAAAGATCGCGGTATTATATTTGGTCCAGGTCGTGGTAGTGCGGCGGGATCTATTATTTCATATGCCCTGAACACGACCGACCTTGACCCAATTCATTATGATTTGCTGTTCGAGCGGTTTCTGAACCCTGACCGTATTTCTATGCCTGATATTGATATCGACATCCAGGATACTCGTCGCGATGAGGTGATCCAGTATTGTATAGACAAGTACGGTGAAGATCGTGTGGCAAACATAGTGACATTTGGTACCATGGCGGCACGAGCTGCAGTGCGGGATGTTGCCCGAGTACTAGAAGTACCTTATGCCGAATCTGACCACCTGGCAAAAATGATTCCACCACCTGTCCAAGGTCGTCACATACCACTAGCAAAAAGTATCCAAGACGACCCAGATCTAAAAAAAGAATACGAGACCAACGAACGTGCTCACGAGGTGATAGATTTTGCATCCAGGCTAGAAGGCACAATTCGTTCACACGGTGTGCATGCTGCTGGTGTAGTGATTGCCCCCGATGAACTGGTCAAATTTGCACCACTGGAAATGGCACAAAAAGGTGTGATCTCGACGCAGTACCCGATGTACCCGATAGAGGATTTGGGACTGCTAAAGATGGACTTTTTGGGACTATCAAACCTCACAACTATCAATAATGCTATGAGGATTATCAAAAAAGTTTACAAAGTTGATATTGATCTCAACACGCTGAAGCTCGATGACAAAAAAACGTATGAACTCTTCCAACGTGGGGATACCACAGGTGTATTCCAGCTAGAATCTGCCGGTATGAAACGCTACCTCAAACAACTAAAACCAAGTGTATTTGACGATATTATTGCTATGGTTGCGCTGTATCGCCCTGGCCCGATGCAGTTTATTGATAGCTTTATCAAACGAAAGCACGGTAAAGAAAAAATCAGCTACCTGCACCCCAAAATGGAAAACGCCCTATCAAATACGTATGGTGTTTTGGTGTACCAAGAACAGTTTATGCAGATTAGCAAAGACCTCGCTGGTTTCACTGGTGGTCAAGCAGATACCTTGAGAAAAGCTGTTGGTAAAAAAATCATGACAATGATGAAAAAAATCAAACCAGAGTTTGTCGAAGGTGCGGTCAAACATAGTAATGCCGACCGAGGCACCATGGAATTGTTCTGGGATCAGCTAGAAGAATTTGCCAACTATTGTTTTAACAAATCGCATGCTGCTTGCTATGCGTTGATCTCATACTGGACTGCGTATCTAAAGGCTCACTATCCCGACGCATTTATGGCGGCTTTGATGACGAGTGATCAAGGCGATATTGATCGTTTGGCTATTGAAATTGCCGAAGCCCAACATATGGGCATCAAGGTACTTTCACCTGATGTCAATCTGAGCTTCGTTGAGTTTTCGGTAGTGCCTGGTGAGAATGAAATTCGTTTTGGACTTGCGGCTGTCAAAGGAGTTGGAGTTGGTGCGGTTGAAGCTATTTTGGAAGCTCGTGAATCTGGACCTTTTACATCGCCCGAAGATTTTGCAAAACGTGTGCCTGCTAACAAGGTCAACCGACGAGTATGGGAATCGTTGATCAAGTCCGGGGCTTTTGATTCCATGGCTAGCCGATCTGATTTGCTTTTTAATCTCGATATTATTTTGGCTTTTGCGAGTAAGTTACAAAAAGAAGCCTTGTCTGGTCAGACTGACCTTTTTAGTGCACTAGGTGAGGACGCGAACGTGCAGCTTACGGTGAGCCTCGATCTCAAAGAAGCCCCAGTCAAACACGCAGAAAAAGAACATCTCACCTGGGAAAGGGAGCTGTTAGGTCTGTATCTCAGCTCACACCCGCTTGACCCGTATGCAACATATTTGCGTGAGCAAACTGTACCTTTGTCAAAAATCACCCCGGATCTTGATGGCAAGTCAGTTACAGTGGGCGGTATTATCAGTACTATTAGGGCAATTACAACAAAAAATGGCAGCAAGATGGCGTTTACAAAGATAGAAGACAAAACAAGTGAAATGGAAATTGTCGTATTTCCGAAATTGTACCAGTCAATCGGCGAACAACTGACACAAGACACGGTTATCAAAGTCACTGGAAAAATCAATGCACGCAACCAATCTGGCAATATACAAGACGAAGCAAAAGTGATTGTTGACACTATAGTTATCGTTACAGAGGAGGAGTTGGATAGTTACAGATCTAGTGGTAAAGATTTTAAAATACCTCAGTCTCGTCAAAAAGCCACTGAAGATGATGCACAAAAGGTAGACTCCGAGCCTAAAGATCCATCACGGCAGACTTTGTATATTCATGTCAGAGATACAAACGATCATGATAGCTTGCGTGAGATGAAGCGTGAGCTCAGCAACGCACCTGGTGACAATCAAGTGATTCTAGTGCTCGGAGAAGGAAAAGATTCAGCAGTTCGTTTGCCTTTTACGACTCAGCTCTCTGAACCTATGATTGACAAGTTGAAGAAACTGTATGGTTCTGATTACGTAGTTGTGAAATAGCTTATGCTAATGGTAAAATTGGTATAGATATGACAAATGGGGTGAGTCGGAACAAGACCATACAGTTAGCGACGTGGCGTAGTGTGGCTATACTATGTGTTATCGCACTGTTTTTTGTTGTTGCGATTGTCGCAGTGTTTGATCGGGTAGCTTCGTCTTCTGCAGGTATCAATGCAACCACCCAACAGTTGCAACCACCCTCTCAATCGTTTGGCGCTGCCTATACAGTGACACGAACGTATACATCAAAACAAAGTGTTATCATCAACAATCTCTGGAAACACACAGAGGATATAGGTGGTGGTCTAAATCATGCATGTGCCCTGTCGAACGGAAAAGTGTTTTGTTGGGGAGACAACACATCAGGTCAGCTCGGCAACGGGACAAACACTAGTAGCTCGAACCCAGTGCAGGCTCTGGGGGCTTTGACGGGTCGCAATGTCACAGCTATTAGCGCAGGCGGTGAACATACATGTGCCATTGCCGACGCCAGAGCTTTTTGCTGGGGTTATAATGCAGGGGGTAATCTTGGCAACGGTAACTTCGTCAACCAGAACCTGCCAGTTGCGGTCAATGTTTCAGGATCGAGCGCCATGGGAACAAGAAGCGTCACGGCGATCAGTGCAGGCGGGTATCATACATGTGCCATTGCCGACGCCAGAGCTTACTGCTGGGGTAGAAACGGCGAGGGTCAACTAGGTAATAGTCAGCCTAGCAACCCTAATCTTGGGCAACCTGCCTCCAACTCTTGTGTCGGCTGTACGTCTGCTTATCCCGTCGCTGTTGGTGGCGGTAGTGTGTATGTCACGTCTATTGCTGCTGGTGCAAACCACACCTGCGCAGTTTCACTTGGTGCGGCTTATTGCTGGGGTGGTAGTAGCAATACATCTCAAGGAGGCAGACTAGGTCACGGTGGTGCAGCTGGACCTGGGAGTAATGTGAATGCCCCTGTCGCTGTCTCTACTGCAGGTGTACTTTCCGGCAGGTTAGTCACCCAAGTAGCCGCTGGAGCTTCGCAAAGCTGTGCTATTGCTAGTGCTAGGGCATATTGCTGGGGGCCAAATTTGGGGGGCGAGCTGGGAACTGGAAATGCGTTGAGCTCCAACGTGCCTGTCGCGGTCAGCACTAGCAGCCCGAGTGCACTACCCTCCACTGCAACAGTGACCAATATAGCAACCGGCGTGTACACTGACCAAAATCAATATCAGACATGTGCGGTAGCAGACGGTCGCGCCTACTGCTGGGGGCATAATACTTTTGGTCAGCTAGGCGATGGTACAAATACAAACTCGCTTGCTCCAGTCGCCGTTTCGTCTGGTGGGGTGCTCAGTGGAAAATACGTCCGCAAAGTGACTCCAGGGACTCCTTTTGCCTGCGGTATTGCCAACGGTCGCGCCTACTGCTGGGGTAGAAATAATGTCGGTCAACTAGGCAACGGTACAACAGTGGATGCCAACGTGCCTTATAGGGTGAATGATTCATATTATTAAGAGATATCAAGAAAATAACATTATGCATACAAATAAATCACACTCACATACACACAGACTACAACGGGCTGGTTTTGTGCTGCCTACTGTATTGATACTTTCAGTGATCCTGCTCACGATAGGCTTGTCAGTGTTTCAGCTGACTTCTAATATTGCACGTTCACTCACAGACCAATATTGGCAACGTTTAGCGCGCCAGTCTTCTCAGGCGGGCATGGCATATTTGTCTGCATGTGTTGACCAAGGTTTGAGTGGTAGTACCTGGCCTACTAGTATTACTCAGAATAACACTTGCATCGGTACTGCTATAGGAACGATTCCTAGTATCCATACAAATACCGGAGATACTAATCCAACACCAAACCCGTACAGAACGAGTTTTGTTGTCGATAGACCTGTTGTTGGGACAGATGGTATTCCAAAAGTACGCGTTGTTGGTACAGTCGAGGTGCTCAATACTGCTGGCACAACAACAATCAAAACCTACAGAAATGAAATGACAGGTATTATCAATGGTCCTACCCAATCTGCAACCAAAATTGTGACCCCGAATGGCTTCTCATTTGCAAGTAGTTGTGCGATCAGTGGCTCACAAGCTTTTTGCTGGGGTTACAATGCAAGTGGTCAAATAGGTGACGGTACGACGACTCAGCGCAACACCCCTGTCCCAGTTTCCACTGCTGGTGTGCTCAATAACAAAGTAGTGACCGATCTCACAATAGGCACCTGGTTCACCTGTGCTGTTGCTAGCAGTCAGGCCTTTTGTTGGGGGGAAAATGCCTATGGCAGTCTGGGCGACAACACAACTAATCAGCGCACTACGCCGGTTGCTGTTACTACAAGTGGAGTATTAAATGGCAGAACCGTTACGCGAGTCGAGGCCGGCGGTAGACATGCATGTGCTATTGCTGATGGCCAAGCCTTTTGTTGGGGTGCGAACAGTACTGGGCAGCTGGGCGATAGTTCAACTACTCAGCGCACTACACCCGTTACTGTCACCCAAGCAGCCGGCCTTTTGGCGGGCAAAGTTGTTACCGATATTAGTGGCGGCAGAGTGACTACCGCAGCTGCAACCTACGGTACGACCTGCGCTATTGCTAGCAGTCAAGCTTTTTGCTGGGGGCAAAACACCAATGGACAAGTGGGTGATAGCTCAACCACACAGAGAACAGCTCCTGTCGCTGTCACCCAAGCAGCCGGCCTTTTGGCGGGTAGGGTAGTAACAGATATCAGTGTGGGCGACAACCATACCTGCGCTATAGCAGAAGGTCAAGCCTTTTGCTGGGGCAACAATGCAAACGGTCAATTAGGCGATAGCTCAACCACTCAGCGAACAGCCCCCGTGCTTGTCACTCAGACAGCGGGTATTTTAGGGGGTAAAGTCGTGACAGACATTAGTGCAGGTGCGAATTCGACCTGTGCAATTGCCAATGGCCAGGCTTATTGTTGGGGAGCTAACACTTATGGTCAGCTTGGTGATGGTACCACTAGTCAACGCACCTCTCCGGTCGCTGTCTCTACCGCAGGTGTTTTGAACGGGAAAGTTATTACCGATATCGGTAGTAATGGATTTCATGCTTGTGCTATCGCAGAAGGTCAAATTTACTGTTGGGGCAGGAATCAGAACGGGCAGCTTGGTAACAATACTACGACAGATTCGTCGTTGCCACTAAAATCGTTCAATTTCTTTTAAAAAACTTAGTACGATAGTCCGTATAGCGCAATTCCTGCTGCAACAGAGACGTTGAACGATTCTTTTTCGCCGCTCATAGGTATTTCGATCAGATCATCACAGCGTTTTTTTAGTGTCTCATCAAGACCGTTGACTTCTTCTCCCAGTAATAAAAGTATTTTGTGTGGCGACGTGTATTCGGGTAGTGCAGTAGCTGCAGCATCCTGCTCTAGCCCTACTATATGATATCCATGGGCTTTGAAGGCGTCGATAGTATTTTCGATATGTTCTATATGACTAAAGGCCACTGTGTGCTCAGCGCCAAGTGCTGTCTTGTGTATATCGGCTGCTATCTTCTCAACGATATGAGGTAAACGCTGATCGTTATCAGTATGTGGGTATGGAGTGTAGCCACTCAGATAAAGATGTTCCACACCAAATCCATCGCACGTACGGAAGAGAGAGCCGATATTATGGCTCGATCGTATGTTGTGCGCTACCACTGATATTGTCGGCTTTTCCATATGGCCAATATACCATAGATGCTTATGTTTCTGATACAATAAAGCATGACGATGGATCAGAATACAAAACAAGCATTACGTTTTCGTGAGACTGACGAAAGTGCTACACAAAAACGAGCTGCATTAATAGGAGTTGAATACCTCGATACCCGAGGTATCTCTGATTCAGCCTCTCTCATTGACGGTGTGCTCACTATAGAGCAGATGTACCAGGGCAAAATGGTACCACTCAAAAAGGGTAATGATACCGAGCCTTATGTATATGGCATGACTAGCGAAACACCACAATCAATTACCCAGCAGATCAAAGCTAAGTGGAGCGAAAAAGGTATCAATGTTCATTTTCTATTGATCAGCAAAGCTGGCTATCGGGAGTTTATGCAGCGCTACGATCCACCAAAAGAAGTCATATATGACGACGTAGAAATTGCAAAAGACGGTGATAGCGGCACGATAGAATCCGTCTCAAAAACACTCGATACTGTACGAACAGATGATATATTAGATTACCTCATAGATCAGGCCGATTATTTAGGCGCCAGCGATATTCATATCGAGAATCAGCGTGATAGTGTCCGTATCCGTTTCCGTGTAGACGGTGCTTTGCACGCGGTTGCAAATCTATCACACGAAAAGTATCGTATTTTGCGTGCATCACTTGCCTCTCGAGCAAATATATCGACTGCCGCCGAAGGTGCGCAGAGTGGTAGTATGCAAAAACAAGTGCCAGCGCGCCAAGGCAACGACGACCATTTTCTGAATATGCGTATTGAGACAGTGCCAACTGTCTACGGACAGGATGTTGTGATACGACTCTTTAACTTTGACGAGACATTACTCGATCTCAACAAAATCGGCGTCAACGAGAGGGAGCGAGCACAGATAGACGAAATCGTTTCTCACCCACGAGGCATGGTACTAATGGTAGGTCCAACTGGCTCTGGAAAATCAACCACTCTCTACAGCATGATCAACGCGCTCAACACGCCCGATCGCAAGATACTCACACTCGAAGATCCTGTAGAGTTTCGCATACCTGGCGTTAGTCAGATTCCTGTTCATACTGGACAAGGCCAAACGTTCGCCGAAAATTTGCGCGCGGTTCTGCGTCTCGACCCAGATATTGTGATGGTCGGTGAGATTCGCGACAACGACACGGCTCGCACGACAATACAAGCAGCTATTACGGGCCATCTGGTGCTATCGACTTTCCATGCTGAAACGGCTAGTGCCGCATTCTCACGCATGATTGACATGATTGGTATCAATCCAATTTTTTCCACTGCTATACGCATGGTAGTTGGTCAGCGGTTAGTGCGAAGACTAGATGACAACAAGGAAAGCTACACCGCCGATGAACCCACCAGCAAATGGATTCGCGAAGTACTCAGCGATCTCCCGGAGCATATCGAAAAGCCCAATCTTGATGGCGAGATCACGCTATACAAACCCAAAATATCTGACGATTCACCTTTTGGCTACAAAGGTCGTGTCGTCATCATGGAGCAGCTTGTCGTCGACGAAGAAATCCAAAAATTCCTGCGTGGAGAACTAGCAGATGCTCATGCCGAGACAATCGAAAAAGTCGCCAAACAACAGGGAATGGTGACAATGATTCAGTCGGGCGTTTTACGCGCCCTAGCGGGTGAAACGACATTAGAAGAGATTCACCGCGTACTATAAAAATACTGGCATAATGCTTGTTTGCAGTACCAAAGTATTTCAAGCTCGTCGTGAGACTCGAACTCAGGTTCAGAAGTGATTTCTTCACCATCAGGCCAGACGAGTATAAAAGGTACACAGCGCGCACCATTATCATTTTCTCCGATAAAAATTTCCGCTAAGATTTCTTCAGCGCCCTCGTCATGCGTGTATCCAACAACCGACCAGGCATCAGAATTGTTGAGCATTTTTTCATCTCTATACTCTATTTTCGGGTATTCATAAAAGTCACTGGGATTAAAGAGCTGCGGGTGATTTTCTTGTGGCGGCAAGTCTACCGTACGAACTACAACCATCTGTTATATATAAATACCTAACTCCACACCCATAATATATGTTTTATTGTATCACTTCAGAGATGGCGGGGACGAGCTTTTCGTTCATCACCGAAGGGATAATATCATCTGCAGTTGGATGTTCTACCAACTCAGCGATAGCCTTTGCGGCAGCTATTTTGTGTTCATCTGTGATCTGTTGCACGCTGTTATCCAACGCTCCGCGGAAAATACCGGGAAAAGCCAGCGCATTGTTGACTTGATTTGGCATGTCACTTCGTCCAGTTGCCACTACAGCTGCACCAGCAGCTTTTGCAATGTCAGGCATAATCTCTGGGGTTGGGTTAGCCAGCGCGAAAATAATTGGGTCTTTGTCCATTGTTTCGACCATATTAGCCGTGAGTAATCCAGCTTTTGATACACCGATGAATATATCAGCACCTTGTAAAATATCTTCCAAAGAACCATCAATCCCAGACAAGTTTGTGTATTTTAAAAGCTCTTTTTTGTGTTCATTCAGATCGCCGCGGTTAGCGCTGATAATTCCTTTGCTGTCTACTGCAAAGATGCGAGGCTGTGCGTATTTATTCAGTAGTTTGATAATTGCCGTACCTGCAGCACCTACGCCAGATACTACAATCTTGGCATCACTTAGCTCAAGACCGGTTACTTTCATGGCGTTTATCAGCCCCGCCAATACAACAATGGCTGTGCCGTGCTGATCGTCATGAAAAACTGGTATTTCTAGTTCGGCCTTCAGTCTTTCTTCTATCTCAAAACACTGTGGTGCGCCGATATCCTCTAGATTGATTGCACCAAAACTCGGTGCAATGGCCTTGATTGTAGATACGATTTCGTCGGGTGAGTGCACGTCTAGTGTTATCGGTACAGAATCAATATCTGCAAAATGTTTAAATAGTAACGCCTTACCTTCCATGACAGGCATACTGGCTTTTGGTCCTATATTGCCCAGCCCTAATACAGATGAGCCATCAGATATTACAGCAACTAGATTATTGGTCCAAGTGTAATCTTTTAATGTCTCAGGATTATCGACAATAGCCTTGCTGACAGCTGCAACACCCGGGGTATAATACGCACTCAGCTTTTCACGAGTTAATGCTTCGGTGTCGCGCAAATGTGTAGTGATTTTACCTTTGTATTTTCTGTGTAGTTCTATAGCCAGCTCGTCAAAATTCATACATATCAGTATAACATCTGCAAAGTAAAACCCCGCTAACCTTTTGGTCAGCGGGGTGTATGAGAGACCACTAGGCAACGACGTACTCAAAACTGCCACGCCGTAGCTTTGTGTCGTACTCACCCTTGATCTTTGTGTTGTTGATCACACCCTCGAATCGAAAATCTCGACCTGTGTGAGAAGCGTGGGTCAGTGAAGTGATCCGAACTGTTTCTTCTGACTCAGACTCGTAGACCTTGATTTTCATCGTGATCCAATGGCTATGTTGCTTGTCAAATGCGTAAAGGAACGCAAAGATCAAGTCGTGTCGACTAGGGCCATCGAGGATTTGTTGCGTAGATGCCATACGGCCTCCTATGTTCGAGCGAGATATAGCTCCGCTATTGCTGTTCGGGCAAGAATACTCCTACCCACACCTTGCAAAAAAAGCAAGGGATTTATAACTACTATAACATGTATCAGTTCAAATGAAAACCCCGCCAGCTTCCTTGCATGGCGGGGTAACGATCAGATGAGATCAGCTATGAGCGGGCTCTTGACAAGGTAATAAGTACCATTTCGAGTTTCCGTGTTGTAAGAACCCTCAATCTCCTGAGTGATGTCACCATCAAAGCGCAGCAATCTGCCTCGGAATTTCATATCTCCAGGTGTTCCGTTGAGCAGTTTGATCGAAGTGATCATGACACGTTCTTTGTGTCCACCACCTTCCAAGCCAGGAATCGCGCACGTAAATGTTACGAGGTGAAGATTGTCCATCCGAAAGGCATACGCCAGTGAGATGGCCATATCTATACGCCCAGGCCCATTGATGATGCTTTTGATGATCGTGTCGTAAGCCATAAAGGCCTCCTATGTACGAGCGGTATGAAGCTCCGCTAGTGCTGTTTGCGTAGGCATAAATCCTACCCACACCTCGCCGTCTGAGCAAGGAATTATAATATTACTATATCATATTAACTATACGATTGCAATAATAGGTATTTTAGTATTGGCATACTCTAACTGATGTGGTATAGTGGAATACTAATTGAGTCAAACTGATTCAGAGGAAATAATATTATGAGTTTTGCATTAATCGACAAAGTAAACAAAGCACAGATGAAGCCATCTGTTGTTGATGCTCGTAGTGGTGATACAGTCAAAGTTCACCAAAAGATCAAGGAAGGCAACAAAGAGCGTATCCAGATTTTTGAAGGTGTAGTCATACGTACTGACCGTAAAAAAAGCCACACTAGCCGTATCACTGTACGCAAAATCGCTAGCGGTGTAGGTGTAGAAAAAAGTTTCCTACTACACAGCCCATTGGTTGAAAAAGTTGAGATTGTTCGCCGATCTAAAGTTCGCCGAAATTACCTGAGCTATCTACGAGCACGTAGTGGTAAGAGCGCTCGTCTAAAAGGCACTAGTTTTGACCGAGAAACTGTCAACGATGTTCACGATCCGAAAGCCGAAGCCGAAGCGCAACGTCTGAAGGAAGAAGCTGCCAAAGCAGCAGCCGAAAAAGCTGAGGCGAAAGCAGCAGAGGAAGCAGAGCTTGCTCAAAAACAGGCAGAAGTAGAAGCCCGCCACAACGAATCTTAGACAGACTACCTACTCAACAAAAGACCCGACTTATTGTGAGTCGGGTCTTGCATTTGTATTTAAAAAAAGAGAGATAAGAAAAAGCCTCGTAGCAGGTGATGCTCCAAAAAGGAGCACCACCTGCCTTTACCACTCAGAGGCAAACGCCACGACCAATGCTCCCGGAAGGACGCACTACGTGTGAACGTTTTTTCGTTGAGGGTAAAACCGCAAACTTGGAAAATGTGATGCGTACAGTCGATGCGCCGACCAGCTGAGAGTCATTTCGTGACCGTACACTTTTCTTCGTCTTTAGCTTTACCTTCAAAGTAAGCTTTTTCTTATCTTTTTGTTTAGGTTCGTGAGGAGCGAATGCTCAACTCAATGCCTACATTCCATAGTAAACCTTACGTTTTGTTCTGTAAACACTTTTTTGCATTTTTAACAAAAAAACTACCCCAACTGACAAAAAATACAATGATGACAGATTAGAGACCGCTGATGGTCTATAGTAGATGTATATGATTGTAGGTATTGATGAAGTTGGGCGGGGTGCTTGGGCGGGGCCAATTGTGGTGGGAGCGGTCGTCCTGGGAGGTCGGCAGATAGACGGTTTGACTGATAGCAAAAAATTGACCGCAAAGAAGCGCAATGTTTTAGCAAAAGAGATCAAAGAAAACGCGGTTGCAATAGGGTTGGGCTGGGTGTCGGCAGAAATTATTGATCGTATCGGGCTGTCTGAAGCGTTGAAGATGGCATGTCGGTTGTCACTAAAAGACATAACAGTCGAGTACGATCAAATTATTATCGATGGCACGGTCAGGCTAGTAGACGATCCTCGAGTGGTCGTGCAAAAGCAAGCAGATTTACTAGTACCCAGTGTCTCTGCTGCCAGTATCATAGCAAAAGTAGCGAGGGATTATTACATGCAACAAGTTATTGCGCCAAAATATCCGGGATATGGTTTTGAAACGCATGTTGGCTACGGCACAGCGACGCATCAAAAAGGCTTGGAAACACACGGCGCCAGTCAGTTACATAGACTCAGTTTTAGCCCAGTCAAAAAAGCACTAGGCCAGGAAGTGACTAGCGCAAAAAAATCTAGCAAAATCAAGGATACTATAGGTCACAAGGCTGAGCAGGCTGCTGCTTTGTTTTTGCAACAGCAAGGGTTTATGATCGTAGAACAAAACTGGCGTACCAAATTGTGTGAGATAGATATTGTAGCTCAAAAAAACGAAGTGATGTATTTTGTTGAAGTAAAATACCGTAAAAAAACAACGCAGGGCAGTGGTCTCGAAGCGATCACCTCTAAAAAACTACATCAAATGCAGTTTGCTGCACGTATGTGGCAACATTGGCATGGTTTTGAGGGACATAGCAAGCTAAGTGTCATAGCGCTCACAGATGAACCGCCGCAAGTACAAGTATTTTTAGAGTCAGTATAAAAAAGCCCCGCCCGTCAGTTACATTGTGCGTAACATGAGGGGCGGGGTTATGTGCTCAGCGAAGTTGAGCGTTTTGTTCACACCATCGAACGATTTCAGGGTGGTCGGCAAGCGCCTGAGCAGTTTCGACGGGAGTCGAAACTTTAGGCTCTGATAGATACCACTCATTATCATCCCATTTGAGCTTCACCTGGCAACCTTCCGGAGTTCCCGGAATGTGAGCCACAGAATTTCTGGTGACTGCCAGTGTAGTGAATACACTGACTGGTGATACAGACTGAAAACCCTTCGCTTTGAGTTCGTCTGAGTTGCTACTGAGGATCAAAAATGCAATGAAAAATCCACCCGCAATCCACCAAAAGCTTCCAGATTCCCCATTGATCAGTCCGAGCACTCCCAGGCCGATCATAGCGACGAGCATTATCTCAAAAAACAGCACTTCTTCACACCATCCTTTCGGTTCAGTACAAAAAGATATGAAGACTAATGTATATTATAGTAATAAAAATAGATATTGTCAATGAGTATCAATGCGATAAATTACCAAATGCTATAGAATCTCCTGCGATATCATCGGTACCCAGCATCGTTGCTGGTATCAGCGCAAAATCGCCATATCGATCGTTGACGCTATTCATAGCCCGCGCAATCGCGCCTCTATCTGCTAGTGGTCTACCAGTGAGATTCATTGTCATTTGTTCCGGATTAACGGGCTGAAAATCAAATGTAGTAACAGATAACAAACTGACTAATCCAGCGTTTTTTGGGGCTTCGTCGTCGATCAATGTGCGTGCTGCGCGAAAGATATCTTGGGTGGTGATCAACTGATGCGGTACGTGCCGGGATTTGTGCCAGGATGGTGATCGCACGTAGCGCAGCCCAATACGTATGCCAGTGGCACTAATATCACGATTGCTCAGCCGTCTGGCTATTTTTTGAGATAGTTTAAAGATGATCGGATCTAGTTGGTCTGGTTGTAGCTTTTCTTTCAGAGCGTATTGGTGGCCTACCTGGCTACCGATTTTCCAGTCTCGATCGTCTATCTCCCAGCCGCGTAGTCGTAGCCACCAGTAATAACCAACAATACCGCCGAATATGCCCCGCAGTCTCTGGGGATCGGCAGCGGCAAAGTCAGTTACATTGTCGATACCGCCAAGACGTAGTCGTACGCTGTAGCGGCGATCTATGCCTGGCAGATCTTTGAGATCTAGTTTTGCAAAGGTCTCATTGATATTTGTACCGTCAATCGTGTCTAGCCCGTCAGGTTTGTGCAGACCCGCTGCCAGCTTTGCTAGCAAGCGGTTTTGGGCTATGCCTACATTGCAACTGACTGCTTCGCCGACATGCAAACGAATTTGGTCTTTTATTTCGCGTCCAATCTCTTCCATCGTTTTGCCGTCACGTAGAGACTTGCTATCAGATAGATCTAGCACAAACTCATCAATACTGCGTGGAGAAACTTTGTCGGTGTAGCCTTCTAAAACTTCACGAAATAGTTTGTGCGCCTGGCGATATTTTGGTGGGTCAACCTTTGTGATATGAATATTAGGACAGACTTGCTTTGCTTGCCAGACGCGCGTGCCTAGGCTAATACCTAGTCGCTTTGCCTCGTAGCTGGCTGCGAGCAGTATACCGCCAGGGCTGTCATAGGCAACAACGCCAACTGGTTGTCCTCGCCAGTGTCGACGGGCCTGTTGTTCGATCGTGGCAAAGCACGAGTTTAGGTCAATATGCATAATTTTCGGCTCGGCGCAGTTGATACCTAGGTCGACGCGCCCCGCGCTGTGTTTTATTGGCATGGCTCAGTTTCTTCCAGCGTCCACACTAAGCTGTGGCTATTAAATGCTAGCTTCATATACATCGACTGCTGCTCATCTGTCAGCGAAAAATGATGCACCGTATGGTGACCATCGCGAGTTGTGTGATAAAAGTCGACCTTACCTAGTGTGTATTGTTGTTTGTTCCAGCGTAGTTGGACGGGTGTTAGCGGTGCATTTTTGTCACCAAATACCGCCACTACTGCTATTCGTTCATTGATCGTTAGAGACACTTTAATAATCCTTATCTTCTAAGTTTGATTAGTTTTTTGTGACGATAAGCCTAGTTATGGCACGTCGGTAGAAAATTATTAAAGCTTGTAGGTAAAAATGTTGATTAGAACAAGTACATACACTGCTACAGTCATACTAGCAAACAGACTAAAGAGCTGCAAGTTTTTGAGCAACGGCTTTTTTGTTGACTGCAATCCATTCTATTCGGCTAGCTATTTCGCGGCTGCCAATGTCGATCGTTCTCTGAAGAGCTATTTCGTCTCTTTTTGGCAAGAAAAAATCGTCAAACCGCTGCTTGTCTTTGGCCGTAGAAAATGCATGTGCGCTGTAGTAGATAAAATTGTCATAATGATGATCATTTTTGAATTGTTGCTGTATCCAGCCCCAGTTTGTGGTGATCCATTGCCAGGCTGTATCTCGTGCAAATCGATTGCGTATCATATAAGCATACCACGCGGTGACGTCTTGGGGGCGGATTGTTGAGCCGTCTGTTAGTAGCGCAAGCAGTTGTTGGGCGGTTTTTGTGTCTCTGGTTGATGATAGGGCTGCGCAGATATCTCGTTGAAGATCATTCGAGCTAGTAGCGTGATGGTAGGCGAGCAGGTCTTTCACGACTTTGTCATGGTGTGGAGAGAACCGCACTGCGGCGCCAAGGACAGAGGTGCGTAGCTCGCCATTGATTGCTGCAATATCTTGAGTTTTATCGTATATCTCTAGGGCGTGAGATATAGCGTCATTGTCTTCGCCATACAGCATTAGACCTATGATAGTTGATCTTAGTTTCACTGTATCTTCACTGTCTTTTTTGAGCATATTCCAGCCTAGTTTTTTGTACATAGGCAAGGCAAGGTCACGAACAAAATGTTTCAACTGATCTTCGACAATCGTATCAGAATCCGTAAAACGCTTTAGATCTGCAATAATGAGAGACATCACGTCCCACACAGGCTGCAAGGGCTCATGTTTGAGAGCAGAAAGAAGGTCGATCAGATCTGCAGCACTTTTTGTGAGGCCTTTTGAGAGCAGGCTCGCTTCATGTAGTAGCTGTAGTTTATCAATATCACTTAGCTCGTCAAGATGCGCGAGTAGTTTTGTACTTAGGCTATCGTCATAATTGGTGATGAAATATGACTGATCGTTTGTATTGAGTTTGATCACGCCTTGTGGTCTAGTAACGGTAATTGAGCTTTCATTCAGCAAGGCGGGCAGCTCTTTGGTATTGGCGAACAACGGAATAGACCACAACTTGTCCTCCGGTTTTGCGCCTATTTGAAAATGACTTTGAGATAGGGTGAGCTGGTCTTTTTTGCTAGATATATTGACGACCGGGAACCCCGACTGTGTTAGCCAATTTTCCATGAATACACCTACGTCTTTGCCTGAAGCTGCCGTGAGTGCGCGCCATAAATCATCACCCGTTGTATTGCCGTAGGCATGATCATGAAAATACCGGGTAAGTCCTGCTTGAAAAGCCGACTCTCCAATAAAAGCCCGAAGCATATTGAGTAGATTTCCACCTTTTGCATACACGATAGCAGGGTCAAAAAGCGTGCCGATCTCGTCTGGATGGTGAACGGCGACTTTGACGGGCTGCACTCCTGGCAAGGAATCTCTTCTGAGCGCAGAGAGACTCTCGTGTGATGCAAATTCTTGCCATATATGCCACTGTGGAAATAATGCGTCAACCACAACATGTTGCATCATGTTTGCAAAACTCTCGTTGAGCCATAGGTCGTCCCACCATGCCATGGTGACGAGATTTCCAAACCATTGGTGTGAGGTTTCGTGGCCTATGACACTGGCGATCATTTGCTTTGTGCTGACTGCGGTGCTAGCATCTGCAAGCAAACATGCTTCACGGTAAGTGATCAAACCCCAGTTCTCCATTGCTGCAGATGAAAAATCGGGCAGAGCAACGTGGTCGGCTTTTGGCAAAGGGTAAGGTATGCCGAAATAATCATCAAAAAATTCAATCGATCGGATCGCTATGTCTAGTGCAAATGTCATGCTTTTTTTGGTTTGTGCTTGTGTTGCCCAGACTGAAACATCAACCCCGCTAGAAGTTTTACCTGATGTATGGTGTAGTTCTCCTATCACAAAAGCCAGTAAATATGGTGACATTTTTGGGCTTGTATCAAAAACAGTCTTCAGCCGTTCTTTACTACTAGTTTGCTGGTGCGAGACAGGCATATTACCCAGTACTTGTACGTGTGATTCCGTGACAAGTTCGACGTCAAAAGTTGCTTTTGCCGATGGCTCGTCAATACACGGGAAAACTTCGCGAGCATGGTGAGATTCGAATTGTGTTGCAATCAGTTCTTTTTGTTTGCCATCGTGTGTGTAATAGCAAGGGTACATACCATGCATAGGATCTGTGATCTTACCCGAAAACTCTATAGTCACGACAAGCTCGGGGTTGACTATTTTGCTCTGAAGCGTGAGTATGATCTCGTCATTGTCACCGCTCGTGATCTCAGCCGGTATGTCATTGACCAGGGCTTTCTTGATGCGCAAATCTTTACTGTGTAGTTTGATAGGGTGGTTGGGTTTGGCGTGTTTGCCAGATATAACCACTACACCACTGAATGTCCGTTGTAACCGTTTGATGTCTAGACTAAGTTTGTAGTTATCGGGAATAAAGATAGTATAAAGCTGCTCAATATGTGTCATAAAACTATATTAGCAGAGTATGTTTATTTCAACGAACATAGCCGCAAGGAGTTCAGGTACTTTATAATATTTGATTAATATGTTTTAATATATTATTGATATGTACACCAATCTAGAACCGCAGCCGCTCAGCACGCGGCAAGTAAAAACCGTCCGACGACATCTTTCGGACAGTGCGACGTTGGGAGAAAATTTTTTAACTATTCGTCGTCCTATGATCGGTCAAGAGATTGTCAACAAAGCTCGTATTGTGTTAGCTGATATGCGTCCTGGCAATGCACTACATTGGCGAGCTCCTACTCGGGCGGCATTGGGGCTAACGGTGTTATCAGAAGTTGACACCGACAGAGGGTCACTCAACGATGTGCCTATTTTTCATGCCTGGAACGACATTGCACTAGGCGTAGAGGAGCTGACCCAAAATGTCCGAATACCAGACTATGAGGTACAAGCGCGTAGCTATACCGATGGCAGACGAGCTATGAATATAATTTTTAGCGGTGATACAGCTAAGAGGCTCAAATCTCAGAGAATGGCTGTGCGCGATGTTTTAGGCCGGTTGGCAGATGGCCGGTATTCCTTTCACCCAAAAAATCCCCACATCACTTTGGCTCTCATAGACGAAAGTGTGCGACCGTTTGAGGCTCGTCGCTATGCTGCAAAAGTCAACGAAGTCTTTCACGAAGTAACGGACAATCGACAAAATGAGTTGAAACTTGCACGCGCAGCCTTTCGTGTGGGTTTGCGTGCGAATCCACTATACGTTGCTAAAAGAGCTTGACTATAAACCTTTGTGGGTGTATGATGAGATGAGTTATCCGGACCATACAAAGGCCCGGGTTTTTTAATAAAGGAGACAAACCAAAATGATGGAAAGTATAGATTTAAAACAGCTGACTCTTGCAGTTCGCACTATCGCCGAGGAAAAAAACCTACCCGAAGATATTGTTGTAGATGTTATTGAACAAGCTATTGCTGCAGCTTGGAGACGTGATCATGGTGACCGAGAACAGTTAGTAAAAGCGTCGCTCAACACCAATACCGGCGAGGCGACAGTACTCGTTGGTCGCGAAGTTGTCGAGGAAGTTGAAAATGATATCAACCAGATTAGTTTGGACGATGCCCAGAAAACAAAGAAAGACGCAGAGATAGGTGATTTTATCGAGGAACGTCGTGAACAAGCAACCACATTTGGACGAGTCGCTGCTCAAACTGCTAAACAAGTCGTTTTGCAACGTCTTCGCGAGGCTGAACGAGAAGTCGTTAGTGCCGCTTTTGAAGACAAAACAGGAGAAATACTCAATGGTACGGTACAACGTGTTGAGCCTCGAGTTGTACGAATCGACCTAGGTAACGCTACGGGGATTATACCTGTCAGTGAACAGATTCAAGGCGAATACTATTCACCAGGTTCACGTATCAAAGTCTTGCTAAAAGAAATCGAACGTGGCAACCGAGGTCCACAGCTGATACTTTCACGTGCGAGCAACGAGTTCATGAAACTTTTGTTTGAAAAAGAAGTGCCAGAGATTGAGAGTGGTGCAGTTGAGATCAAGGCTATCGCTCGAGAAGCTGGCCGTCGATCAAAGATAGCAGTCGCATCTAATGTTCCTGGGGTTGACCCAGTAGGTACATTCGTAGGTAGTCACGGTACACGTATACAGGCTGTTATGAACGAAGTGGGAGATCAAGAAAAAATCGACATTGTCGCTTTTAGTGACGATACCGAGACATTCATCAAAAGTGCGCTCAGCCCAGCAGAAGTTCAGAGAATCGAAATCACAAAGAGCGACAAGAGCTCAGAGCAACGAGCCAAGGTATTTGTGGCCGAAGACCAACAATCGATAGCAATTGGTCGGGGCGGTCAAAATGTACGTCTTGCATCTCACCTAACTGGGTATGAGCTAGATATCGAAACCGCAACCAAACCAGCAGAAAAACCTCGCAAGAATATAGAAGACTCACTACTAAATGCAGTAGAAGAAGCAACAGAATAACACAATCTATTTGTAAAACGTACAATATAGTGTGATATAATTCACCATATGTCTGAGAAATATGGTGAAAAAAATAACGGTGATTTCAAACTAAATAACTACAAGTTTGATCACCAAGGCACTCATGTAACAATTATTGACGGCGAGTCGATCGTACGCACAAGCGATAGTGTTACCTTATTCCACGAACAGAGAGAGCGTGATCAAGCAGGCTTAGTCGAAGAGGTGACTCTAAGAACCTCAAAAGGCTCAAAGGTAGACAAACACTATATAGCCGAAGTTCATTTGAAAAAAGGTTGGGCAGGTGTTGTGAACTGGGCATCTTTTTGGAGTCGTCTTGGTCTACTCAAAGAATCGATGGTCACATGCTACGATGATTGCGATGTTGATAGAACAGGCCTCAGAGTAGAAGACGAGCAGCTTCCTCCATTTGAATTTTCTCGAAAGGTCAACGTACTCACGCTTAGCATGCCAGACTCGGGGTACCAGACCTGTGATATTCACAGATCAAAAATATGTTTCGCAACATTTGTACGGGCTTTTCTTGATCTTGATACATTTCTTGCAGCGCTAGATGATGTAGAGCAACGTGAACAACTCAGTATTCGTTCGGAAGTGCCAGATATCGCAACATTGACTGCAGAAGATCTAGCACTTGCCCAAAGACAACGGGCACTCGACAACGTACACGGTATGCACAGTATACGAGAGGATATAGAAGAGGTGATCGCATCTCATGAACATCCTGAAGTAATGGAGGCGCACGGCGTACAACCAATCACTTCCCTATTATTAAAAGGAGAGCCCGGAGTGGGTAAAACCCACCTTGCAGTATCGATAGCCGAGAGATTGGGCGCCGAAATGATTCTCATAAAAGCAACTGATATACACGAAAAATGGGTAGGTTCATCAGCTGTAAATGTTAGAGATACATTTGAGCGTGCTGAAGCAGCTAGCAAAAACGGGAAGGTTGTTATCGTACTCGATGAGTTTGATGGTATTACTGCAGGTTCAGGCAATGAAGGTTCTCAAAATGCGGTCAATGTAGAGCTCAAAGATCAGCTTGCGTATATGCATGACAATTGTCCGAACGTATTAGTGATTGCAACGACAAACGAAGAAGAAAAAATCGACCCAGCCATTCGCCGTTCGGGTCGTTTCGACAAAGTTCTCTATATAGAGATGCCAAATATTGACGAAAGATTAGAAATCATTGAGGCCGAATTTAGTAAAATACCGCATGCCGTCTTGATCGATCAACCTTCGGAACCTAGTGAATTTACAGTAGAAAATATCGTAGGAGCTCCTACGCAGGCTATCACTGATGTACAGGAAAATACATTGGCAAACGCTGAGGTACTAGCCGAGAGAACGGAAGGCTTCTCAGGTGCTGATATAAAAGCTGTGTTCAAAAGAGCTCGCATGAAAATAGCCCTACAAGCTGTGAGCGGAAAAGAAGTCCCGCCAGTTTCATACACTGAGTTGCTAGCGCAGGTGGAAAAATTCAATCGCTAGCACTCTATTGACACGAGTGCTAAAAAGCGTATAATTTTAGCTATAGGATTATGCTATAGGTTGGAGGTACAATAGACATATGCATGAAAACTTTCAAGATTTCGCTCAGTATCTAACTGAAAATGCACGCAGCAGCTTGCAGCATGCTGAACTGATCGCTCGCAATTTAGGCAGCTCATATATTGGTACAGAACATCTGCTACTAGGTCTTTTGAGCCAGCCCGAATCTGTAGGTAGTAAAATACTCTTTGAGAATGGTGTAACGCTCGAGAGAGCACGCATGGCTCTCAATCTGACCCCTCGTAGTTTAGTGATCAGTGCCGGAGCAACTGGATTTAGTGAAACTGCCAAGCTTACACTAAAGATGAGCTGGGAGGCAGCCCAAGATCATCATCAAGATTATTGCGGTACAGAGCATATCTTGCACAGCATTCTCTCACAGAAAAATGCTCGGGCTACTGTACTGCTGCAAGATATGAATATTGACACAAAAGAGCTATTCGCTGATCTAGATGAATATTTGCGAGATCAAAAAGAAAGTCCACATCTAGGCGGTGTTGGTACCGCTACCAAACGTCGTACAAAAAAAGGCGTGCTCAGTACATTTGGTATTGATCTGACCGCACAGGCACGCGCGGGGGAGCTCGACGCTGTGATTGGTCGTGACCAGCAGATAGATCGTATGATCACTATTTTGTCGCGTCGTACAAAAAACAATCCGGTGCTGCTCGGTGATCCTGGGGTTGGAAAAACCGCTATTGTTGAGGGATTGGCACAGCGTATCGCACAGGAAAAGGCACCAGAACATTTGCTAGATAAAAGGATCATACAGCTAGATCTACCTGGCATGATCGCTGGTACAAAATACCGTGGTGAATTCGAGGAGCGACTCAAAAAAGTCATGAATGAAATACGTGATGACACCAACACAATACTATTTATAGATGAGTTACATCTTATCGTCGGTGCAGGAGCAGCCGAAGGCTCTATGGACGCAGCAAATATCTTGAAGCCCGCGCTTGCAAGAGGTCAACTACGTCTTATTGGAGCAACCACTATCGAGGAATACCGTCGGCATGTTGAAAAAGATGCTGCACTCGAAAGACGGTTGCAGTCTATCATGGTACCAGAGCCAACACTCAAAGACGTGGTAGAAATTCTCAAAGGCTTGCGACATCACTACGAAGAGTATCATGGAGTAAGTATGTCTGACGAAGTCATTCACGATGCAGTCAATTTGGCTGATCGTTACGTGAGTGAGCGTTTTATGCCAGACAAAGCTATTGATGTTATGGACGAAGCTGCTTCAAAGGTTCGTGTTGCTCACGGTGTTGTGTTGCCAGAGGCGCGTAGGCTACAACGAGAAATCAATATACTGAGCGACAAAATGGAGGAAGCAGTCAACTCCGAAAACTACGAGCGTGCCGCTATGTGTAAAACGCGTATATCACAATTGCAACAAAAACTCACAAAGCTGCATGTAGACGACAAGCGAGAACCTGTAGTACTGAAAACAGATGACATTGCATCCGCAATTGCTGTGATGACCGGAATACCTGTCAACCGAGTTGTCGCAAAAGAAGCCAAGATGCTGCACCATCTGGAAAAACATCTAGCAAAGTCAATTATCGGTCAAAAAGAAGCTATCAATCAAGTTGCCAAGAGTATACGAAGAAGTCGCTCGGGGATAGCGAGTAAAAAAAGACCGATCGGTTCGTTCATTTTTATGGGTCCAACTGGCGTCGGTAAGACGGAGTTGGCTCGCGTGCTGGCTCGCGAAGTATTTGGCAGTCAGCAGGCACTGATCAAGATTGATATGAGTGAACTCAGCGAGCGCCACAGCGCTAGTCGTTTGATCGGTGCGCCCGCAGGCTATATAGGCTACGACGATAGTAATCAACTAACGGATCGAATACGTCGTCAACCGTACAGTGTCGTGCTGCTAGATGAGATTGAAAAAGCCCATCCCGATGTGTTTCAGTTGTTATTACAGTTACTCGAAGATGGCACTTTGACAGATGGCAAAGGTAGAAGTGTTGATTTTTCAAACACAATTGTTATTTTGACGAGCAATTTGGGTGCAGAACAGATGCGCAAAGAAGCGAGCTTGGGCTTTGCGGCGAAAACAGCAAGTGATATGAAACAACTCGATACGCTGCATCACAAAAATGAAGCTGCAGCAAAGGAAGCATTGTCCCGTATGATGCGTCCAGAGCTGATCAATCGGTTTGATTCCGTAGTAACATTTCATGCGCTCACGAGACGCGAAATGAACAAAATATTTGATATCCAAGTAAAAGATTTGCAGGATCGACTGCTCAAACAAGGGCTGAGTGTGACCGTCAGTCCCCGCGCCAAAAAATGGCTGATCGACAAAGGCTATGACGAGTACAACGGTGCCAGGCCTCTCAGAAGAGTGTTACAGGACGAACTAGAACACAGTATCGCAGACGGTATATTGACAGGTCAGTTCCACAAAGGTGATGTTGTCCATGCTGATTACAGCCATGGTGAATTTACCGTGAATATAGAGGTAGAATAGGGTGCAGAGATCAAAGCGAATTAGCTCTTTTCTCTTTCCTCTTGTTACTATCACAGCTGTCGTTTGGCTGATGTTTAATTACCAGTCGGTAGTAGACAGTGTAGTTGTTTCGCGGTTTGAACCAAATACACAAGTAAACCAGCTCACCAAAGAGATAGATTTTACAGATCACGGGCAGTTTCTATTTTTTGCAGGACAACCAGAACTGAGCGAAAGAGAGGAGTTTAATCAACATTGTGAAAAAAGAGCTGAGCAGACAGTTGTATTGGGTTGTTACATTAGTCCGCAACGTATTTATATCTACAATGTCACAGATCCTCGTTTGGCCGGCGTTCGTCAGGTAACCGCAGCTCATGAGATGCTGCATGTTGCGTATGACCGTCTAGGTTATGTAGAGAAAAAGCAGATTGACCAAATGCTAGAGGCAGCAGTGCCTGCAGTGCAACAGGCCGAACCAGAACTTGCAGAGCGATTGAAAGTCTATGAAAAAACAGAGCCAGGAGAGCGAACTAACGAACTACATTCGATCCTTGGCACCGAGGCAGTGACACTTCCAGATGATCTAGAGCAGTATTACAAGAGGTATTTTAATAACAGGGCTATTATTACAGCACTGGCCGCAAATTACGACAAGGTTTTTGATGACGTCAAACAACAACAGGATCAACTCATCGATGAGCTTGAAACATTGGCTGAACAAATCAACCAGTTGACTGCACAATACAACGAAGATGCAAAACAACTCAGCGAAGATATTGATGCATTTAATCAAAAAGCCAATAGAGAAGGATCTTTTGCTTCTGAGAGTGAGTTTGACACAGAGCGGTCTGCGCTCATATCCCGAAGCGATGAGCTCGAAGTACTGCGAAAAACAGTCAATACAAAAGCCGAACAGTACGAACAAAAACGTCAGGCACTCAATGCTATTAATGTTCAGGTCAAAGATCTCAATCAAACAATCGACAGCACCAGTGTCCCAAGCATATAGACCCAATCTTTTTGCCTAATTTGCTACAATAGAAACAATGGCAAAATCAACAACTCAATATGTCTGTCAACAGTGTGGAGCGACTTATAGCAAGTGGATTGGCAAGTGTGAAAACTGTGATGCGTGGAATTCATTACTAGAGTCTACGCCTGTCTCTAGCGGCAAATCAGTCGTAGCAAAAAGCCGCGGTACACCACTAAAGGCTAAGAAGCTATCACAAGTCCAACTAGACAATGTCAAAAATCGCTTGGTCACAGGGTTTGGTGAACTGGACACTGTTCTAGGTGGCGGTTTGATGCCAGGTGGAGTCTTATTGATGGCGGGACAGCCAGGAATTGGCAAAAGCACCTTGTTGTTACAAGTTGCTGCGAATGTTGCTAACAAAAAATCAGTTCTATATGTCAGTGGCGAAGAGTCAGCTGGTCAAATAAAACTTCGTGCCGAACGTCTGGGTGCACATAAACAAGAATCACTGAGCCTAGGGAGCAGTACTAGTGCTGACGATATTGCGGCGACAATTGCAGAAAGTAAATATGATCTTGTGATAGTCGACTCCATACAGACTTTAGCTCTAGACGAAATCACTAGTGCACCAGGAACAGTCAGTCAAATCACAAATTCATCAAACGTCATCATACGTGCTGCCAAATCTGCTAATACATCTGTTGTATTGGTTGGTCATGTTACAAAAGAAGGCTCGATCGCTGGTCCTAAAGTTCTGGAACATCTCGTAGACGTGGTACTCAATTTTGAAGGTGATCGCTATGGAGGATTCAAAATCATTCGTGCGGTAAAAAACCGCTACGGCTCTACAGCTGAAGCAGCGCTATTAGAAATGGCAGAAGAAGGGTTGAAGCAGGTTGAAAACCCATCGGCAGCACTGCTGGCTGAGCGACAAAACACTGATGGTTCTGTTATTTTAGCGACGTTAGAAGGTAACAGACCGCTATTGGTTGAGATACAGGCTCTTGTAAATCCGACGCATTTCGGCTATCCTAAACGTACTGCTAGCGGATTTGATATCAATCGCCTCAATCTTTTAATCGCGGTCCTAGAAAAGCGAACAAAGTTGAAATTATCAGAGAGCGACATATATATCAATGTAGTTGGCGGTCTGAAACTAGCTGATCCAGCAGCAGACTTAGCGGTTGCAATGGCGATAGCGAGTGCTGCAGCCGGTCGCAAAATAGGTGATGGTGTAGTCGTGTTTGGAGAAGTCGGTTTGGGTGGCGAAATACGCTCTGCGATCAGCAGCGACCGACGCATAGACGAAGCAAAAAAATTGGGCTTCACCCAAGCTATTACGCCGCGCCTACGTACTACTACAAAATTCGCACGCCAAGTCACAGACCTACGTTCAGCCCTAGTAGATTATCTAAAATAATACGCTCTTCGCTAGCCGGCGAAGGCAAAAAAGGAAAGTATAAAAAAATGATAGAAATATTTCAAACAATAGTTTTGTTAGTGTTATTCATGTTGACACTCTACATAGCTCTCAAACAAACTAGAAGTCCTCGGATCAAGAGCACTTCTCTCAAGTCAGTACTACTAGATAGTTCGGCTCTGATCGATGGTCGTATCGTAGATGTTGCGCGCATTGGATTTTTGGGCGGTACATTAGTAGTGCCTAGCTCGGTACTGCGCGAAATGCAGTACCTGGCCGATAATGCCGATGCCGAAAAACGTTCTCGTGCACGACATGGCTTGGATGTGGTAAAGCATCTGCAGGAGCTACCACACACTGACGTCGAAATACTGGACGACGGTTTACCCGGCGAAGGTGGTGTTGATGAACGGCTGGTGCAATTAGCAAAAGCCTCAAAAGCCGACCTACTAACACTAGACTTTAACCTCAACAAAGTTGCCGCCGCCGAAGGCATACGTGTACTAAATATCAACGAACTAGCCCAAACGCTGCGAATGAGCTATTTGCCTGGTGAAAAACGTGATATCAATCTAGTCAACAAAGGCCAAGACAAAACTCAGGCCGTTGGTTATCTAGAAGACGGCACAATGGTTGTCGTAGAAAACGCTGGCGGTCAAATTGGTCAATCAGTTCAGGTCGAGTTTACTCGTGCTCTGCAAACTGCCGCTGGTAAAATGCTATTCGCAAAAAAAGTCAGTACCGACAAGCCTCAGCCAAAGAAAGCACATAAGGCTACTAGTCCTAAAACTCCGGGTAAGAAGCCTAATAGTAATAATACTACAAACAACAGGACTTCTCGCAAACGACAAACTCCAGAAGATTCGCTAGTCAAACTTGCAAATCAATAGCAGATAGACTAAGGTACGGTAATTGTTTTTGTCGTGGTGCCACTATAGAGTACAGAGTCTGTGACATCAACAACTATTGTGTGTACTCCTGGTGCCAATGTGACATTGACTGTGTATGCGCCACTCGCGGCCGCGCCTTGTTCGCTCGCACTACCATTGACGGTTATCCTTACAGTCTGTAGCCCATGTGTTCCCTGAGTTATATTGGCAGTGACTTTGCCACTACTATAGGTTACATCATTCACAAATGGCCTCACATCATCACATTTGTGTATGTCGTCATCTGCATTAGCATCGTAACCATCATCGGCAAAGAATGTGTCCTTTTTCGTCACTGGGTCTATCGTCTTGGTTACATTTATATTGATTTTTGCAGGCTCTGGCGTACAGCTCGTTGCTTTTTTACGTGATAGTTTATCAAATGCTAGCTGTGTTGTCGTTTGAGATTGTTTCTGGTTGTACCATGAAGGGAACAGTTCGCCTTTGATTGTCTGTAGACCTGCCGGTTGCGTAAACCAGTCACCTGTTTTCCAGCTGCCATCTTTTGCGAAAACTTCGGAGTGGATTGGACTCATGACTTTATTGACAGTAGGTCCAACGATACTCGAAAGAGCATTACTCATAGGGCGAGTATCATGATTACCAACCCAAATACTCATAGAGACTTTGGTACTGACGCTATTCATCCACAAATCTTTTGATTTGTTACCAAGGTTTGATGTACCCGTTTTTGTAAAAGTTTTTACCCCTGGAACATTCAGACCACTTGCACCGCGACCAAAACTAGGTGCTCGTGCGCTGTCATCACTCAGGATGCTCTGTAACATAAATGCAATCTGTGGATCTAGTACACGTTTGCCTGGGTCGTCTTGCCATTTCTTGATCACATCACCTTGAGCATTTTTAACCTCCAGTACATTAGAGGTTGGCTTGTAGATACCGCCTCTTGCTAAAGTAGCAAATGTATTAGCATGTTCAACTTGCTTGAGTCCACAACCACCGATCGAAGCCGCTAGACCGACTTGTTTGTCGACACCGTCAGTACAGTAGCTTTTATCTCCCATTTCACGAATAGTTTTGAGAGTATTATCTCGTCCACTAATATACATAGCTTTAACGGCAGGGATGTTACGTGACTCGGCGAGACTTTGCCGTATCGTCAGGCTGCCTTTATATTTTTTGTCAAAGTTCTCTAGTTTTGCGCCATAGATCTGATCAATAGGCTCATCTTTCAGGATAGAACCAGTGCCATAGTTTGGTTGACCGCTCGGTTTTTGTTTGAAAAGTGCAGCATATACGAACGGCTTTATGGACGAACCTGGCTGTATGAATGATGTTGCTGCATTGTCTTGTCCATAATCTGGGTGATTGTAATCTCGGCTGCCTTGCATAGCCAATATCTGACCTGTCTGGTTGTCTATTATAGTGACAGCTCCGTTATCAAAGTTTGCAGATTTTGGTAGACGAGAATTGAACAGATCAGTCATTGCACCCTGAACTTTTTCTTGCACCCGATAATCCAAAGTTGTTTTTACGATTAGACCACCTTTACCAACAGTTGCTTTACCCAGTTCTTTTTCAAGTTGTGAGCGAGTGTACTGTATGAAATGAGGAGCCTTGAGGTCAGCGTATTGATCGGTTTCTGGTTTGATACTTTCGAGTACAGGTACTTTTTTCGCTTCGTCGGCTTCTTTTTGGGTCACATAACCTTGTTCGGCCATATTGTCGAGCACCAGGTGCTGTCGTTCTAGTAGAGATTCGTGTCCCGCAACGTTGTAAGGATCGTACAAACCAGGTTGCTGGGGTATAGCCGCAAGCAGTGCAGATTCAGATAAAGTAAGATTTTTTGCTGGTTTTGCAAAATAAGTTTGTGCAGCTGACTCTACTCCGTTGCGTCTACCGCCGTATGGCGACTCGTTGAGGTATAGATTGATGATCTGGTCTTTGTTGTACATGCGTTCGACTTCGACAGCTAGAATAGCCTCTTTAAGTTTTCTAGGGATACCTGCTAGGCCACGCTGCTGGGCCTCGTCGGCAAAGAAGACTTGTTTGACAAGCTGCTGTGTGAGAGTAGATCCTCCCTGAGTACTCCCGCCAGAAAAGTTATTATAAGTTGCCCTAGCGATACCACTAAAACTCACTCCGCCATGTTGATAAAAATCTTTGTCCTCGATAGCTATAGTTGCTTCACGCATGTATTGTGATATATCTTCCGATGGTACAACCAGCCTATAATTGCCGGCTCCCTTGTCTTCCCAGAGCAGCACGCCATTGCGATCATAATATTTTGTTACCGTTGTCTGGACACGTTTCGCTAGCTCCGATGGTCGGATTGCATCGAGTTCCTTGCGGTAATATGCAAAGACAGCACCGATCGCAAGGATACCAAACAGCATGGCGATACCCCAGACTTTGAGCCCCATCATTAGTCCCTCACGACTAAACCAAAAATTAATCATGCGCCTTGGGTGCATGCGGTGTAGCGTGCGCGTAAAAGGATTTTTTGGCAGGCTTGCGAGGTACTCTGCTTTTTTCCTAGATCGGGCGTCCCGTTTTGCGCGTCTTTTGGCAGACAGATTAGAGTAGACGCTGAGTTTTTTCCCCGTGCTGGCAAATCTTGATTGTCGCCTTCGGATCACTGTTGTTTTTCTCCCTCACTTATAAATATGCCCACTCATTATAACACTAACGTTTCCTAAAAAAGAGGATTTTTGTGTCGATTTGACAATCTCCCAACATAAGCACTATCATAGATACTATTATGAAGATTACACGTTTAGGACATGCAGCAACACTGATCGAAGGTAGCAAGACAATAGTAATAGACCCTTTTATTACTAATAACCCGCTTGCCTCGGTGACATTAGAACAATTGCCAAAAATAGATGTTATATTGATCACACACGATCATTTTGATCATTTTGGTGACGCAATAGCGATCGCAACCCGTGATCAGGCGACACTCGTTGCTATTCATGAGGTGAGCGTACGAAAAGACGTCACAGACGCAAAAATCAATGCCGTCGGAGCAAATATAGGTGGAACATACACGCAAGACGGTATCTCGTATAGCCTCACGCCTGCTATCCATAGTGCTGACAACGGCAGTCCTTGTGGTTTTGTTGTAAGTATAGATGGAAAAAAGATATATCATTCTGGAGATACATTTGTGTTTACGGACATGAAACTCATACCAAAACTATTCGGTCATTTGGACGTTGCATTAGTACCTATAGGCGGACACTATACTATGGATGAAAAATCAGCTAGTCTTGCAGTCGAATATCTCAAACCTCATGTGACGATTCCGATTCACTACAATACATGGCCGCCAATCGAAGCTGACACTTCAGACTTTACACATCTCGTTGGCGAACATTCTCGTGTGAAAGTTCTTGACCCCGGTCAGAGCTACGAACTCTAGGTAGGGCAGATCGTTTATGGATGCAGCTGACAATCCTATTGCCGATCAACTCTACAAAGACATATTTATTAGTTCACCATTTGGCATATATACCTTAGATGCCGAGGGAGTGATAACTTCTTTCAACCCGAAAATGGCAGAGCTCTCAGGTGACAAGTCTGAAAATGCGGTGGGTCTCAATGCACTACATCTAGACAGCTACAAAAATGTTGGCCTAGATCAGCTATTCATCAAAGGTATCAGCGGAGAAGCGTTTGATACCGAGGTAGAATACGAGTCTCATCTGGCAAACAAAAAAACCATCAGACACTACCGAGGAGTGCCTATTGCCGATAGCGGTATTATCGGACAAGCTCGTCTACTACTGATTGTCGAGGATATCACTGAACGGAAAATGATCGAAAAAGAATTGAAAAAATTTGCTCAGTTCACTGCAGAAAACACCAACCCACTTATGCGCGTTGCGATTGACGGAAGGATCTTATTGATCAACAAGGTCGCAGAAGAGATCTTACAAACGCTGCAAGGGGTTCAAAACACAATGCTTCCTGACAACCTAGCGGGACCAATCAAGACCTGTCTGACTGAGGGAAAGAGTTTGGCAGTTGATTTTCCCTATCAAGACAAAATCATTATGTTTGAGATCGTCCCAGTGCAACAAGCAGATGCTGCATATGCCAATGTCTATGGTCGCGATGTGACCGAAGAGCGCAACATGCAAAAAATAAAAGACCAATTTCTATCGATAACATCACATGAACTGCGCACACCTATGACAGTGATTCGTGGGTACATAGAGCTTATGCTGCAAGGTCGGGTCGGTGAACTTAATGAAAAACAACAGGGCTACCTACAAAAAATTCTCGAAAATACCAAAAGTCTCATTGAGTTCGTCAACGTTACCCTCGATATCAACAAACTTGAGAGTGGTGTTGTCAGTCTCAACCTAGAAGAAAAAGACATCAGCGAGTCCATCGCAAAAGCTGTTGACGGTATTCGCAACCTTTACGATGAGTCAAAGATCAATCTTGTATATGAGCCGCAGAGTATTATTGCACCTATCGAACCGCCTCAGTTTGAACGAGTTGTGACAAATCTCTTGAGCAATGCTCTCAAATTCACAAAACCAGGTGGTACGGTGACTGTAGAAACAAAGCTAGAAGACAACCATGCTGTTATCGGTGTTCGAGACACTGGTATTGGTATTAGTGAAGAAGACCAAAAACTACTTTTTCAAAAATACGCACAGATCGACAATGCCTGGATTAGCAAGATGCGAGGCACAGGTCTAGGGCTTGTGATCAGTAAAGATCTCATAGAAAAAATGAAAGGCAAGATGTGGGTCGAGAGTAAGCTTGGGGAAGGCTCGATTTTTTACGTGTCGTTACCTATAGCATAATTTTTTGGTATAGTAGAGTTTATGGATATTACAAGTCAAAACAGAAAAGTACTGATCGTAGACGACAACGAGGACATACGCGTTATCTTTTCAGCTGCCTTTGAAGATGCTGGATACAAAGTCTACACTAGTAAAGACGGGCTATGGGGTATCACTGATGTGATCGAGATCAACCCTACAGTGATAATACTCGACATCATGATGCCAGAGATGAGCGGTTACGACTTTTTAACAACTCTACAAAACAACACCTCCGTTACTGCACCTGTTATCGTGGTGTCCAATCTATCACAGGAAAAGGACAAACAAGAAGCGCTCGACCATGGAGCAGATTTGTGTCTGACCAAATCTGACTATTCTGGCCAAGAGTTAGTAGAAACTGTAGAAAAATTTTTGTTAAGCTGGCAGGCAAAACCAAAAGATGAATCTTTCTGACGAACTACAATGGCGTGGTTTCGTCAATCAAACCACACTAAAGGATCTAAATGTTCTAAATGAGCAAAAACTGACATTTTACTGGGGTGTAGACCCTAGTAGCGACAGTATGACTATTGGTAACCTTGCTGCTGCTATGATGGTACGCCAGTTTATCCAGGCTGGGCACAGTGCTGTCCTCTTAGTTGGTGGCGCCACAGGTCTTATAGGCGATCCAGATGGCAAAGCCCAGGAAAGAGACCTAAAAACGCGAGAGGATATCGAGCGCAACAAACAAGCAATTATTGCACAGTACCAAAAAGTATTCGATGGTTTAGATTTCGAAGTAGTCGACAATCACGACTGGTTCAAAGACATCAACTATGTGGATTTTCTGCGTGATTACGGCAAACATTTTTCAATGACGCAGCTACTAGATCGTGATTTTATAAAGAGTCGCATCGGCGAAGGCGGCAGTGGTATCAGCTATGCAGAATTTAGCTATTCGCTGATCCAGGGTTACGATTTTTTACACTTGTACCGTGAAAAAGGCGTCACCTTACAGGTTGCAGGCAGCGATCAATGGGGCAACTCATTAGCGGGTGTCGAACTAATACGTAAACTAGAAAATGAAGCTGCGCATGTCTACACAACACCTCTGATCATTAACAAAACAACTGGTGAAAAGTTCGGTAAGTCCGAAGCTGGCGCAGTATGGCTAGACGAAAACAAAACCAGTGTATTTCAGTTCTACCAATTCTGGCTCAATGTCGACGACAATGGGGTTGTAGATTATTTAAAGGTCTACACACCGCTGTCTCATGATCAGATCGAACAATTAGGCCGCGAAAGCATCAGCAACCCTAGCGAGCGCGCAGCACAAAAGGCTCTGGCCTTTGAGGTTACCAAGCTTGTGCATGGGGTTGAGAGAGCCGAATCAGCCAAGAAAGTTACGGAAGTGCTGTTTGGTGATAACAGCACTGTCAGCCAGTTAGATCATGACCAACTAGAGCTTTTGTCTAACGAAATTCCTACTGTTGCATTCGGAAATTTGTGCGATGTACTAGTCGAAAAAGGTATCATCGGTTCAAAAGGTGAATGTCGCAGGCTGATCGAAGGTGGGGCAATTTCAGTCAATGGCGAAAAGATAGACCATGACATTAAGATCACCGAAATATCCTTAGTTAAAAAAGGCAAGAACAGCTTCGTACTGGTACGCTAATGAAACTCGACACGCCACTCGCTAATATCAAAGGGGTGGGTACAAAGACTGCCGAGAGTTTGGCTCGAGCAAACCTGCATACAGTAAATGATCTGATCGAATTTTTTCCACGCGATTACCAAGATTACTCTAAAACCTCTGACGTAGGCTCCATCAAACCTGGTAAAGTAACGCTGCGTGTTCGTATCGAGCATCTAACAACGCGTCGCGTACGTCGTGGTATGCACATTACCGAGGCAACTCTGGCTGATGATACTGGAAAGGTAGCGGCTGTGTGGTTCAACCAGCCATATCGCGCAGATCAACTGCGCAAAGAAAAAGGCGAATGGTTAATTTCTGGTCAATTTGGTCTGAACGGTCGCAAATACCAAATCACCAACCCTAGTGTCGAAAAAATCGATGGCAAACATGTCAATGCTGGACGAATAGTGCCAGTATATCGTGCCATTGCTGGTCTAAAGTCACACGTAGTTCGCAAGATATTGACCGAACTACGTCCAGTAATCGTCATGTTAGACGAGATTTTGCCAGCCGATATTATCCGAAGCCAAAAGCTCATCTCACGCGCAGACGCCCTGACATATCTACACTTTCCAGAAAATGATGATCAAATCGACGTAGCCCGAAGACGTCTAGGTTTCGAAGAGCTATTCTCGTTAGTTCTAGCTGGGCAACTGAACAAACGCGAAAATACCAAGCTAAAAGGTTGGCAAATACCATTCGATCAATCTCATGCTCAGCAGTTTGTTGCACACCTACCATTCCAGCTGACTGATGCCCAGCGTGCGGCTATTTGGCAGATTTCACAAGATTTTGAGCACGAGCACCCGATGAACCGCCTGCTGCAGGGCGATGTTGGCTCGGGCAAGACAGTCGTAGCAGGTATGTCCGCCAGTTTGGCTAGTTTGCAGGGTTATCAGACAGCGATCATGGCGCCAACCGAGATCTTGGCGACTCAGCACGCAGAAACTCTGACGCAGTTGTTGAAACCGTTTAATATTACTGTTGGGCTACTGGTGGGCAGTGTCAAATCGGCCGCCAAAAAACAACTATACCAAGCTATCACAGATGGCAAGGTCCAAGTTATAGTCGGCACGCACGCCTTGATACAAGACAAAGTCCAATTCAAAAAACTTGGCTTCGTCGTGATCGACGAACAGCATCGTTTTGGCGTTGCTCAGCGACAAAAGTTGCTAGAAAAATCAAAACATCTGCCACATCTACTATCAATGACCGCCACTCCTATACCACGCTCGCTCGCACTAACAGTTTATGGCGAACTTGACGTATCGATTTTAAATGAAATGCCTCGTGGTCGCCAACCGATCAAAACATCTATTGTCTCGCCAAACTCGCGAGCTAGTATGTACGATGCAGTAGAGTCAGAAATAAAAGCTGGCCGTCAGGTATATGTCGTTTGTCCACTGATCGATGATAACCCGGAGTCCGAAAAACGATCAGTAGAGGCAGAACACGCAAAACTGCAAAAGACAATTTTCAAATCGCACCGAATTGGATTGTTACACGGACAACTAACTGCCGATGAAAAGCAGTCAGTGATGAGCCAATTCGCTAGTGGTCAATTAGACATCCTGGTCAGTACTACTGTGATCGAGGTCGGTGTTGATGTGCCAAACGCCACGATCATGATTATCGAAAATGCCGATCAGTTTGGCCTAGCCCAGGCCCACCAGCTGCGTGGCCGTGTCGGTCGCGGTGCACATCAGAGCTACTGTTTTCTAGTTTCTAGCGACAGCCTGAAACCAACTCGTCGTCTGCGCGAGCTAGAAAAGTCCAATGACGGGTTTTATCTAGCCGAAGTAGATCTAAAACTACGCGGTCCGGGCGAGATATACGGCCGCGCTCAGCATGGACAGCTAAACCTACAGATGGCTAGTCTGGGTGATACCAAGGCAATAGCCATGGTGCAGCGAGCAGTTGGCCAATTTCTGCAAAACGGCGATGATTTGTTACAATACAAGCAGTTATACCAACAGGTAATCAAATATCAGAAAGTCACAACACTAAACTAGTCACATGTATTCGGGAACTACTTTTCATCACAAATCAGGCAACGTTATTGGCGTTCATCAAAAAATCAACAAAGTTGCTTATCGCATTGCTGGCATTGAAAAAGATGCATTTTTCCCTGTTATCAAAGATATTTTACATTTCGAAGGCAAAAACGGACCCGATGGGATCAAACGCAAAAACCCAGGCTCTGACGAGCCATGGCATTTTATCGATCCAATGAATCTGGAGGATACAGACCTTATAGAGCAAATAGTTCATCATGCACAGAATCTGCAAGATGCTCTGCGTATCAAAGACGAGAAAAAGTCGGCTTTTGAAGCGGCCTGGTTAGCCCATGCCATTGTTGATGGTCTGACTCCTGCTCACCATTTTCCTCTAGAAGAGCACCTAGAGGAAATTCGAGGCGAACCGAAGGAAACGAGAGATAGCGTTCGTAAAAAGCTCTTGCTACCAGGCGATGGCAACCGAGAAAAGCTGAAGAACAATTGGCAGTTTTGGGGTGCGAAAGGTGTGATGACCTCTCATCTACTTTTTGAACTCGGTGTTGCCAGCGCGATAACACCGCTTCGCTCGAGCAAGATTACGCTGAGTGAGGACGACCTAAAAGAGTACCAAAAAATTGGGCTAACTGCTTATTATCGTTCAAAATTACAAGAAATCTCTGGGCTGCACATGTACGAAACATTCACTCACTGGGGCTGGACACCGACCTTGGCGCGCCAAACACGCTCAGTACTGATTCCCATTATCATCAAAACAGTTGCGCTTGCCTGGATGGATCAGGCTTCACAAGCTTCTAAGAAATAACTGAGTAATAGGCTAGCTGAGCATTACCGTATGTGCGAGCCTCCTCCAGGGCTGCCCCGGCTAATTGGGGTGCCTCTAGCGATGCAGGCCAGTCTAGTACAAAAAGACCATCTGGTTTTGTATGACGTACCAGTTTTTCGACTACATGCTGTTGAACCCTATCGTATGGAGGAGCCGCAAATACAATATCAAACTGCAGTGACGGGTTGTTATTTGACCAGCTCGAAGCATTGGCTCGTATAATTTTACAATTTTTCTCTAACCCTAGTGATTGAGTATTTTTTTGCATAGTTTTTGTGGCTTCATCGTCAATATCGATAGCTATCGCCTGAGATGCACCACGACTGAGTGCTTCAAATGACAACGCCCCTGTTCCGCCGAAAGCATCAAGAACGGTTTTGCCGCTAATATCGCCAAGTGAGTTGAACAACGCTCCACGTACTCGGTCGCTCATTGGGTGTGTTTTATGACCACGAGGTGCGTCGAATAGTCTTCCGCCTAAATTTCCAGCAATAATTCTCATATATACCTAGTATAAGGTGTAATGATAAAGTTTTCCACATAAAAACATGCATTACTATTCCAAACCGATGAGGCTTATGTTATCATCGCCAATAGGTAGGGAGTGTATTCGGTGACTAACTAGTGGAGTTGTTGTGGTGGACAATCGTAGTTACGCTTACATCGGTAGCAATCCCTGCCGATTAAGAAAGTGAGCCAAAAGGCTTGCTTTTTTATTAGTTTTAGTATATAATGTTTTTCATAGTCAGAAATGATTTCTGACTCGCAACGCACAAGGAGTCGTGCAATAGTGGTGACAATGCGACAGTTGACAAAAGCTCACAAACACTCGGTGATCAGGAAACTTTTTCCTGGTTCTATAAGTGGCGAAGAGCGTCAGGTGTATTCCGACGGTGTCGGTCCTTACCTCGCAGAGGTTTTGGAGAATATCCGTTCAGAAAACACTTCTCACTGTTCCTCCATGTCTCCTCACAGCAGCCCGTCGCCTCGGCGATCCGCAGCCTAACTAGTAGGCAGCAAGATCACGGCGAAGGAGCACATACAGTGGGCTGGGGCTCATCATGAGTCCCAGCCCGCTATCACACCCTCTCGAGGGTGTTTTTTTATATAAAAAAATAGGGCGTGAGACCAAAGAATATTGCTATTATCCTTGGTCCCACGCCCTTGCGCTGGGTTACTGGGCGAAAGGTCGACAGACCTTTGCCTTGGTATCCGCAAGACGCAGACTGACTGTTCGCCGTTCTTTCGGCAAAGCACTCAGTTTTACTTCATGACTCTGGTTGTTGTTACAGGCAAGCAGTTCGAGTTCACGACTTAGGCGCGCTTCATTTTGCTCACGCTCCTTTGCCCTTCTCTCGTACTTTTTCTGCTGCTTTGCCTCACGCTTCTTCCATTTACTAGAAGAAGAACGAGCGACAAGCGCTCGAATCCCAATGGCCAGCGCGATCCCTGCCGACATGGCAGTAACGGCGATAGCAACGTTCAGGATTGAACCAAGTGCCAAGTACAATCCATGACCAACGACGAAGATGATCAGCAAGCTTGCCGGGTTGAGTACAAAGAAAACCGGGTTACGGAATTCAAATGTAGTCATCTCGTATGTGCTTTTATCTTCGCGGGTATGGGTTGTCACAACTTTCCTCTCAAACCAGACAGAGGTGATCTCATGATCGTCCGGAAAGACAGCAGTTGGAGGCTCTTCAAAGGGATGTACCAAGGGATTCAGGTTGATCCCTCGGAGTCCCAACAGAAGGCAAACCGCCAAAATGGCTATGTTTGCAATCTCTATGAAAAAACCAGCAACCACAATGAACGTCCACTTCATCACCAGCCACGGCGGGAGAATGACACCAGTAAGGATTGCTCGCTTCCTCATGTCACATTCGTCTACAGCGGAGTTAGGCCACCAGTCGAAACGAGTGCCCAGCCACTTCATCCATCGAGGAGGATCCTTCGCGAACATCTCCTTTGGAACGATCACTGCGATCTGAGCTTCCTCACCGATCTGTTCTACGCCATCAAAGTCTTTTCTGATGCCGAAGACAAACGGTTCGTCGTCCACGATCTTGGCGCGTTCCTTCTCCAGCTCCATCTTCTTGATGCGTAGCTGCTTGTTGCCTTCTGGATCGTCGTATGAAAGACATTCCCACAATTCACGCTCAATCATGATGATCTTCTTCATGAGAACACTTGATTGAGGCTGATGCTTGGACGCGATGGTTGTTGTGTACTGACCGCTGTCCAAACGATCCGAAAAGATTTTCTTCGGAGTGTCGTCTGCATGTCCATCGCTCGGCCAGACAATTGTTGCGTGAACGAAGTTCTTGCCAGGGCGGCGGAAACGAATGTGCTTCATCATGTTTTTTAGTGGCACGATGTAGCGATCGACTTCTTTCTCATCATTTGTGATGACGATCAAAAGCTGGGGGTTTTGAGCCCCAATTGCCTGTAGTTGTGCTGCAGTTGCCTTCGAAATACACCAAGTTACAGCGGTGGACGAGTCCATATGACTCTTGTCTTCTCCACCGATGAACAGGCTCAGTGCATCTTCAGCAAGCAGTTCTTCTGTGCTTGTTGTCATGGTACTCCCTTGTGTAGGGTTGTTATTGGTAGTGTCTTTTTTGTAAAAAGCAGTCTCAATAAATTGAGAGCAGCCTGATAGGGTTAATTACTTAACCGTACTAGGCTGCCCTCCAGAACTCTACACAAGAGCTATACATACTATAGTATAAATATATAACTTTTGTCAATAAAAAATCGACTTCTAAAGTCGACAATTTATCTGGTGCGCGAGAGAGGACTTGAACCTCCACGACCTAAAGCGGTCACTAGCCCCTCAAGCTAGCGCGTCTACCAATTCCGCCACTCGCGCGTGGATTATATTATATCATCACTAGCGATATTGCTTAAATAAGGTATAGTATATATGTAAACAGGTGGCAAAGGAGACGTATGGCAGAAAATCCATTCAACAAAGAACCCCCTGAATCTGACAAGCAGAATTACGCTGCTGAGATAACAGAACTAGCAAGAGAAACTGAGGTGGAGTTACCGCGAAGATCGGTTGATTTAGCCGCACAGTTGCTCGAGCATATGTATCAATCGCACGGTGATCCAAACTCAGAAACGTACAAACCGTATCACAATGATCAACATGCCCTGAATGTTATCAGACGTAGTTTTCGTCTGTGGCGACTCCTCAGAGAGGAATTGCCGGAAAAAATTGACCTAGAAGGCTATGAGCTTCTGCTAATTGCCGGAGCAGGTCATGACCTAGTAGTCCATAGTGGCAAACAACACGGGTACGACGAAAACGAAAGCGCACGACTGACAGCGGATTTTATGAGATCTGCCGACTATAGCGATGTACAAATTGCCAGGGTGGAGGACGCAATCAAAGCGACGACAGTTGTGCGTGACGAAGAAGGCAATATTATTCAAGACAGCATTCGCTCTGGCTCAAAAGATCCGCTGCGGCTGGTACTTGCAACTGCGGATATCAACGGCACCACTATGGAAGGGATACCTACGCTCGTCGAAGACGCTGTCAACTTGCATGCCGAAATTGTAGGTGCGTTACCTGAAGATATTGCAGAAGCAAATACAGGTATCGCTCATTTCTTGTTTTCACAGGCACAGTTTGTCGATGGGCGACTCCGTGCTATACAAGAAGATCTTGAATACTATTTTCTGCCCACAGAAGTAGCGAAGATTAAAAAAGCCTATGAGCGTGAATTTACCGGAGCGACCAGAGATGTTATCAGTCTTTCTAAAACGTTGATCAGTTTTCCGGAAATGGCGATCAGTACCGTAGAAAAAGTCACTACTAACCTAGGCTCAACCGCACTATCGCCTTTGAAAAAAGCTCTCAAAACCGCTTTTGCACGTAAAAAGAAATGACCATAGTAGACCTTCCTTTTACTCTATAACTGTGGTATCATCAACAGTAAGAGGAATGCCCAAAAGGGCTTATTTTATTATTTAGATTATGTTAGAGCCAAAACAAATTCGTAATGTTGCTATTATTGCCCATGTTGACCACGGCAAGACTACTTTGGTTGATGGTTTGTTAAAGCAGTCCAACACTTTTCGCGACAACCAAGCCGAGATGAACCAAGACCTAATCATGGACAGTGGCGACCAAGAGCACGAACGCGGTATCACTATCACTGCCAAGCAAACTGCGGTTTATCATGGTGACTACAAAATCAACATTATCGATACCCCGGGTCACGCAGATTTCAGTGGTGAAGTCGAACGAACTTTGAACATGGCAGATGGCGTTCTACTCATCGTAGATGCTCAAGAAGGCCCAATGCCACAGACAAAGTTTGTACTATCAAAAGCCCTAGAGCTCGGCCTAAAGCCTGTTGTAGTTATCAACAAGATCGACAAACCATCGCGTCGCGTTAATGAGGTAAAAGACGAAATTGATGATCTATTCCTAGAACTCGCGATTGATGACAGTCAACTACATTATCCTGTCTACTTTGCAATCGGTCGCGAAGGTAAAGCGTGGAAAGAAATGCCCGAAAATACCGAGGAAAAAGCAGACTTAACGCCTATATTCGACGCAATTACAGGTGATATTCCAGCTCCACAGGTTGATACGACAAAACCTCTGCAGCTACTAGTTACATCACTGCAGTACGACAGCTTCCTGGGTAAATACGCTATTGGCCGTATATCACGCGGAACTATCAAGAAATCTCAGCCAGTAGTACTGATCAAAGCCGATGGCAGTAAAGTCAACGCCAAAATCGACAAGCTATTTGCCTATCGTGGCCTAAATCGTGAAGAAATCGACAGCGCAATAGCTGGAGATATCGTAGCGCTAACTGGTATTGGTGACGCACATATCGGCGAGACTATCGCTGACAGTGAAAACCCAGAGTCTTTGCCAGTGCTAGAAGTCGAAGCTCCAACGTTATCTATGTACCTAGGCCCAAACACTAGCCCGCTAAAAGGCAAAGAAGGCGAATTCACCACTTCTCGACAGATTGGCGACCGGTTGAAACAAGAACTAGAAACAAACGTGGCTCTGCGGGTAGAAGACGAAGGCATTGGCTTCAAAGTATCTGGCCGTGGTGAACTACACTTGTCAGTATTGATCGAAACACTTCGTCGTGAAGGTTTCGAGTTCGAAGTTGGACGACCGCAAGTTGTGACCATTCAAAAAGACGGCGTCGAACACGAACCAGTCGAAGAACTGTTGATCGAAGTCGGCTCAGAATTCGTCGGTGCAATATCTCAGGAGCTTGGCCAACGCCGTGGTGAAATGACTCATCAGGAAACTACTAGCTCTGGCGCGATCCGTCAGACATATATCATTGCAACTCGCAGTTTGATCGGTTTACGTAACCTGTTGATGACCGCAACAAAAGGTACAGTTATCATGCACAGCTTGCCACATGGCTATCAACCAATGGGTCCAAAGCTACAACAACACCGTAACGGTGCGTTAATTGCCACTGAAGCTGGCTCTACCACGGCATATGCGCTGGACAACAGTGCTGCAAGAGGTATCTTGTATGTTGGCCCAGGAACAACTGTTTACCAAGGTATGATCGTTGGTCTATACAACCGTCAAGGCGACCTAGATGTGAATGTCTGTAAAGGCAAGCAACTGACTAACATGCGTACCAGCAGTAGCGATGGCACAGTCCAATTGACGCCATTTACAGATCTATCACTTGAGCAATCAATCGACTTTATCGAAGACGACGAACTATTAGAGGTTACACCAAAGAACTTGCGCCTACGCAAACGCTTTCTAGATCCCAACCAGCGTAAACGCAAAAAATAGAGATTGCAAATAGTAAAAAAATATAGTATAATAAACTATTAATGAAGCTCTTTAGAAAACAAATTACCCCAGAGAGAGCCGCGAATGAAGCGGTTGCTGCAAATGGGGCCATGGCGACTATGCAAATAGGAGCCAGTGTACTCACGGGTAATCTAGGTTTTGTCGGCGAATCACTACACAACGCTGGCGACAGTGCCTCGTTCTGGGCAAAGCGTTCTGCTATGAATGCAAATCCCGAAAAATCCCTTAGAAGGCGCCGTATTGCTGCATACATTTTTGGATTGGGCGGTGTGGCTGGCTTGTCCGCTGCAGCTTACGAATTTACATCTAGATACGAAGAATCAACGTCGACATTGGCGATGAGTATTGCTGTGTCTTGTGCGGCTCTCAATACATATGTTGCCAAGCGAACGCACAAAGCAGTCAAAAATGAGGAAACTGGCGAAGTAGTACATATGTGTGATCAGGATCATAGCCACGACGCACATGAACATCATCACGAACAGAGTCATAGTCATTCTGAACAAAAAACAGCAGCTCTAGCCGATGCCAAGCTACATGCTTTTAACGACGCTGGCACTGGTTGGCTATACGTAGTGGGTCTTGCTCTACAAAAATATGGCGTACACGATGCTGCGACTTGGGCAGTAGCAGCAAACGGTGTTGTTGCAACTGCTGGTGCGGGCTTTACTATCAATAGAATTAGAAACGACAGCGAATAAACCAACTCACTTATGCTTGCTAGATCCACAAAATGTAGCTAGAATATAAACAGCGCAAAAACGCAAAATTCCACACCTTAACAAGGAGTTATGATGACGGCGACGATTATCGCTGAAGGCAAGACTAAGATCATCGTCGATGCTCGGGATACCAACGGTCCCGACGATGGTTGTACAACCTGTAAAAAGGTTCTAGTCATTTCCAAAGATGACATCACCGCGGGTGACGGGGCAGCTCGCGAGGAACTCGCGGGCAAAGCAAAGGCCTGCAATAAGACGACAGTCAATGTCTTCAAGCTGCTTAAAGCCAAGGGCATACCAACTCACTTTCTGAGTTGGTTCGACGACCAGAGTTTTCTGGCGCTGCATGCGGAGATGATTCCGCTCGAAGTTGTCACGCGGAGGATTGCGGCAGGCTCATACCTGAAGCGCAATCCAAACTCATGGGACGGTCAGGTATTCTCGGTGGTCGAGTACGAGTTGTTCTACAAGGATGATGAGCAACATGACCCGATTGTTCGTTTGTTCGATGACAGACAGATATGTCTCTACCGAGCGGACGTGCCTACTGATGCTGCATTATGTCTAGGTACTAGGAAGCTCTTGACCGACGACGGAAAAGAGATCGACTACGACAAGATGCGGATTATGGCTTTTCAGGTTTTCCTCATTCTCGAGGAAGCTTGGTTGGAGCTCGGTCTCGTTTTGTATGACATGAAAATCGAGTTCGGGCTGGTGGACGACGGTCTGGGCGGCAAACGTCTGGTTGTGGCAGATGTCATTACCAACGACGAGTGGCGTCTTCGTGATGGTGACGGCAATCAGCTCGACAAGCAGGTCTTTCGAGATGCGGTTCGTAACAACACCGTCAGTGACGCCGTAGACGACATCATCGATAACTACGAGATGATCGCAAAGCTCAGCGAGTTTCTACCAAAGATGGCTCGTGTCTAAGTAAAGGTGTGAAGATGGGTCTGGTGTACAGCATAGTGCTGTCGCCAGACCTTTTTTTCATTTAAAAATGATCACGGATATGAGAGAAACTATAGTCCCAGTCGGCATCAGCTTTTTTGTGTGGGTTGAAGATGTTGTCTGGATCGAAAATATCTTTTGTTTTCTTGAATATCTCGAGCATCTCTTCGCCGTACATTTCTTTTAGCCACGGCCCTCGAACCAGTCCATCGTTATGCTCACCACTCAAGCTACCACCGTATTTGAGTACGAGTTGATTCACTTCTTTCATTGCAGGCAGTAACTTACGTCGGTCTTTTGGGTCTTCAAGCTTCATAAGTGGAATGATATGAAAGTTTCCGTCGCCCAAGTGGCCTGCAACGGTCGCGAGCAGTTTGTATTTTTTTATGATTTTACGAACTTGTGGCAAAAACTCTGCCAAATGTTCGGGGTTGACCACAAAATCATCAATAAATGGTGCGGTATGTTTGTCTTTTACCTTGCTACGCAACAACTGAAAACTCTGTCGGCGCATTATCCAGAACTTTTCGCTCTTTCCTTCGGTTGGATCTTCTTCAAATCCATTGATTTCGTAGCGTGCATGGTATTTTTCCAGCGCTCTATGGGTTTCTTTGATTCTTCTTCTCACAACATCCTCTGTTTCACCGTTAAATTCGATCATGAGAATCAGTTTTGGAAATCCTTTTAGAAATTGCAGGCCTGTGGGCGCCAGTCCAAGTAGCAGTTTGAACCATTTTTTCAATCCGAGCTTAGGTAGAAAGCTAGGCAAGAATTTCATACCCAGTAGCATCGTCGCGTCATCAAAACATTCGAGTGTCGCAGGTTTGTGCGCAAGTATTTTTGGGATCAGTTCACCTAGGTCATCGATATCTTTGAGAAATAGTACCAATAGTCCCGAGTGTTTACGTCTATTGACCAAATCAAACTGTGTTTTTGTTACTAGACCCAGTGTGCCTTGAGCTCCAACAATCGCCTTTGTCAGGTCGAATATGCCAGTTTTACGGTCCCATACGTTCCACAAATGGTATCCCGTAGAATCTTTGCTGACGTTTGGCCGAGCTGCTTTTATCGTTTCATAATGATCTTCAATAAGCTCATACATACCTCTATACACGCGACCTTCAAAATCTTTTTTTGCCATTTTTTTGATCAGCTGAGTTCTTGTAAGTGGCCCAACTGGTCTGCGTATGCCATCTGCGAATACAAAATCAAGAGATTTGACATAGTTATCAGTTTTACCATATTCGAGTGATTTTTCACCACCGCTATTGTTGTTCACCATGCCACCCAGGGTACAGAGGTCTCTACTTGCGGGATAACTCGGTAACAGGCTGCCGTGTTCCATAGTTTTTAGGTCGAACTCTCGGTAATACACACCAGGTTGAGCAGTTGCTTTGTTGTGGTCAACATCGATAATCATATTGAGGTGTTTTGAAAAGTCAACGATGATAGAGTCGTTGATAGCGCCGCCAGACATGTCAGTTCCTGCCGAGCGAGCTGTCAGGGAAAGGTGTGGGTGTTTTTTCTTGTTGTTATTCACAAAATGAGTTAGCAACTCAACGTCTTCGCTATCGAGAGGATATGCCACAAGGTGAGGCACAATCTCAAACATACTAGCATCGTGCGAGTATGTTTCAAGCGTATCTTTGTCTGCTAATAACTCACCCTTGAACCCGATTTCACGGATATCTTTTATTAGTTCACTCATTACTAACAAGCATAAACGTATTGCAGCCAATCTGCAAGAGATATATACTTGTCGACAGATGAGTAAAAAAACGAACATAGAAAAACGTCAAATAGTCGTTGTTGGTGGAGGATTCGGAGGCATAAAAGCTGCACTAGAGTTGAGTCGCAACGAGGAGTTTGAAGTGACATTAGTATCTGACAAGCCGGATTTTCGTTACAACCCAACCTTGTACCACACGGCTACAGGAGGTCTTTTTCGGCAGTCATCTATTCCACTCAGCGATATTCTAGACGGTGGTAGGATAAAATTTGTTCTAGGAACGGCCACCAAGCTTGATCGGACAACACGGTCTATCGAGCTCGAAGATGAAAAGATTATTGCGTATGATACTTTAGTTCTTGCTATGGGGGTGGTGACAAATTTTTTCAACATCGATGGTCTACAGGAATATTCGTATGGCATCAAATCCCCAGAAGAAGTTATGAGGTTTAAGACGCATCTACACAAATTGTTAGAAGACGAAGGCAAACCTGATATAAATTATATTATCGTTGGGGCTGGCCCGAGCGGCGTGGAACTTGCAGGCGTGCTACCTAGCTATATACGACAGATCATGAAATCTCACAACGCCAAAAATAGGCGCATCAACGTCAAACTAATCGAAGCAGCCCCTCGAGTGTTGCCTAGGTCGGCAGAAAACATCTCAAAAGCTGCTGCTAAACGTCTGAAAAGGCTGGGGGTGCAAGTACTAGTCAACAAACAGATCCAGGGTATGGACGATGATAGTTTATTAGTCAGCAACAAAGATATACCCTCTCATACCGTTGTATGGACAGCAGGAACTGCAAACAACCCGTTTTTCAAAAAAAACAATTTTAACCTCACCGAAAAAGGCAAAGTTGCCGTCGATGAACATTTGTTAGCAGAAGACGCCATCTATGTTATTGGTGACAATGCCAGTACACCGTATTCTGGTCTAGCACAAACGGCAGTCTATGACGGTCATTATGTCGCACACGATATAGAAGCAAGATTCCACGGTAACGACGGCAATGTCTATCGACCAAAGTTACCCGCAACAGTCGTCCCTATCGGCAAAGGCTGGGCGGCGTTTGAGTATCGCAAACTACATATTACTGGCTGGATCGGTTGGGTCATCAGAGGCGCGGCAGACTGGATAGGCTACCACGATATCGAACCGTGGTGGAAGGCTTCTGAACAATGGATGATGGAATTCGGCGGCGAAGAAGGTTGCGAGGTTTGCTCTGGGTCGAACTAGAGTATAATAAAGCTATGCAAAAAGTGGGCATCTATAAAACAAAAGGGTTCACCGTTATCGAAGTACTAATTGTGATTTTTATTATTGGTGTGTTGTCGGCATTGGTGTTTGTCAACTACAGTGGTGTCCAAGACGACGCCAGAAATGCACAGAAAATCACCGATCTCAAAGCTTGGAAAAACGTATTTGATACTTATGCAGCTAGAAAAGGCGGCTACCCAGACCCAGGGCCTACAAGCTCTCCGACCAACGTCGATAGCCGTGACGGGTCATATGGCTATTGTCTCGGAACAGGATTTCCAAATGGCAAATGTCGAGAATACGAACAGCCAGCTGGAGAACTGACCTACAACGAATCTGACAACGCAGACCTGATGACAGAACTCAAAACAGTAGTACCGAACTTGCCTACAGGTCCGAAAATCCCTGTGGGAGGTCTAGTAGGACCTTTTGCGTCTTTTAGACCAGAAGCTGAAGGAGGCAACATACATATGATTACAGTTCTAAAATCGAGCGAGGATACCTGTCCGAATAATCTTTTGACTGGTTGGTATGATCCGGATACTCAGCTACTACAGTGTCAGATCCAGCTCATTCGCAATAGATAGCCTCTATATCATTAGTATTGAGAAATTATGGTATAATTACACCCAAATGGCAAATCTAGTGCAAAATCATAACAGGCTTGTAGTTGGGCTGACTGGTGGAATTGCTTCAGGTAAAAGTACTGTTGGAGAGGCATTAGCGAAACTCAAGGTTCAGCGTATTAATGTTGATAGTATTACCCATCAAGTATTAGCCCCGGACGGCAGGGCATATCGCGAAGTTGCCCAACAGTGGCCACAGTTTGTAGATGAAGAGCAAAAGATCGTACGCAGCGCGCTACGAGCTCATGTGTTTAAAAATGGCAATGAAAAGGAGCGTCGACTACTAGAAGCAATCACAAGGCCTTCGATCAAGACCGAGATTTCAATGCGATTGCAGCAGCCAGAAGGTTACTATACTGTGCTCGAATCTGCGCTGCTTTTCGAAACCGGTGCTGACGAACGTGTCGATACGACTGTGGTTGTTGATACTGACGAAGCCTTGCAAGCCGAACGAGCTGTTATGAGAGATGGAGAAGACTGCAGAGTCGAAGAAATTATGGCCAAACAACTCGCCCGCCTAGATAGACTACAGCGAGCAGATCATGTTATCCCAAATAGAGGGACAAAACAGGAGCTGCTCATCGCTACACATGCTCTGCACTATGGTTGGCTGCTGCCTATGGCTCTGGCAAAATCAGCGCCCACCAGACACGCCCCGAACAACGCTTGAACATTTGAAAATCCTTCGTTATAGTATAAACAACATAACACGGAGGAACCATGGATTTTATAGTATTTATTATCATAGTAGTAGCGATTTTTGTCTTGAGTGGTATCAAAGTCATCAATCAGTACGAAAGAGGAGTAGTGCTGACACTGGGCAAATTTAGTGGTTTGAGACAACCCGGCTTGCGAGTTGTGGTGCCTGTGTTTCAGAAAATTATACGCGTAGACATACGTTCTACGCCTATTGATGTACCAAAACAAGAAGTTATCACAAAAGACAACGTGACTGTCAATGTCGATGCAGTTGTGTACTTTCGTGTGATTGATGCACCAAAAGCAGTACTAGAGACAACAAACTTTGTCTATGCTACTAGTCAGTTTGCCCAAGCAGCCCTCCGTGATGTTGCAGGTAACGCTGATATGGACGAACTTCTCAGTAAACGTGATCAGATATCACTACAGATAAAAGAAATAGTTGATGCACAGACCGATCAATGGGGCATCGATGTAGAAAATGTCAAAGTACAGAATATAGAACTTCCACAAGACATGAAACGTGCGATGGCAAAACAAGCCGAAGCTGAGCGTGAACGTCGTGCGGTTATTATCACAGCAGAAGGCGAAAAAGCCGCGGCAGCAGCAGTTGCAGAGGCAGCAGGTATGCTAACCAAGATCCCTGGAGGTATCAATATACGTACTCTACAGACGCTTGAAAAGATCTCTGCAGAGCCGAGTCAAAAGACACTGTTTGTCCTGCCAGCTGACCTGACAGACACTATTAGTCGAATTATCAAGTAGATACCACAGATAGACGCCTATCCAATCTGGGACAAATCTATCTTATTCTCGTAATACGACCTTCCGATAATCACTCCATCAACTCCCAGCGATGCAAGGTTCTGGATGTCATCTTGGTTGGCTATGCCTCCAGATGCTATCACACGGAACCCTTTATCAACCCACTTTGAGAACAGACCGATATCTGGTCCTTGCAGTAGTCCGTCTCGATCTATATCAGAAACAATTATAGTTGTCACTCCTATCTTTTTCAGAGAGGCTTCTATCTGTTGGTCGCTTTTATTGACATGTTGCAACCATCCATGAATTGCTGGTTTGCCATTTGAAAAATCGATTGATACAACTACTTGGGTATGGTCAATTGTGCTTAGTATTTCCTTTGTGGCTTCTTCATCTGTAAAAAATACACTACCGAGAACGACTTCAGAGCAAAATCCAAGCATTTGTTGAGCCTTTTTGAGGTTTCTGATACCTCCTCCGATTTGTATTTTTAAAGAAGTTGTTTTTGCTATTTCTTCGATAATATCTATGCTCGAGTACTTGCCATTGCTTTTGACATACTCTAGATCAACAATATGGACTTCGCGAATACCTTGAGACTCCATACGCTTTGCATGTGCGACCGCATTGCCATAATCTGTGCATCTTTCAAAATCGCCTTGCTCCAGACGGACAGCTTTCCCTTCGAGGATATCAATAGATGGGTATATTTTCATTAAAACGTTCAATCCTAAATTGGTGGGCGAGGCGGGACTTGAACCCGCACGTCTTTTGGACATTCGATTTTAAGTCGAACGCGTATACCAATTCCGCCACTCGCCCGTAAAATCAAGTATACCATCTGTTACAATATTAATTATATGAAACAAGTTTTGATTATCCATGGGGGAAACAGCTATCTATCAACAGATCAGTATCGCTCTGCGCTTTTGAGCGAAGGACTTTCCTATGAAGAACTGTTCAAACAACAAAAATGGAAAGACTGGCTGGCGGATGTATTAACCGATAGAGATGTTTTGTTGCCTGATTTTCCTAACAAACAAAACGCACAATACGAGGAGTGGAAAATATACTTTGAGAAACTCATTCCGTTCCTTGAGGGCGATGTTTCGCTGGTTGGCTACTCACTAGGAGCAATGTTTTTAGCAAAATATCTCAACGAATCACCTCTTAAGAAAAAAGTCCGACGCATTATACTAGTTTCACCATCTCACAGTGACGATTCTGTAGAAGGCGTCGGCTCATTCTGCGTGACATCGTCAAAGAATTTGCCTGCGAGTAGTGACGACATACATCTGTTCCATAGTAAAGACGATCCTATCTGTCCGTTCACAGAGTTTGAGAAATTTTTAGTAGAACTGCCCCAGGCGACTACGCATATATTCGAAGATCGCGGCCATTTTTTCCAGCCTACTTTTCCTGAACTACTAGACGTTTTAAAACAAAAATAGTCTAATTTCAATCAGACTATTTCAATATGGAGGCACCTGCGGGTAACGCTCCCGCCTACACGGTTTTGCAGACCGTTGCCTAACTTCTCGGCCAAGGCGCCATATCCTCACCATTGTAGCAAATAACTGGTCAGTTGTGCTATCAATAACCTTTAGGTATAATCAATCAGCGTACGCGGGTGTAGCTCAGTTGTTTAGAGTGAGAACTGCCAGTGGCAGTTTGCAAGGCAACCTTCCGATGAAAACTGGTTTTCAATCGAGAAGTTGCGGGGTCGCGGGACGTGACCTATCCTTGCCAGGCCAAGGAAGCGAGCCACTTTATATAAAGAGATACTTGCGTGTTACAATTTACCATATATGCGGGTGTAGCTCAGTTGTTTAGAGCGCTTCCTTGCCAAGGAAGAGGTCGAGAGTTAGAGTCTCTTCACCCGCACCAAATATCTGAATTATGAGCCGAAAGGCTCTTTTTCTTTGCCTCAACAATGGTTCTAAAGGGGTCGTTTAGTATATAAGACAGCTTCTTGTCCTTTAGTTCAATGTTTGAAAGTACGTATTCTAGCAACTTCTGTCTTAGCCCCTCATCGCTCTCTTTGAACAGCTGGTCAGCCCGTTGAGCCAAGTCTAACAGGTAAGAGGCAGTTACTTGGAACTGCTTGTTGTCATTTGTTAGCAACTTTAGGCGGTCATTCAATTCCTGCTGTTTCTTTTCTAGCTCAGTTGCAATTTCATCGTGGAATGTCTGTGTAATACGACCCTCAAGCAAGTCGTAGTAAACCTTACGCATCTTTTCTTTGAGCTTGTCGTACTCAGCACGGGTCTGCTCAATGTTTTGCGTGAAGTATAGCTGCTGGTCATTATGACGGCTACGCAGCTCGGTAATGACTTTATCTAACCATTTCTCAGGCACGTCTATAAACCCTATATCATCCGTTACCTTATCAATTACAAGGCTCACGGCTGTATTAGGATTATCGCACTTAGAGTTGGCACATCGCAAATACACAGTATTGCGAGCCTTGAAAGGCGATACAGCACGTCCGCATTTACCGCACTTTACTATCTTCTTGAGGGTAAAGTCTTTGCTGTCGTACTTTGTCATTTCGTGTTTACGTTCATCACGGACACGTTGCACCTGATTGTACAAGCCACGACTGATAAGCGGCGGGTACTTGTGCGGATAGCGTCTGCCAGCGTGAACCATAAAGCCGCAGTAAAACTCATTGCTCAGTATTCGCTCAAGAAACTGCTTACTCGGTGCTTTACTACCAGCGATGTTGCTACGAAAGCCCATCTCACGAAGTTCGTTAGCTATCACGGCGTACGATACGCCTCTTGCTCGCATTTCATAGGCTTTTACTATGTAGTGAGCCTTTGCGTCGTCAACTTCAATATCCTTGATTGGTTTTTGAGGCGTACCGCCTTTTAGAATGTTCTTGTAACCAATAGGTGCTCGGTGTACCCATATACCCTCACTTAGCATCTGCTCAAAGCGACGTTTGACGTTATCTCGGATGCTATCTGAGTAGTATTTAGCCAGTGCCATACCGATACCAAGCCGAAACCAATCAGCCGCAGATGAGTTTTTATCAATATAGAGGCTATCATTCGGGAAGTGCAGCTCAATCTTGCCTTGCTTTACTAACTGCTGCAATGCTTTCACTTCTTCTTGGCTACTATCACGGGTCAGTCGGTCTATCTTATCAAAGACTACGTAGCATAAGCCCGTTTGCTTTTGGATGTGTTCAACCAGCTTGCCGAACTTTTGTCTTACGTCCTTGTGAGCACTTTCGTCAAATTCGTGGTATTCAGACGGCAACTGCTTTTGTGCGGCATAGCGTTCAAGCCGTAGCTTTTGAGCTGGCAACGCTTTACGTTGCTCTATGTCTGATACTCGTGCGATTAGGATTAGCTTAGTTTCCATAATTCTTTACTCCTTTATAACTTAACATTACTTACCAGTATTTTCAATGTTTGAGAGAAATTCTGACATATGCGTAGGTGTAAATCGCTGTAATGCCTCGTCTATATGGACAAAGGCTTTAAAACGATGTGCTTGCGGCGGTTTGAGCAGTGGTTTGATGCGATACCACGCTTGCTTGCCATAGCGAGCCTCAAGCGTGTTTCTCAGACCAACTACGCCTGCCTGACTGGTTATGAGCAGTCCAGCGACAGCCGCAAGTGCTGCCTGTGGCGTTACGTCGTCATTTGCCTCAAGGTAGTTTTGTAAAAGCTCGTACGGCTCTTTTACGTCTAGTGCGAGCATATCTACATTGCTCGTCAGTTTGTTCCAATGCTTGAGTAGTGTGTCTTGGCACAACTTCTTTTTGAATAGGTTTTCAAATGTCCATTGTCCCAAATCGGGGTAAGCTCTTTTGACAGAGGCTCTACCGACAAAACGTACTTCGTATCTGAATACTTCCATTGGTCGGTACTCAGATAAACCCTCAAGTAAATTGAGCTGCACGGTGCTGTCATTCTCAAAAGCCCGTTTGCCGCTTTTCTTTGCTTTTAGCAGGTCAGCCATTTTGTCGTAAAAGGCTATATCAAGTGAGTTGGCGTGTATGTGTACGACGTGTCCATCACGAAAATCGGTTTTCTGTAAGTCGTACGTTTTACTAACATCCAGCTTGCCCATTGTATTGAGGATTGTCTGGCACGATGTGTAATCAAGAAACACTATGTTCTTGGACGGATGCCAAGCCGCAATATCAGCGTGAGCAAGCTGTGGTTTGAAGAACCGATGACCGAGCAATTCCTGCAAGGCTGCTTGTAGTGCCGTTAGCAGAGCATCAAAGTCATTTTCGGTTAGCTCATCAAAGTTGTTGCCAAACAACATCTTAGGAGCTGAAAACTCAACTGCTAGTTCGTACGTAACTACACCGAACTTTCGCACTCGCTTGTACATAGTTAGTCGGGGCATATACTTGCCCATCTTGGCGTATGTTGGCGAGGGGTTGAGAAACGTCTTGCCATAGCCTCTGCTGTTTACGAGTTGCTCAAGCGTGATTGGTGTAAACCTGCTGCCATCAAAGACCAGCGGATTATGTACGGGTATGAGTAGTTTTACTGTGTCTACCATATCGTTCATCACTTCTT
>CAYGDI010000001.1:0-274413 GCA_964348695.1 uncultured Candidatus Saccharibacteria bacterium | reverse complement strand
GATGTTGAACTTGACGACAAAGGCAAATATATCAGAGATATTAGAGTTGAAGTTACTCTTGATACTTTGAAAAGAAATACTACACGAGTTTAGTTCAAGCCCTGCAGCAAATCTTGCAAAAATCGTATGAACATATAGAGTCATTGTCGAAAAAAGGACCTATCGACCACATATTGTGGCAAACTTAGAAAGTGTTTTCCCAAAGAGATTCCTTAATGCTTATGCTGGAAAATCCCTGATTCTACTTGTACAATTCATACATGACTATAGTTATAAGCAAGAAGTCTATCAGCAAGTTTCTTTCTTTTATTAGGTGGCCTATTGCGATTATTGCAGCTGGACTTTTGGTAAGTCCTGATTTTTGGAATTTTTGGAAGAGCTTAAACCCTAACCCAACTCTAATACTAGCTTATATAAAAAGAGCTTAAATGGCCAGTTCTTATATTATTTCTATTCTTTATGACTAGACATTATATACCCGATGTCATAGATCGCCTCGAAGAGCTTACAGCTGGGAAGTTTGGGGTCAGACTTAGAAAGCCACAGAACTCCTCTCCTGACGACACTGATGAAATTGATAAAGCAGTTCCAGATAGTAGAGAGCCGGCGGATCAGCCAAGTGATCAATTATCTGATGAGGAAATGGATACATTGCTGACATCGAGTGCTGTGGAGGCGGAATTTGAAAATATTTTTAATACTATTTATGGTAGTCAGGTGATGGTATTAAAAAGACTTTCAAAACATATACCAGAAGGCTTAGCAGAAGATCAACTTATAGACTTATATAAATCTCACACAGAAAGCTCATCTAATCCCTATCCGAGTTTTGAACACTTTATTCAGTACTTGGATGATACAGTACTGACGCTATACGATATTGACGAGAAGCGCTACAAATTGACTAATTCAGGCCTTTATTTTCTTCGTTACTTACAGAAGACAAATCGATACAGTATAATTCCACGAAACTAAAAAGTCGTTAGTAGATTAGAAATTTTGATACTATATACATATGAGAAAAATAGTTGTTTTATCTTTCATTAGCCTCGACGGGGTCATGCAAGCTCCGGGCGGGACAGATGAAGATGTTGATAGTGGGTTCAAATACGGCGGCTGGACAGTACCTTATTCTGACGAAGTGTTTTTCAAAATGATGGTCGAACAGATGAGTATGCCATTTGACTTGTTGCTAGGTAGAAAAACCTACAATATGTGGTCTGGTTATTGGCCAAAAAACGAAAATAGCCCTATTGGCGTAACTTTCAAAAAGGCCAAAAAGTATGTCGTGTCGAGCGATTCCGACCTAGACCTACCGTGGCAAGAAGCTTCGTTGATATCCGGTGATGTCGTGGCTAAACTAAAGTCTCTGAAAGCAGAAGATGGCCCTATGTTGCAAGTCCAGGGTAGCGCCAATCTCGCACAGACATTATTCAAGCAAGATCTTGTAGACGAACTATGGCTCAAAATCTACCCTGTCACCCTTGGTAACGGTAAAAAACTCTTTGCCGAAGGCACAATACCAGCCGCGTTTGAACTAATAGAGACAAAAACCACACCTAGCGGCGTCATATTCGCTAATTACAAGAGAGCTGGTGAAGTGAAGACTGGTTTATTTTGAGTAAGATAACTCTGTCCACAAATGAAATTATTGAATAAATCAAATATCTGGACTTCGTGCTATTAATCCATTCCTGTGCACCGCATTAAGAGTAGCATCAAATTTTACTCTCCTACTGCTCACAGAAATTTCACTTTGTAGTTTTTCTGCTAATTGAATCTCTGCCCGAATTATAGGAGTGATTTTAAAGGGATGTTGTAAACAATTTTTAGAAATTTCACTATAAAAACAATCTATAATTCCTAAAGCAACATTAAATTGATACCCTTCTACTCCCACTAGGTCAAGAAAGGTATTTTTTAGCCCAATTATGCTATTTTTGACGTTTTCATTTATTACTTTCTTCTCGGACTCATCTTTATTAATATACACATTGATACCCGGCCGCGACATACCTACAGCCTCGGATATGAGCCTTTGTGCAAATCCTGCATTATTTAGTTTTTTTACAATGTCTATCGGATCTTCCGCAGCTTTTATTGCGTTAACTTTGTTAAGCTCTTCTTCATCTAAGTGATCGAGTTTATAATCATCAACTGAATTATCAACAAATGTGATACTTTTTTCGCTGACAAGATATGGCTCTAACAAAGGTAGCTGTTCTCCTGTATTGGTTATACCTCCTAGTAAGCTTGCTTGAGCTAATAGATTGAGAACATTTGCGTGTGGTTCTTCGCCAGTATCTATTGTTACAAATCTAACATTTTCGTGCCCCAGAGGCACAGGATTAACGTCAAACTCTTCGGGCAGAGTCTCTCTAACAATTCTATAACCATTTATATCCATAAGATTACTATAACACTATTTTAAATAATATCAATTATCTATAACTGTCATTAATATGAGAGTAAAACAGCCCGAGCGGCGTGATATTTGCTAACTACAAACGAGTTGGCGAAATCAAAACTGGATCTTTTTGAAATACTTCTTTGTTATCATAGGTGTATGAACCAGGCTGATTTAATTGAAAAAACCGAACAGTTTGTCAAAGATAGGCTTGCTGGTGAGGGAACTGGCCATGACTGGTGGCATATTGTACGAATAGTTAACATCGCAAAATTGATACACGAAACAGAAGGTGGCGATTGGCTAACAATTAACCTAACTCTTTTGCTGCATGATGTCGGGGATAGAAAAGTTATTAATAAAGATAACGATGATTACTCGATCGCAGAAAATTTTCTAGTTGAACTGAAGGTTAATTTGCCACAAATTGAAAAAATTATGACCATCATAAAAACAATGTCATACAGCAAATCATTTGATGAAACAGAGAGAAATGATTCGATTGAGTTTAGAATCGTGCAAGACGCAGACAGGTTGGACGCGATTGGAGCTATAGGAGTTGCCAGAGCGTTCGCCTTTGGAGGTAATCGATCACGTCCGCTATATGATCCAGATCACGAAGCTAAAGCTTTCAAATCAAGTGATGACTACAAAAAAGCTGGAGGCTCGACAATACACCATTTCTACGAAAAACTTTTTCTGCTAAAAGAAAACCTCAACACAAAAACTGCACAAAGAATTGCAAATGAGCGTGATGAATTTATGCATCAGTTTGTCGATCAATTTATAGATGAGTGGAATGGCCAGCGCTAGTAGTTAGTGAGCTCTACATATAAATATATTAATGTTTTTATTGTATTGCGAAAATCTACTAATTATTGTATTCTAGCAATAATGAGATCTATGCATAAAACACTATCACATACAGAAAGGGGACAAAGCGCTTCACTATATTTGCCAAATAGGTCTAGTGGCGCAGGTGTATTGTTTTTGCACGGTTACAACAGCAGCAAAGTTGGTTACCTGGAGTACGCAAGGGCGTTGGCCAAACAGCGTTCAGGCGTCGCTGCACTGGCTATTGATCTGGCTGGACATGGTAGTAGTGGGGGTAATTTCAACACATTAACTCCCCGTGAATACCTGGATGATGTGGTAGGTGCTTATAGCTACCTAGAAAATTCAGGAGAAGTCGATCCAGCTAGAATAGGTGTAGTGGGCGCAAGCTACGGTGGCTATCTGGCGGCATTACTAGCCAAAGAGAAAAAGCCGAAGAGCCTACTGCTTCGTGCCCCTGCAATTTATCCTGATACTATGGTAGATGTCGCGCGTGAAAGTGTAGACAAAGGAGAGGTAGAAGAATTTCGCACAAGCTTAGCAAGTAGCACTCCAACTAATCTCGCGATCGATGCAATTCGCGATTTTGATGGTATTGTCACCATAGTAGAGTCAGAAAATGACGAATCTATACAGACTAGCGTTATAGACACGTACGTAAACGTTTCAAAAAACGGACTACACAAAATCATCCCTGGCGCCAAACACTCACTAGTAGGGGTAGAGAGAGAAGTGTTCAAAGAAATGCTGCTAGACTGGGCAGCTGACCTTTAGCGGGATATACTGTGTGACATTTAAACTGTTATAATGTAAACTTGTTGTTACCATACGTGGCTCTTTAGCTCAGTTGGTAGAGCAGAGGCTTGAAGAGCCTTGTGTCCTCGGTTCGAGTCCGAGAGGAGCCACCAAGAAAGTACCTGATTGTCATAATCGGGTCTTTTCTTTTTGGAACAAAAGGCGTTTTTCATTGTTATACAACAAATTACTTATGCTTGCAAAAGGTTGTATTCCTCGTACAATAAGGCTTACGAATTGCACTTTTATAAATCAACTACTGACTGGAATCGCATGGAAATTGTGGAAACATTTGTCAAAGCCGTGATGTGGTATATCTTTATCGCAATCGTGGTCTTGATCTTTACACATTTCGTCCCAATGTCTGCCTCCAGCGCGACTGTAGGTACAGTCGAGGTGGCATCAAAGGCGTACGGGCTCACGTCTGGAAAGGAATACAAGTTCCGATATGGACGAATCGCATCAGGAAGCGGCGGTTACGCGTCAGCCCATGGTGGTTTGTTCTCGAGCTCGGCAGTCGTCAACCTGAAGCCCTCGTCCGCCATGGACGTAAGTTTTAGTAACGGCAAAAACAGCTACATCCTGGAACTGCCCTTCAAAAATATCAAGTTCATACCAACAACCAAGGAAAAACCCAGTCTGACAATCTACTTGTCCGACACCGAGTACGGAGAGACAGATCTTCAGTTAAACCAAAGGGTGTATCACTGGAAGTACATCCCTCACTACACCACACCTGGAAAAACTCTCGAGGAATCCGGCTGGTTCCAGTACATAAAGAAGGAAGGCCAACTCGCGTCCTTTGTTGATGAGTATTTTGAATCAGCTGTCATAAAGCTGAACCCAAAGGACTACAGCCGCATCCTGGGCGAGTAGAAAATCAGCGCCTCGACCAACACGGGTCGAGGCGCAACACAATTCGTATACCGACAACGTATCACACGCTGTCGGTTTTTTATTGCAAATCTTCGTCTTTAACAGAGCTTGCAAGACACCGTTTGTCATAATCGGGTCTTTTCTTTTTTTGGCAAGGTAGATTTTTGTTAAAACTCTTTACACGAATGAGTCATCTAAGGTACAATAGACCTCATACGCTATGCGGAGGTATTTACCTTCGTGCGAAATAATTAATTTTAATAAGATATCCGCCTACAGGCGGAAAGGAGAAATACATGGCAGATTTCGACCGAAGCAAGCCACACGTAAATGTTGGAACTATGGGTCACGTTGACCACGGTAAAACAACTTTGACGGCTGCTATCACCGCTACTTTAGCGGCAAAACTACCAAGTGACGTAAACAAAAAAGTTGACTACGATCAGATCGACAACGCACCAGAAGAAAAGCAGCGTGGTATTACTATTGCTACTTCTCACCAAGAATACGAATCAGAAGCTCGTCACTATGCTCACGTTGACATGCCTGGTCACGCCGACTACGTAAAAAACATGATCACCGGTGCTGCACAAGTTGATGGTGCGATCCTAGTTGTATCTGCAGCTGATGGCCCTATGCCTCAGACTCGTGAACACGTGCTACTAGCAAAACAAGTTGGTGTACCAAAAATCGTTGTGTTCCTAAACAAAATGGACATGGCTGACGAAGAACTAGTAGAACTAGTCGAAGAAGACGTACGTGACCTACTAGAAAAGAACGAATTTGACCGCAACTGCCCAATCATCAAAGGTTCAGCACTTAAAGCTCTAGAAGGCGACGCAAAATACCAAGACGCTGTCATGGAACTAGTCAAGGCTATGGACGACTACATCGAAGAGCCAAAGCGTGACCTAGACAAACCTTTCCTAATGCCTATCGAAGATGTTTTCTCTATCAAAGGTCGTGGAACCGTTGCAACAGGTCGTATTGAGACTGGTATCGTAAAAATCAACGACGAAGTCGAAATAGTAGGCATCAAAGAGCTACAAAAATCTGTTGTAACAGGTATCGAAGCTTTCAAGAAAAACCTAGACCAAGGTCAAGCTGGCGACAACGCAGGTATCTTGCTACGTGGTATTGAACGTGAACAAATCGAACGCGGTCAAGTCATCTGTAAGCCTGGTTCTATTGCTCCACACACAGAGTTTGACGCTGAAGTATACGTACTTAGCAAAGAAGAAGGCGGACGGCACACTCCATTCTTCAAAGGTTACAAACCGCAGTTTTACTTCCGTACTACTGACGTAACTGGTGAAGTAGAGCTACCAGCTGACAAAGAAATGGTTATGCCTGGTGACACTATCACCTTTAAGGTAAAACTACTTGCTCCAATCGCTATGGAACAAGGTCTAAACTTCGCTATTCGTGAAGGTGGACGTACTGTTGGTGCTGGTGTAGTAACCAAAGTTACTAAATAGTAGCTAAACTACCTAACGAAAATACCTCTCGAAATGGGAGGTATTTTTTATTTAAAGCAAACACCCGCCTGATACCGAGAGGCACCAGGCGGTGTCTGTGGGTACGAAGCGGGTTTTAAAAAGGACCTGTACTGTTGACGAGATAGGCGATGAGGCAGCCAATTCCACTAGTAGAGACTAGTAGGATAGACATGCCAACAGCCCACTGTGCCAGTTTGTATTGTTTCATGTGTATCTTTCTGTTGTACTACGCTAAGTAGCGTCGATCAGGGGTCAAACAACAACCAATTGGTCAAAAACAGTGTAACATAGATTTAGCTAGATGGGGATTTGATATGTTCTTTTGCAAAAATATTCTGTGCCAAGTCTAGATCTTGGTCTGTCTTTTTCGGTAATCCCTCGTCGGCTATGCTGACACGTCCGTCGGACGTAAATGTCACAGTCGTCGCACCTTGGAGAGTATTAGTTTTGTCAAAATAAAGGATCGAGTAACTAGCTGGACGTTTCGGTGTCTCGTAGATGGCGATGCCGTTGTGAGTTCCAGAAGAACTGCCAGCTGTGTGATGTAGCACAGTCTCACCGTCTTCACTTTGCACTTTTTTGATCGGCTGGTTATCGTGAGTATGACCTTTTAGTATCAAGCTGGCGCATCCTCTCATGCTCGTCTCGAAGCTTGCCTGCGGACGGTGAACCATCACTTTTGGCTCTTCGCCTGTTTTATCTTGTATATCGCATGCCTTTTCGGCGGTCAAACGACCTTGTTCGGCATTGAGCTTGTACATTTCAGGAGACTTTTCTTCTGGTTTTGACTCCCATGTCGACAAAGACTCGTCCGGAGTTACAACAATATCTCCTATTTCGGTGGTGACTGTATAATTGTCATCTTTTGTAGGAGTGATTACCTTTGGATCAGAGTCGATATTGATATAGTCTTTTGGATCGTGGTTGCCAATTGTATTGACTATAGTGGTGTTTTTGTTGCCTTTGGCGATTGCTTCTCGGAAGCTTGTGTAGCAGTTGTCTTCGTATGGCATAGTTCCGCCATTTGTAAAAGTATCGCCAGTGTTCAAAATTAGTTGAGGTCGAAAAGCTGCGGTGACAGGTGTGAGTATGTTCTTGTAGATTGCATAGTTACAATGGGGATCAGAAATATGCATGACAGGTCGCAAGGTAGGGTTGTTTATTAGCGATGATTTGTCATCACGATACTCGGCAAATTGTTGGTGAAAGTTTCTTTTTGAAATAGCCAAAGATTCGTCTACGTCGTTTTTGTACGCAATAAAAGCTTTGACCAGTTTTTCGGGGAACTCTGAACCAAGACCTTCAATCCATGCATCCTTCAGTAAGGGGCTTGTGTCTGTAATTTGTTTTGGTAGGTGGTTTTTGACTATGTTTTGTTGTACAGAGTTAGGGCCTTGGATATTGCCTTTGACTGCACTACCCATAGAAAAAAGCGCTGCCGCACCGCATAGTCCGGCTAGTATCTTGGTGCGCATTCGCGACTGTCGAGCCCGTTCTCTGATGTAGGACAAACCGCCTTTTTCTCTAATATGTCTATAGGTAGACACGGATAGAGCGCAACTCGCCATGAGAGCAACCGCGCCTATTCTTGCTCCTGCCATGAGATTTTCGAACAATGCATCTTGGATAGGTTCAATAATGTTAGGTTTGTACTGAGCTGCGAGAGACGAGAACTCCTTCAGCGCTTCTGGATCCTGGGTACTTGCGTTGATAGTGTTGATGTCAATATTTACACCAGTGTGGGTTGTGCTCAGAAAGCTATCAATGGCATTGGGTAGATGTATAGTTGAACCATAATCTATAGTCAGGCCTGGTTCACCAACATCCAGGGCTACTTGTGCCTCTATCTTGTCGCTCAGTACAACTGTCGATGGGGAGAACTTGTTTGCTGCAGCCGCACCTAAAACACCACCAGTGAGCGCAACTGGGCTATAGATGGCAACGTCTTTTGCAACTTCTTTGTAATTGACGTTTTGCAAAAAGCGTTTGGGACGGTGTAACAATGCCTCTTTGTTCATTAGTAATACTATACACTATTTACAGTAAAAATCAATACTAGGTACAAAAGTAAAACACCCCGCCATTCCCCAAGGAACAACGCGGTGTTCTACTTGTGAAATGACAGGGTTTAACGTCTGCGGCACTGATTGCTGTCTGGAATGACAGAAATGCCGCCTTCGTTGTCACTGTATTGGGTTTCGCTGACGTAGACGAGGTTGTCTCCATCACAATATTTCTGAACAGAAATGACCTCAAATCTGTCCCTCTTTTGTGTGATAGGGAGCTTGACCCAGCCTTTGCTTGGGTCGATGTTCTCCCTTGGTTTCTCCGACGCTTCCGAACCGTTCTTCTTTGGCTCTGCATCTGTGCCACCGCCACAGCCACTCATGGCAAATGCCATGAAAATTGCCACGACAACCACTCCTACACTGTGCTTTTTCATATAGCCTCCTGGCAGTAGGGATTAAGCTCAGTACAATATATTTTAATACTTTTATGCATAAAAGTCAACTTGTATTCATGCCATCTCTCTGTTATAGTTGCTCGCATACAATACTAATCATATCGAGAACTCGGCCAGACGTAATAACAGCGATTCGAGCAGAGGTTACGGTATACAACTCCACCGATAGGTGGAAAGGAGAATGAGAAATGGCAGAACAAGCCACAGTGCCGCGAATACGTATTCGTTTGAAGGCATATGATCACAAAGTGATCGATCAATCAGCAAAACAAATTATAGACACAGCTCTACGTAGCGGTGCAACAGTAGCAGGTCCTGTGCCTCTACCTACACGTCGCTCAACATATACAGTGGTCAAAAGCCCACATGTCTACAAAAAAGGCGGAGAAGCCTTTGAAATGCGTGTACACAAGCGTCTTATCGACATATCTGGTGCTAGCGCAAAAACTATCGACAGTTTGCAAAATTTGTCACTACCTGCCGGCGTTGATGCTGAAATTCGTATGTAGTACATTTTTGTACGATCATATAGTCACAATATTGTAGTTGTTTTTTACTAAAACACTTATGCTATAATGATCGCGATGTCTAAAAAAAATAAAAAAAGTTCAGAAAATGAAACTGATGGTGAGTTTTTGCTCAAAATCGTTATGTATGTGTTGTTGGCGTCGTTTTGGATAAAATTTGGCGAGCCGATTGATGCGGGAATAATTCCGCTAGGCGGTATTCCAGTTGGTTTGTTCATAGGTTTGCTCATTGCTAGTCATGAGAGGTTTCAGATAGATCGAAAGATCGAGTATGTTGTGCTGATAGTTATTACAATTGTGACGTATTTTTTGCCAGCCGGTATTGTTATATAAAATAGAAAATCGCCCTACAGCTAGGGCGATCAACGTTCCAGTCACAGACTAGTATTCTTCAGAAGCCATGCGTGCATCTATTTGGTCGTATAGCTCGTTCACCTGTTGGTTGGTGTTATACGAGTATATAGCTGTTGATATAACAGCTATACCGATAGCTAGCCAATATACAGTTGCGATGCTAAATTCGATTCTCCAGAAGCGAGGAGTAGTCGATTTTTTTGCTACAGTTCTTTTCACCGTTGCTTTTGCTGGTTTTTTGGTCGTTGTTTTCTTTCGTGTGGCCACAGTGTTTCTCCTTAGTTTCATTGATAGTAAGCATTATGCCTGATTGTCATAAAAAATACAATTTTGCTGATTTGTTAGATTTTCGGGCTATCAGGTTGACATATGTTATTTGAATCTGTTACTATAGAGCGAGCAATTTTTTTAATTGGTAAGACAATAACAAACGATTCTTGGTGAGTCGGCAGGTCTCAGATAACAGAGATACCACCGAACACCAAGAATTTTAAGTGGGAAGGATGAAGATGAAAACTCTTCTAGGCACCAAAATTGGTATGACCCAAGTCATCAGCGAGGATGGCGTCTCTAATGCAGTGACGCTTATTCAAGCTGGCCCAACCACTGTGACTCAGGTAAAAACCGTCGAACGTGATGGTTATAACGCAGTGCAGGTTGGGTATGGCAAGGGTAAGAACCTGAGCAAAGCCACGCAAGGCCACGTCAAGGCCAGCAAGACTACCCCAAAGCATCTGCACGAAGTGCGGGTTGACGAACTGCCAGCCGACATAAAAGTCGGCGACACGTTCGATACGAGTATCTTTACGCTCGGCGAAGTAGTCAGTGTTACAGGTACGAGCAAAGGTAAAGGGTTTGCTGGTACAGTCAAACGACACAATTTTAATACTAGTAAAAGCACACATGGTGGTAACGGTAACGTGCGAAAACCAGGGTCTATTGGATCTATGTATCCTCAAAAGGTCTTCAAAGGTAAAAGAATGGCTGGACACATGGGAGCACAACGAGTAACCGTAAAAGGACTGAAAGTTGCGTATATTAGTACAGAAGACAACTTGATAGGTGTAACTGGCGCCGTCCCAGGCCCTCGTCGAGGATTAGTGACAATAGGAGGTACTTTGTAATGGCCGACACAACAACGACAAAGAAACCTACATTACCAAAGAATGTTTTTGATGTAAAAGTAGACAACCATGAGCTGTTGAAGCTAGCATATGATGCGTATTTAGCTGACAAACGTCTCAGTAGCGCTATGACAAAAAGACGAGGTGAAGTACGTGGTGGTGGTAAAAAGCCTTGGAAGCAAAAAGGCACAGGACGTGCGCGTTTTGGTTCTTCACGAAACCCAATTTGGCGTGGTGGTGGTATCGTTTTCGGACCTCTTGGTATCGAAAACTACAAAAAAACTATCACAACCACAAGCAAAAGAGTTGCGCTCAAACAAGCGCTGACTCTTGCCAAACAAGCAGACAAGATTGTTATTGCCGATTTCAAAACAACAGGTAAAACATCCGAAGCAGCAGCGTTTTTGAAGAAACAAAAGCTAGATGTACGCCGAGTATTGATAGTTCCAGATGTAAAAACAGACGAAATTGTTCGTGCAACACGGAATATTCAGAATATCGAAGTAGTCAACCCAACATACCTGACTGTTTACCACATTCTAAATGCCGACAAAATAGTTGTTAGTCCAAAAGCACTTTTAAAGATTGAGCAGTGGCTAGGAGGTGAAAAATAATGAGTGTCTTAACAATAATCCCAGCTGCTAGTGAAAAGGCTTACGCAAGTAGTCTAAATGATACATATGTCTTCAAAGTGCCAATGACTGCCAATAAACAACAGATTATTGCTGCTGTCGAAGCGCAGTATGGTGTTGTAGTTAAAGATGTTCGAACGTTGATCCAAAACGGCAAGACAATCACTGTTTCTCGTGGTCGACGTGCGCGTCCTACTACAACAAGACGAACCGACACAAAAAAAGCATACGTCACACTTTCCGAAGGTTCAATCAAACTATTCGAAGAACCGAAAGAGGAGGCTAAATAATGGCTATTAAACAATACAAGCCAACTACTCCAAGCCGTCGTGGTATGAGCTCTCAGGATTTTGATCAAATTACTACCCGAAAACCGCTAAAGAGCCTGATCAAAACCAAGAAGCAAAAAGCTGGCCGTAACAACACTGGTCGTATCACCGTGCGTCATAGGGGTGGTGGTGTAAAACGTCACTATCGTTTGGTCAACCACAAACTAGCACCAGGTACAGTTGCAACCGTTGAACATATCGAATACGACCCGAACCGCAGTGCACGTATTGCACGTGTCAAAGACCAGCACGGTCTATACCACTATGTTATCGCCGATACTCAGATGCGACAGGGTCACAAGATAACATCTGGTGCAGAAGCGCCGATTGAGTCTAGCAACCGTTTGCCGCTATCCGCTATCCCAAATGGTACAACTATATATAATATCGAGATTGCACCAGGCAAAGGTGGCCAAATAGCTCGTGGGGCAGGTACAAAAGCTCAACTAATGGCAAAAGAAGGCGACTACGCACAGATCAAACTACCTTCAGGTGAAGTTCGTCGCTTCCGCGTAGAATGTATGGCGAGTATCGGTACCGTCGGCAATGTACAGCACCAAAACATCAAGATTGGTTCAGCCGGGCGTAATCGCAAAAAAGGTATTCGTCCGTCTGTCCGTGGTGTCGTAATGAACGCGACTGATCACCCACACGGTGGTGGTGATGGTGGTTCGCACGGTCCTGGTAAAGCACCGCGTACTCCATGGGGTCAGTTGACGCTAGGATATCGTACACGTCGTCGTAAATACAGTAACAAATTGATTGTCAAATCTAGACATGAAGCAAAGAGGAAGAGGTAGAATATGAGTCGTAGTTTAAAAAAAGGTCCATTTGTTGACTTCAAGCTAGCGAAGAAAGTCGCAGCGCTAGGAGCTGATGATCGCACCGCTATCAAAACTTGGGCTCGTGCCAGTACTATTTCACCGGAAATGGTAGGTAGGACTATCTCTGTACACAATGGTCGTGTACATGTTCCTGTATATGTTTCTGAGAACATGGTTGGCCACAAACTAGGTGAGTTTGCACCAACCCGAAAATTCCGTCGTCATGGTGGAAAGGACAAGAGGTAGACTATGAGTACTACTATTTCTGCAAAAGCTATCGCTCGAGGAGTGACGCAAACACCACGCAAAGTTGGACTCGTTGCTGGTCTTGTACGTGGTCGCACTGTTGCTGATGCACTAGTTATTCTTGAACACACACCACGACGTGCTGCCAAACCAGTTGCCAAAGTAATAGCTTCTGCAGCTGCCAACGCAACCAATACTTTTGGTGTACAACAAGATACGCTAAAAATCGAAAGCCTACAGGTGACATCAGGACCGAGACTCAAGAGATTCCGACCAATTGCGCGTGGTTCAGCCAACGCATATATGAAGCGAACTTCACATATTCATGTTGTAGTAACAGGCGAGCCAAAGCCAAAGAAAAAGCCAGCTTCAAAAGCTGCAGCCAAGGAGACTAAGTAATGGGACAAAAAGTAAATCCAATCAGCATGCGTATTCAGGTAACAAAAAACTGGCGCTCAAAATGGTTCTCATCAAGCAAAAAAGATTTTGCTACCTGGTTAGCCCAAGACGTCAGAATTCGTGAATTGATCGAAAAGAAGTTTTCTTCACGCCCTACTATCAACTTAATAGAGATAGAACGACGTGGTGGACAGCTAGAAGTTACTATACATACTGCAAAAGCAGGTGTGGTTATCGGTAAAGGTGGCGCAGGTGTTAATGAACTACGTGATTCAATCGCAAAACTGTCTGATATGCCTGTTAGGATCAACATCGAGGAAGTAAAACGCCCAGATATGGCTGCAAAACTGGTTGCAGAGAATATCGCACACCAACTAGAGCGACGTATTAATTTCCGACGTGCAATCAAAATGTCAGCACAAAACACAATGAATGCTGGCGCAAAAGGCATTCGTATAGAAGTAGCAGGACGTTTGAACGGTGCAGAAATGTCCCGTCGCGAAAAAGTAATTGAAGGTTCAGTACCACTACATACACTGCGTGCTGATATCGACTACCATGCAGCGAGAGCTCACACAAAAGCCGGTATCGTTGGCGTAAAAGTCTGGATCTATAAAGGAGAGGCCGTCTAATGTTACTACCTAAGAAGACAAAGTATCGAAAAGTCCGAAAAGGCAAGAACAAAGGTGTCGCCACTAGCGGCAACTACATCGCCTTTGGTGATTATGGATTGCAAAGCATGACTAACGAACGTATTACCAGTCGTCAGATCGAATCTGCGCGTCAAGCTATGACTCGCTATATCAAACGTGGTGGTAAAATTTGGATTCGTATTTTCCCACACACCCCAGTAACTCGCAAACCACAAGATGTGAAAATGGGTAGTGGTAAAGGTAACCCAGAGTTTTTTGTAGCAAAAGTAAAAGCCGGCACTGTCATGTTTGAAATGAAAGGCGTTCCAGAAGATCTAGCTCGTGAAGCGATGCGTCTTGCTGCTCACAAATTGCCTGTAAAAACCCGTTTCATACGCAAGGAGGATGCATAGATGGCAACCAAAAAACCTACAAAGAAGACAACAACAAAAGCACCAAGTAAAAAAGACTTCAAGACACAGACTCTTGAGCAATTACAGAGCGAGCTTATCTCGATGCAGACTGACTTGGTTGACGCAAAAAGGTCACATGCCGCAAGAGAACTTGTGAGCACTGTCCGTATCAAAGACCTAAGGCGCACAGTTGCCCGAATCAAGACAGCAATAAGCCTAAAGAAGAAAGAGGAGAACGTATAATGTCTAGGAAAATAACAGGTATCGTATCAAGCGATAAAGCTGACAAGACTATCCAGGTCACTCTGACAACTCGCTTGACTCACCCATTGTATGGAAAACAATACACCCGTAGTCGTAAATTTGCTGCTCATGATGAAAAAAATGAAGCAAAAACTGGCGATCGTGTTGAGATAGAAGAAGTACGACCAATTAGCCGTAGCAAAAGTTTCAAACTAGTAAAAGTGCTCGAAAGAGGACATGAACAGCTAGATATAAAGGAAGAAGCTGCCACAAAAGTCGCTAAAGACAAAGACGAGGAGAATGCCAAATGATACAGCAAGAATCTCGCCTAAAAGTTTGTGACAACAGTGGTGCAAAAGAAATTCTTTGTATACGTGTGCTTGGTGGCACGAGGCGCCGCTATGCTCGTGTAGGTGATGTTATCGTTGCCTCAGTCAAGGACGCTAGTCCAACTGGTACTGTCAAGAAAAAAAGTGTCGTAAGGGCTGTTGTAGTGCGTACAGTGAATAAAATCAACCGAAAAGACGGCAGCACAATCGCATTTGACGACAATGCAGCCGTGATTATTGGTGATGACAAACAGCCTCGTGCAACTCGTGTATTTGGCCCTATCCCTCGTGAGTTGCGTGAGCTTGGCTATGCAAAAATCGTTAGCTTAGCACCGGAGGTACTCTAAAATGGCCATGTCACGTATAAAAGTTGGAGACAAAATTAAAGTTGTGAGTGGATCTCACAAAGGCAAACTCGCAGACGTTACTGCGATAAAAGGCGACAAAGTCTACCTAAGTGGTATCGGTGATAGAAAACGACACCAAGCAGCCAACAGAGTAGCCCCAGCGGGTAAAAGAGATATCCAACTACCTATTCACATCAGCAATATTGCACTTGTTGTAGACGCAAAAGCAAACACAACGAGCACCATTGGCTACCAAATAAAACAGAACGGCACTAAAGTGCGTATAGCAAAACAAGCAAAGAACAAGGAGATCAAGTAATGGCTAAAACGACAGTATATACCCCACGCCTCAAAACTCTCTACAATCAAGAGATTGTTGCTCAGCTTGTGAAAGAATTGCAACTACGTAATGTTCATGAAGCCCCACGTCTAGTCAAGATTGTTGTGTCTAGCGGTATTGGCAAGAACAAAGACGACAAACGATTCCATGAAACTGTTACCAATACATTGACAAAAATTACAGGTCAAAAACCAGTAGATCGCATGGCAAAAAAATCAATTGCTGGATTCAAGATTCGTGCTGGCATGAACCGTGTTGGTGTAAGTGTGACTTTACGGGACGTAAAAATGTACGAGTTTCTCGATCGTCTGACAAATGTAGCCTTGCCTCGTGTTCGTGACTTTCATGGTATTAAACGAAAAGCTTTTGACAAATCAGGTAACTACAGCTTAGGTGTTATTGACCAGTCGGTTTTCCCAGAACTAGGTTTTGAAGATACGTCCACACTGCATGGTTTGCAAGTAACATTTGTGATAGACCAAGGAAGCCCTGAAAAGAGTCGAGCGTTATTAGAAAAATTCGGCTTGCCGTTTGAGAAAGGAGGCAAATAACATGGCTAAAAAATCTGCAATCGCGAGAGATGAAAAAAGAAAGAAAATGATCCAAAAGTTTGCCGCTAAACGTGCGGAGCTAAAAGCAGCTGGAGATCAAGAGGGCCTAGCAAAATTGCCGCTCAACTCTAGCCCAACGCGTTGGAAGAACAGAGATATACTCACAGGCCGGCCGCATGCCTATATGAGACGTTTTGGTATGAGTCGAATCAGTTTTCGTGAAAAAGCCTCAAAGGGAGAAATCCCAGGCGTAACAAAGAGTAGTTGGTAAGAAAGGAGAAGGAAAAACATATGTCATTACAATCTACAGACCCTATCGCAGACCTGCTTACTCGAATACGCAACGCTATTATGGTTGGTAAAACAGAGGTGCACGTACCTGCAAGTAAACTCAAAAAAGTCGTTGCCCAAAAGCTCGTGAGTGTTGGCTATCTTCATGAAGTCAAGGAAGAAAAAGGTTCACCACGCGCAACATTGGTTATCAAGGTCAACAAACCTGGCGGATCGTCAACTATTACTGAGATTAAAAGAATCAGTAGTCCAGGCCGACGAGTATACACAGGCGCCAATGACGTCCCTAAAATCAAAAGTGGACGTGGTGTTGTACTAATCAGTACCTCACAAGGTGTGCTCACAGGAACAGAAGCAAAAAAACAACGACTTGGCGGCGAAGTGCTGCTGAGCGTGTATTAATATAAGTTAAAGGAGAAAAGGTATGAGTCGAATCGGAAAACTACCAGTTATCATCCCAGATGGTGTGACAATCACGGTCGACAATGACGCTATTGTTGTCAAAGGTCCAAAAGGTGAGTTACGTACTCCACTACTCGATCGTACAAAAGTGAAAGTACAAGAAGGTGAAGTGATCGTATCTCGCAATAACGACGAAAAAATGAGCAAAGCCCAGCACGGACTTGTTCGCTCACTGATCAATAATATGGTTATTGGTGTCACGAAAGGTTTTGAAAAGAAACTAGAAGTCAACGGTGTTGGTTTTCGTGTCAGCGGTGGCGGTCAAAACCTAGATATGTCGTTAGGATTTTCACATCCAGTTAAATACAAAGCCCCAGAAGGCGTAAATATCACAGTAGACAAGATGAATATTACTGTCAGTGGTATCGACAAGCAACAAGTCGGACAAATTGCTGCAGAAATACGATCACTGAAAAAACCAGAGCCTTACAAAGGTAAAGGTATTAAATACGTTGATGAAGTAATTTTGCGTAAGGCAGGAAAGGCAGGAGCAAAGTAGCATGAGTAATCATTTAGCAAAAAAACAGTTAGGCACAACTTTGCGCAAAAACAGGGTTCGATCAAAGATTTCAGGTACAGCACAGCGACCTCGTTTGACTGTTACAGTCAGCAATCTTCACGTCAGTGCTCAGGCGATTGATGATACAGCAGGCAATACACTTGTGTACAGTACGACTGTAGGCAAGAAGATCAAAGGCACAGCGACTGAAAAAGCAGTTGTCGTAGGAACTGATATTGCAGCAAAATTGAAAAAAGCCAAGATTAAACAAGTCGTATTCGATCGAAACGGCCGTTTGTACGCTGGGCGTTTAAAAGCATTGGCAGAACAGCTACGCAAGGAAGGAATTGAGGTTTAATTATGGCTGAAAAAGCAAACAATCAAGCAAACTCACCATTTCAAGAAGAAGTCATTAACATCGACCGAGTTTCAAGGGTTGTAAAAGGTGGACGACGATTTCGTTTCAAAGCTCTTGTTGTTGTTGGTGATGGCAAAACAAAAGTTGGTGTAGGTGTCAGCAAAGGCCAAGATGTCCAATCTGCAGTTGCAAAAGCAACAGACGAGGCAAAGAAGAACCTTATCACTGTGCCGGTTGTCAATGGAACAATCCCGCATGAAGCAGAGGTCAAACTTTCTGGTGCCCGCGTACTTATTAAACCTGCTGCTCCAGGTACCGGTGTGATTGCTGGCGGTGTTGTTCGTCAAGTAATTGGCGTGACTGGTATCAATAACCTACTGTCAAAATCACTCGGTAGTACCAACAAAGTCAACATCGCATACGCTACTATAGAAGCTTTGCAGTCATTAGTTGCTCGCGAAAAGTGGGTAACTACTGCGCAGAAAAAAGCACCTACCAAGAAGGAGTCAAAATAATGACTAAGTATCACGAATTACAGATCAGTGCGAACAAGACCAAAAAACGTGTTGGACGTGGTATCGCTGCTGGCCAAGGAAAAACTGCTGGTCGCGGTACAAAAGGGCAAGGATCTCGTACCGGTAAAAAGCTAAAGGCGACTTTTATGGGTGGACAACTTTCGCTCGTACAGGCTATACCAAAAGCACGAGGATTTAAATCTTTTCGCGCTCCAGCACAAAATGTACAACTAGAAGATCTCAATACATTCAAAACAGGTGTTGTTGACAACTTTAAACTGTTTGAAGCTGGTTTGATAAAAGATCCATACTACAAGGTCAAAGTCATTTCACGTGGGGAACTAAAGACGAAAATTACTCTGAAAACACAGGCTGCAAGTCAGTCAGTACAGGACGCTATCACGAAAGCTGGTGGCAGTTTTGAAAAAATTGCTGTACCATTGAGAAAGAGTACAAAAAGCCCTAGCGAAAAAACGACTAAAAAGGCTACACCAAAAAAATAACTGATTGACAAGGAGGGTACAGACATATGAGGTGGAGAACAATACTTGCTTCGCTCAAAAGCGCTGATATGCGCAAACGACTACTGTCGGTATTGCTCATGATTGTCGCTTACCGCTTTTTAGCAACCGTTCCTGTCCCTTTGGCTGAACCGACGCAACTTAGCGAGGTTATTAGTAACCTACTTAAGAACGATTTTGGTGGGTTTTTAAACCTCCTTTCAGGTGGCGCACTAGCCAGCTTCTCTATTGTACTTGTTGGTCTGAGCCCGTATATTACCGCATCTATTATCAGTCAACTGATGACAAAAGTTATCCCTAGGCTCGAAGAGCTCAACAAAGATGGTGAGTCTGGACGGCGCAAGATCAATCAATGGACACGAATGATGAGCTTGCCACTTGCTATTATCCAGTCTATCGCCTTTATTTTCATACTGAGACAAACCGTTCTGGCGGGTAATGCTGTGGTACTGAGCAATACAACACCTATCGAGTGGATTGTTGCTATTACCGCTATGACCGCAGGTGCGATGTTACTAATGTGGATGGGCGAGCTTATCACCGAACAAGGTGTAGGGAACGGTATTAGCTTGCTGATTTTTGCAGGTATTATTTCACAAATACCAATGACTATGGGGACTATCTGGGATTCTCTAACACAAACAAGCAGCGATAATTTAGAGATACTACATCTTTCGTTCCCAATAGACGCCGTCAGCTTCTGGACAGTTGTGATATTTAGTATTGTTAGTCTAGTAGTACTCTATATCCTAGTGAAGATCAATGAAGCTCAGCGAGTGATCAATATCAACTACGCCAAAAGAGTACAAGGCAACACCGCTTACGGAGGCACGACTAGTATTTTGCCTGTAAAAATTATCACAGCTGGTGTGATACCTGTTATCTTTGCAGTAGCGTTTCTATCTTTACCTGCGTTTATTGGCCAAATCCTAAAAGCCACTCAGAACCCGCAGTATACAGAGCTTGCCCAAAATCTGATCAAATGGTTCCAAGCCCCAACAGGCGGTTTAACTTCTCTGGCCGATGGCGGGTGGGTCTACCCTGCAGCGTACTTTATGCTCGTAGTTGTCTTTACGTATTTTTACACGAGTATCGTCTTTAACTCTGACGAAATAGCCGAAAACTTGCAAAAACAAGGTGGTTTTATCGCGCATATACGCCCAGGCGCGACAACTGCGAAATATCTACGCCGTGTAGTAAACAGACTAACTCTCTTTGGCTCTATCGCACTAGGAATGATAGCAATACTACCATTTATGGGAGAGTATATCGCAGCCCAGTTTGGGGTTAGTATGACCAACCTTGCTCTCGGTGGAACAGGACTTTTGATTGTTGTTGCCGTAGCTCTAGAAAGCCTACGACAGATCAACTCACGTGCCCTCATGGTCACGTACGATGAATACAAGTAAACTATACGAATATTCTCATATTGACATTAGCTAGCAACGAGCTACAATAAAGGCATTAGGAGTGTTTTTCTCACAGAGAGAATCTTTGAGAAAACTCTTTACTTGTCTCTATAGGTCGTGTATAATCATTCTTTGTAGTCTATGGCTGTTCAAAAGGAAGTAATTAAACTAACAGGTAAAGTCTTGGAAGCCTTGCCAAATGCTCAGTTTAAGATCGAACTTGAAAACGGTCATACGATCATCGGACATATATCAGGTAAAATGCGAAAGCACTATATCCGACTTGTGCCCGGCGATAAAGTGGAAGTTGAGTTGACCCCTTACGATCTCACAAAGGGCAGAATCACCTTCCGCGTTAAAGAGTAATAAAAGGTTCATGTAAAGGAGATAACATGAAAGTTCGCGCGAGCGTCAAAAAGATTAGTCCAGATGACCAACTTGTTCGTCGCAAGGGACGTCTTCGTGTTATCAACAAAAAACGACCTAAAAATAAGCAAAGGCAAGGTTAAAGAGTGGCTCGAATTGCAAACGTTACGATTCCTACTGAAAAGCAAGTACAGATTAGCTTGACCTATATCTATGGTATTGGGCCAAAGTTTGCTAAAGATATTCTAGAATCTTCAAAGGTTGAGCCTACAAAGAGAGTCAAAGACCTCACTGATGCAGAACTCACAAAGATCCGTAATGTTATTGATCAAGATTTTAATGTAGAAGGTGATCTCCAACGAATCGTTACTAATAACATTAAGCGTTTGAAAGATATCGGTACGTACAGAGGTTTGCGTCACAAAAACAGTTTGCCATCACGGGGTCAACGAACCCGAACAAATGCCCGCACTCGACGTGGCAAGAGAGTCGCCGTTGGTGGAGCACAGAAAAAAGCAGCGAGTAAGACCTAGGAATATATGATATGACTGAAGTAGTAGTAAAACCAAAGACAACAAAAAAGAAGCAGAAACGTTCTGTACCTGCTGGTCAGGTTCATATTCAAGCTACATTTAACAACACTATTGTTACATTTACAGACAAAAATGGCGGCAAACTAACAGCTAGTAGTGCTGGCGCATGTGGTTTTCGTGGTAGCAAAAAAGGTACAGCATATGCTGCACAAATTGCCAGCGAAAAAGCTGCTGAAGCGGCAAAAGCTGCACATGGCGTAAAATCAGTCGAGGTGTTCGTAAAAGGCGTAGGACTAGGCCGCGACGCGGCGATTCGAGCATTAACAGGTCAAGATATCCAAGTTGATAGTATAAAAGACGTAACAGGTATACCTCACGGTGGTACACGACCACGTAAAGCGAGGAGAGCATAAAATGGCACGAGATAGAAGTCCTATAGTCAAACAAAGTCGCCGAGAAGGCTATGCTTTGCATCCAAAAGCTCATCGTATTATGGCGAAGAAAAGTACTCCTCCGGGACAGCACGGTCGTTCACGACAAGCAAAACCGAGCCTCTATGCAAAACAGCTTCGAGAGAAACAAAAAGTACGCCGATTATACGGTCTACTAGAAAAGCAATTTTCTAATTTGATGAAGGAAGCGTCACGTTCACAGGGTCAATCAGGAGAAATGCTTCTCCAGCTACTAGAGAGACGGCTGGACAACGCAATTTATAGAGCCGGATTTGCCACAAGTAGGCGTGCAAGTCGGCAGCTCGTTACGCATGGACATTTTATGCTAAATGGCCGTCGTGTAGATATACCATCTATTCGCCTCAAAGCCGGCGACGAAGTCACATTGCGACCAAAATCGAGCAAGAACAGCTACTTTGATACTATCGATGAAATTGTTAAAACCTCTTCACCTCAACCACTTGGCTGGATCAAGGTCGACACAAAGAAAGTGTCGCTCAAGGTCACAGGCGTACCTACCCGAGAAGAAGCCGAAGACGGTATTGATGAGCAGTTAATTGTTGAATATTACTCACGTTAAATTAAGACTTTAAAAGAAGGAGAAAAACCGTGTCAAAAGTCATCCACAACCCAATATTAGCAAACATAGAGGAGCACTCCCCAACAAGTGCAACTTTCATTATAGAACCACTTCACAGTGGTTACGGCATGACTTTGGGGAACAGTCTGCGCCGAGTGTTGCTATCTAGTATCCAAGGCAGCGCTATCACTTCATTTAAGATAGACGGCGTAACACATGAGTTTACGACTGTACCAGGGGTAAAAGAAGATGTCGTCGATATCATGCTAAACCTCAAGAATATTCGTTTTCGCAATGTGTTTGACGAACCAGTGGAGCTTAGTTTAGACGCAAAAGGTTCTGGTGTTGTAAAAGCAAGTGCTATCAAGACAAGTGGTGATGTTGAAGTCGTCAACCCACAGCAAATCATCGCAACAATAGATGATCCAAAAGGTAGTATCCATATCGATTTTGTTGTCGAAAGCGGACGTGGATATCGCACTATAGAAGAATCTAGCGACAAAAGAGTTCATAGTGACATGATCGCACTAGACGCAGTATATAGCCCAGTAAAACGTGTACGTTACAATGTTTCTGCAACACGTGTTGGACAAGTAACCGACCTAGACAAACTGTCACTAACTGTAGAGACAGACGGTTCTATTACGCCAAAAGACGCGTTTGAAGAAGCGGCTGCGCTGCTTGTCAACCAGTATACAGCTCTAGCTGGCAGTACTCGAGTTGAACCTGCACCAAGTTTGGTCAGCGAAACTGAAGAAGATGGCGAACTCGATACACCTATCGAAGACCTCAGTCTAACTGCACGTACAGCAAATGCCTTGATTAACAACGATATTCGCACAGTGCAAGATCTCGTCAATCTCAGTGAAGTCGACCTTCGAGAACTAAAAGGCTTTGGTTCAAAAGCTCTAGACGAAGTCAAAGACAAGCTAGCGGAGTTGGAGCTCTAACAATGCACCGTCACGGATACAAAGGCCGCAAGTTTGGCCGAGAAAGAGACCAGAGAAAAGCACTTTTCAAAGGACTTTTGACGAGCCTATTTGAACACGGCAAAATAGAGACTACTTTGCCAAAAGCAAAAGACCTACGTCCAAAAGCTGAAAAGCTCTTAACGATTGCAAAAAAAAGCGATCTGAGTGCGCGACGCCAAGTTATTAGCAGTGTCTCTACCTTAGATGTTGCATACAAAGTAGTCGACGAAATCGCCCCACAGCTAAAAGATCGCAATGGTGGTTATTTACGTATCGTAAAAACCGACAACCGTCGTGGCGACAACGCAGAAATGGCTATAGTAGAGTTTGTCGATGAAATTAAAGCAGTTGAAAAACCAGCTAAAAAGCCTGCACCCAAAAAGCCAGCAGCGAAAAAGGCGACAACTACAAAAAAAGAAAAGGTAAAGGCCTAATATGACACACAAGACCTATTCACAAAAACCTTCAGAGGTCTCACGAAAGTGGCTATTGATTGATGCTAGCGAAGCTCCGTTAGGACGTGTTGCAGTAATAATTTCAAAGTACTTGGTTGGGAAATACAAACCAGACTATACTCCACACATTGACGGAGGAGATTTTGTTGTCGTGATCAATGCAGAAAAAGCAGTTCTAACTGGAGACAAAGAAGAAGACAAGACATACTATAGACATACTGGTTTTCCTGGTGGTATCAAGAGTGCAACAGCTCGTGAAGTTCGTGAGCAACATCCACATAGGTTGATAGAAAAAGCTGTCAAAGGCATGCTACCAAAGAATAAACTAGCTTCAGAACGTATGCAAAGACTGAAAATATACGCAGGAGATAGCCATGAGCATGCAGCACAGAAACCACAGAAAGTAGAGGTACGATAATATGGCAAACCCAAACTATTACTATGGTCTAGGCCGACGTAAGAGTGCAACAGCCCGCGCTCGCCTAACAAAAGGTAAAGGTGTGATCACGATCAATGGCAAAACTGCCGAACAGTATCTAGACGGTAACACTAGCCTTCTGGCTGAGCTGACTGACCCACTAGCGCTGATAGGCAAACAAAAGGAACATGACGTTTCTCTAGTGATAAAAGGTGGTGGTTTGAGCGGTCAAGTTGACGCTGCCAAGCTAGCAATTGCTAAATCTATCAGTGTCATGAACGAAGACCTACGCTCTACACTGAAAAAAGCCGGTCTACTCAAGCGTGACCCACGTGAGAAAGAACGTAAGAAATACGGTCTACGTAGCGCTCGTAAAAAAGAACAATTCTCTAAGCGTTAATATTGGCATATACACACTTCTGTTGTATAATATAACTATTCGAGAACTCTCTCGAACGAGACTACGGTCTTAACAATTCGACAGAAAGAAGACTGGTTTGAATGAAAATAACTATGACAATGTGATCTTTATTGATCGCTATATAAAGACGTTTCACATCAATCCAAAGGGTGTCAGAAAAAAGGAAGATACCCTGGAGTCAATGCTAAGGAACTGGGCAAATTCATATGTAACTGACATCTGCGACAAGATTATCGAGAGAGCTAACTATTACTCTCCGCGTATCTCAAAAGATACACCAATCTGCTTATCGCAAAAAATCAGAAAGCGTACCGTAGATACACTTCATGTCTATGATATAAACATAGTGAAGTTGCTCGAAAAACGCATTCAAGGAACACCTCAGCTAAGATCAGTCAAGACGACAGTTAGTATTGCCGGAAGTAATCCTAACCTTAGGTTGTGTGTAATCATACAACTCGTCTAGCACTACTGCAGAGGAATAGTTAGATTATACCTTTCTGTCGCCTCTCTTTTGTATTTTAATGAATAGAATGTAAAAGAGAAGATTACATATCCAGCACTAGTCCGCCCCAGGTAAAGCCTTCAGCTCCGTAACCTTCACCAGAAAACGGATTATAAAACTCGCGAAATCCTGATTTTTCGATCAGTTGCAAGGATTGATCACGCAGTTGGTCGGCTTGTTCATCATAGCCATAACGTCTTAGACCCTTAGCTATTAGCCAGTTTGATCCCATCCACACCGGCCCGCGCCAATTTGGCCATGGCCAAGTATTTTCTAAGTCAAAACTCGGTTCATCTACAGAAACCGTTGGAATTCCGTATGATGTAGAGAAAAAATCAGGATCAGATAACATTCCAACCATCTGATTGGCTTCGTCATGCGTTGCGATACCCGCATACATCGGCATAAACAGCGCCCAGGTACGTATATTAACCTTTAATTCTTTGTCTCCCCAGTTCATTGTCGAACAAAACAGTCCATCGTCGGCAATCATTTTTTCACGGATAGCTTTTGATGTCTTTTCGGCATGTTCTAATGACCACTGCGCTATGTGTTCCTCGCCCGCTAGGCTAGCTAATCGGGCGGTGGTATTGAGAGCTTCTAGTAGTATGCAATTAAATGGCAGATCACGCACCCAATGTTTGAGGTCCATACGTTGTTTGACGACAAACCGAGCTTCGCGCCAATCCTGTACCAGTTCCATACGAGCAGCATAATTTTCTGCTAACGTCCAACTAGGTCCGAGCTCTAAAGCCTGGTCAAAACGAGGGCTAGTATCTTCGCCTGATTCGTCAGGGTTGATTATACCAATCAGTCCTGACTTACGTGGATCACGGTCGCGATAGAAAAACCGATGAAAATTATGAATATGAGGTAACATCTCTCGCACAAACTTGATATCGCTATCAGCTGCATAGATTTTACCAACAGCTTCAGCTAGGAGTGGTGGCTGGGTTATACTGCTAGTCTGGCGTTTACCCCAAGCAATCTTCAGGTGATCAGGTACATTGGTATGTTGCCAATAAATCATGTGAGGTATCATGCCGTTTTCGAACTGTTTTGATACCAAAGCCTGCAGTTCTTGTTTTGCCTGCGCTACGTCAAAATGACTCATCGTAATCGCCATAAAACAGCTATCCCACAACCACTGATACGGGTACGTGTTTAGACTTGGTATAGTATAGCTAAATCCATCAACCTCACGGCGGTTTTGCTTGTAGAGATGTTTGATTTTGTGTTGTAGGTGCCCATCCTTCATTGTTTTGATTATACAGCATCATTTGTTTGACAAATAAGAAATACACGATATACTGACTGTTATGAACAAAGTTATGCAGTACAGCAACTGGCGCTATCGCTTTATGAAGGGCGACTGTATTGCTTATTGTGTAGAATAAAACTTTATACCACGAAATCAAAGTCATACAGTCGTCCGCAAAGGACGATTTTTTATTTACCACGAAAGGAACAACATATGAAACTTATAACTGAACATCCTATAGTAACAATAGATGAGCTAGAAACAGTAGTGTCCCAACACGATGTGAGAACGTCTCCACATGTGGGCAACCTCAATCAACAAACCAACCCCCACTACATAGCACTAGCTATGGCGGGTGTCCGCCTCGAGATGGTCGATACAATCATGTCAAACGACAAGAGCGGCCAACCACTTGAAAAAATACAAGACGGAGTCTACACACGACTCAGCCAAGCAGGGCAGTCAAAGGCGAAAAAACATACACCCTCTGCCCTCACGATAGACGAAGAGCCTGGTCGCTCGTTGACCGACGTACATATGCAGCCACTGCGCCAGCTAGACCCTTCTGCAATGACATCCAGCGAGTACTTTGCTTCGGTCGGCCAAGACATTTACGGTGAAGGTGGCGTTTACCAAGCTGTCATACAGAGTACATCGACACTTCTCAGACTGGCAAGAGATGGTATGGTGAGCAGTGATCCTACAAAGAGAAAAGTAGGGATCGGCGCAAAAACGCTAGGCGTATACGGTGTAGAAGACGTGTCAGGCAAACTATCAGGACTGATGCCTTCTCTAGAGGCAATGATGGCAATCGAGGTCGTAGATGCATGTCTCACTGGTGAACAAGAAGTCCATCATATTGGCGGCAAAGATATGACAGAGTACACAAAAAATGAAGTCCTGATGCAAAAGGTGAACACCGTCGCGCAGGCAGCACTTGAACTTTTAGGGTGCTTGCCGCCACAGAGTGTACGTTATGTTGTTTACGACAAAAATAGAGGCATCAAAGGGTTGTCTGGAGTGTCTCAGGCACTCGGTAGTGCTATTGGTGTACCAAACTTTTCACAACATGACATAATAGTCCCAGTAGACAAACGTATTCAAACAATAGAACAAGGAAAATTACTTGTATGAACTTGCAAAAAAAACTAGACCTCTCTCGTCAACCACTATCAACCCCACCCGGCACTATACCAGTCAAGGAGAATGGCGACAGTTTGGTGTCGCTCCATAGCTCAAAAACTCTTCAAATCATACCAATATGGGTTGAGATGATAGATCCGTTTGAGGGACCTGCTTATCGCTTGTATATAGAAAAACATCCAAACTACCAGCACATATATACGCGTCAAACTGTTGCTACTATGCTTGAGCAAGTGACAAAAAAACTTCCGCACGACTGGCAGCTTGTAGTGCGAGCTTCTCATAGACCGCTGGAAGTTCAACATCTTTTGTTTGATCAAGTTCACGATGATTTTAAAAAGAAACATCCCGAAAAATCTCTTGAGGAAACATTAGCAATAACACGAACCTTTGTTTCAGATCCAACGCAAAAAGTACCGCCACACAGCAGTGGTGCGGCTGTTGATGTAGATGTTTTCAATACCAACTCTCAAGAGCTTGTTGATTTCGGCTGTCCCGTCAATACAGATGACACAATTGCCTTTTTGTATGCACAAGAACTCACAGCTGAACAAAAACACAACAGGCTGGTGCTGCTGAGCGCTATGCTAGACGTCGGCTTTGCAAGTTTATATACAGAATGGTGGCATTTTAGCTATGGAGACCAAAATTGGGCTAGTTTTTATAACAAAAAAAATGCACTATATGGTTTAGTTGAGCCTGAGGTATAATAGACAAAGATATATGAGTAAACCAGTAATCCTAACAGGCCTTCGCGCTAACAACGACCTCACGCTGGGCAACTACTTTGGAGGTTTGTTGCCAATTATCGACATGGCTAAAAACAAATCTGATGAATATCAGATCAACCTCTTTGTGCCAGATCTCCATAGCTTCACAACACCAATTGATCACAAAGAACTACAAGGACAAATCTGGAATAACTTGCGCCTATTTGTGGCTGCCGGACTGCCGTTAGATAATGATGATGTACATTTGTACCGCCAGAGTTATGTGTCTGCGCACAGTGAACTGACTTGGATATTGGATTGTTTTACTGGTGTTGGTGAAATGGGTAGAATGACTGAGTTCAAGGACAAGACTGCCAAATTAGGCGATGACAGGGTCTCAGTTGGGTTATTTAACTACCCTGTCCTAATGGCCGCTGACATACTGCTATACAACGCAACATATGTACCAGTCGGTGATGACCAAACCCAGCATTTAGAATACATTCGTGATATTGCCCAGCGTATGAACAAGCGTTTCGGGGAATTATTCACAGTGCCGCTGCCTGTCAAACAACAGCATGAACTTTTTAGTAAAGATCAAGGTCTACGTATCAAAGATCTTGCTGATCCGACTAAAAAAATGAGCAAATCTGATGAATCAGGCAAAGGTGTAATATTCCTCAGTGAAGACCCTGAGTTCGCAGCTGGTAAAATTATGCGAGCTACGACTGATGATCTAGCTAATATCAAGTACGACCCACAAAACCAACCAGGTATTAGTAATTTAATAGAGATCTTAGCACTCACAACTAGTAAAACTAAAGACGAAGTTACAGGTGAGTGGCAAGGTAAAAGTAGCTACGGCGATTTCAAACAAGCGGTCGCAGACGCTGTAAGAGCTTTCTTGACAGACTTTCAGGCCAAACTAGCACAAGTCAGCGACGAAACTATATCAGCCAAGCTGGCGACCAGTGAAGCAGCAGCTAACGAAGTTGCCAATGAAACCTTACTACGAGCTCAAAAAGCTGTCGGACTAAGATAATGAGATTAGATGCCTACCTTGCTCAGTACTTTCCCGAGCATTCTCGTTCTGCCTGGCAAAAATACATCGCTGCAGGCTATGTAAAAGTGAATGGAGAAGTCGTCTCCAGCAACAAATTGCTACTTGGTGAAGATGACGAAGTAACTGCAGACACCAGAACAAAGCCTGGACAGCAGCACATAGATATGCCAATCGTGTACGAAGACGAAAACGTGATAGTTATCGACAAACCTGCAGGAGTCCTATCTCATGCAAAAGGAGGTATCGTTGAAGAGGCTACAGTGGCAGATTTTTTTAAAAACTACACATCTTATGGCAAAGACACCAACCGCCCTGGTATTATTCACCGACTTGATAGAGCGACCAGCGGGGTAATGATAGGTGTAAAGAACGCCGAGACAGCGAAGTTATTACAAAAACAATTCAGCGACAGAAAAGCAAAAAAAACCTACATGGCTGTTGTCGAAGGCACCCCAAAGGACAGCGAAGCACGCATCGAGCTGCCGATAGAGAGAAATCCTAGCAAACCAAGCCAGTTTAGAGTGGGAGTGAATGGCAAAAGCGCCTCCACGACCTACAAAGTTTTATCATCGAACGGTAGATACTCACTAGTAGAACTCAAACCAACTACCGGGAGAACTCATCAACTTCGGGTGCATATGGCGCATATAGGGCACCCAATTGTAGGTGATATTGTATACGGCCAAGAATCAAAAAGAATGTTTCTCCACGCTACGTGTCTAGAACTTACATTGCCTGGCGGTGAGAGAAAAGTTTTTGAAGCGCCACTGCCAGCGGAATTTAGAGAAATGGTAAAATCGTAATAATGTTGATCCAAAAAAGCGTCAAAAAGCAACTCGATTCGATCGTAACGAGTAAACCCCATGCTACTTTACTGCACGGTCGTTTCGGTGTTGGACTGGCTTCTATTGCTAAAGAGATAGCTGCCAAACTTACACCTGTTTCGAACATAGTTACCGTCCAGCCAGATGAAAAGGGCACCATAAAGATTAAAACAATACGTGAATTGTACGCTTTTACGCGTAGCAAGCAGCACGAGAAACTAGTGATTATTGTCGATGACGCGGATACAATGCAAGCTCCGGCTCAAAATGCACTACTAAAGCTACTAGAAGAGCCACCAGAACATGTTATGTTCATACTGACAGCTCACAATCCACAGATATTACTGCCCACTATTCTTTCGAGAGTGCAAAAGATAGAGATCGTACCACTATCCAACACGCAGACTGAGGATTTGCTAAAAGAACTAGGTGTGACTGACGAAAAAAAACGTTTACAATTGCAGTATATGGCGATGGGACTGCCCGCGGAACTTACGAGACTCGTTCGCGACAAGGAGTATTTTGCAGCGCGCAGTGCGTCCATAAAAGAGGCAAGGGCGTTTATACAAGGTACAACTTACGAAAAGCTTATAACAAGCTATAGGGTAGGTAGTAATAGAGACAAAGCTATGGATCTCGTACGTGACATTGCTCATATTGTAGAAGTTTCACTAAAACAAAAACCCAGCTCGAGCTTGTCTGGGTTACTTGCAAATATTGTTTTTACTCAAGAAAAGTTACTAGCGGACGGCAATATCCGAACTCAGCTACTTAAACTTTCAGTCAGTTAAGGCACAGGTCCTACTGAGTGCGAAAATCATTAATCTGTTTCAGTATATCTTCTTGAGTTATTGGGCCAGATGAACCGGGCTTATCACCGTCTTGGATAGCTTTATCAAATGCAGTTTTTCTAAGTATAGCGTCAATGTCTGCTCCAGACATACCCTCAGTTTCCAGTGCAAGAGCAGTTGGGTCAACGCCCTGAGCTACAGGTGTAAAATCATCACTACTTTGCGAATTTATCATATCAGCTATCATATTTGCAAAGATACGCACCCTAGCATTTTCATCAGGCATGGGCACGTATAATTTTAAGTCAAAACGACCAGATCGTATCAGAGATTCGTCAACCCGGTCATCGTAATTTGTAGCTGCTACAAGTATAATATTTTCGTTTTCATCTAATAGTTTGGTCACTTCTTTTTTGAATATACCTGCTACCGCATTGTCAGATGTGTTTGCTGAAGATTGAGCACTATCCGTTGAGTTGATCATCGTTTCAAATTCATCAAATAACATTACTGTAGGAGTGTCGATAGAACGTGCTTTGTTGAAAATTTCTTGCATATTTCTTTCAGAATTACCGTGCCACTTATCTTTGATATCGGATACTTTAATTTCCCAAAGTGTTCCGTCGATCTCGTTTGCTAATGCAGTGGCTAAAGTAGTTTTTCCTGTACCAGGAGGCCCATACATAAAAATACCATTTGGTTTTTGTACGCCCCGCATTTTCAACGCTTCTGCATTTTTAAACGAGTTAACTACCTTTTTAAGCTCAGCACGCACATTCTCAAGACCACCTATGTCGTCTAAAGTGATTCCTTTTGGTATTTCTTTACCTTGCAATTTTTCGGCATCTTTTGTGTCGTCAGTATCTTCTGATTTTTCTACAGCTTCTTTATTTTTAGAACCTATAATTACTTTTTTATACTTTTGCTGTTTTAAATATTTGTTGGAATCTTTGTCATGGTATAGAGGTCCTTCTGGCGTCATTACCAAAGTCTGAGGTTCTGGAACGCCCCCATATAAAACTTTACATAGAGAATTAAGTGCTGCTACATAGGTGACTACATGTACAGCAAAATGTTGTGCAGCATAGCCTTCTATGTCTTCAAGGTTCGGAGCTCTGAGTGTTACTTCAACTTCTTTAAATTTCGTCGCAGTTCCAACGCCTTCATTGCAAATATTGATATTTTTATCTTCTGGGTATACACCTAGTCTTGCAAGAGCAGGTCTGCCTCTTTCCATTTCAGATACCAACATGCGGTTGTTATTAAAATAAAAACCTTGCATTGTAATATCGCTATAATTATCAATAGTCCTCTGCATTTCTGCAAAGAAATCTTCTTGTATAGCCGCAACATCAACACTATTTGCTAAATTCATAGATCCTTGGTAGACAAATCTATGACGACCTCTCCCGTCAGTTCGCTGGCGTAAAGTCAGCTCACTAGATACCAAAGGGCTTGTGTACTGAGTGTCATCAAGTACAGCGGTTTCTCCTTTTTTATTAACACTTTCTTGTATAGCCGCGCAGTCAACAATATAAGTGTCAAACTGGCCAACTTTTAAGTGACGGGTATTTTTAGCAGTTTCGGGGTTGAAGCCTTTAAACAGATCCATAATTAAAGTATATTATAGTACTAAATAGAAAAATTAACAATATACTTGCGTAATTTAGTCTAACCCTTGCGGGCTTTAACTTCGTTTCTGCCTAAGTTCTTTTTTGTCTCAGTATACGTGACATGTTTGCGCAGTTTCGGGTCATATTTTCGCAAACTCAGTTTGTCTGGAGAATTCTGAGTGTTTTTTACGGTGTAATAAGTACGGTGGTTGCTGTCATCACTGACCATTCCAACAATCTTACGCTTTGTTTTACTACTCTTTGCCATATCTTCTCTCTATTAGTGGTTGTTATTCGTTAATTATGTCTATTTTAGCACATTTACGGGTATAAATAAAGTATTATCTCTGGAGCCGCCTTCCGGATTCGAACCGGAGACCTACTGTTTACAAAACAGTTGCTCTAACCAGCTGAGCTAAGGCGGCACGTGTGTTGATGAGTATAGCAAAGCGTATCTGTTACTGGCAATAGATACAGTGGTGCTGGGAGTAGGATGCGCCTTCGGCTTGCACGGACTTCGCTTTTCGGAGTAAACTCCTGCACGCTCAATCCTGTACGAACCTCGACTACGTCGAACGGTTCTCATCTATACTATCTATCTATCTACTTTATTCCTACAAGATACTGGCGCATCTTATAGTAATAAAGTTGGTGCTGGGAGTAGGATTCGAACCTACGAAGGCGAATGCCGACAGATTTACAGTCTGTTGTGTTTGACCGCTTCACTATCCCAGCATGTTGCATGTACATGGAGCCATCTTCGGGATTTGAACCCGAGACCCCTTCCTTACCATGGAAGTGCTCTACCCCTGAGCTAAGATGGCAGGGGAATCAAAGTACAGATACAATACTACCTGATTACGCTATATTTCTCAAGGAGATTACATCACAACTTTGCGAGGTTGCTTGATACGTTTTGGTGTACCTGTAGGCAAGATCATCTTTGCGGCTTTTTCATGGACTTTCATAGCTAGTTCATTGCGTCCATCTCTTTCGTAAGCGTCTGCTAGTATCTTGAGGCTTTGTGGGTTTTTTTCTAGTTTCACCGCCGCCTCTAGCGCTTCTATCATTTTTTTGTTATCTCCGAGCTGTTCTTGGACTTTTGCATAGGCGACAAACCTGGATGCGTGCTGATCGTCCATTTCGATCGCTTGTTCAAAAGCAAGTGCTGCTTTATCGTATTTTTTGGTTTCAAAATATATCAGACCAACATTGTGCAGACTACTAGCACTTGGCTCCAGACTCTGTGCTATCTCAAAACATTCGATTGCATCATCAAACGCACCTTGTTTTGCATATAATATGCCTAGTCGGTTGTAAGCGCCGACATTTCTTTCGTCAACACGCAGTATAGTCAGTAGTGCTTTTTCAGCTCTGAGGTATTTTTTCTCTCGCAAAGCGTCTTTGGCAATATCCCATATACGATCTAGGCGTACCGAAACTTTTTTGGGCAGATCTTCTGGCTCTGTAATACTACGCTGGTAGTAAATGATCCAGGCGCCTATGATGATGAGTAGTAAAAAACCAAACATTGACTATCATTATACCAGCAAAAGTAGGTTTTTTCGATCAGCCTTCGTTTTCGGACTCACTGACCAAATCTAGCAGTGTGCTTGCGTATTCGGCTTGGCTCCAGGTCAGAGGTGCAACTGAGATGTATTGTTGATTGTATGGATTGAGCTGTTCGGCTAGCACGCCTGTGTTCATCAAGAGGCTTTGACACCATTCGATTAGCTCTAGTCCTTTGTCTTTTTGGTTAGTTTCAATATAGTACTGTGCTAGCCACAAGGTTGTAATAAACCACGGATTACCAGGAATCTCGGAGCTAACTCTGTAGTACTCATCATTTTCGTAACGTGCGAGTCCTAGTACATTTTCCTGCGGCATAGAGAGTGCATCTCGCATAGACTTCACACTACTAGACAGTTCGTCGCTGTCTAGTCCGAACAACCCAAACATGAACGAGCCAAATATTGCGGAGCTATCTATACGAGCATCTTTTTCGACACCATCTTCGTTGAGTGTGATACCGCTGTAGAACACTTTTCTTTCGGGATTGTAGAGTAGTTTTTGAGCATTTTGCAAAATATCATCAGCTGCTGTTCGCCAGCGCACAGCACTCTGTTCATCATTTGCTGCCTCCGCCATCGTCGCCGCGGCAAATAGCGCTCCACACACGGTTGCGGTCGTAAATGTACTGATCATAAAACGTTCTTCCCACAAGTCGTAGCTTGGCTTTGGCAAACCGGTCTTAGGATCTATGTAACTGCTCAAAAAATCCGCCATCGGTCGCACTAAGCTGTCATAAAAGTCTCTCAAAAGAAACTCCCTGAGCAGTTTATTGTCTTTGTGTGTTTCGTAAAATTGTCCAAAAACAAACAATACCACAGCAGTTTCGTCTTCTTGTATCGGTGGTGCTTGAACTCCTCCATGGTGCGTATAACCATGCCAACTTGCCCCTAAAGATCCATCAGATTGGTACTTATGCGCCAAGTAGCCTTTTGAATGCAATACTTTGCGGCAAAACTCAAAAAATTTGAGTGGCTCGTCTTTGTATCCAATGCGTATCAGGGGCCATACAGTGAAAGCACCGTCTCTAGGCCAGCAGTAGGCATATGCGTCGCGCGAATGGTGAAGCATGGTCGTATCCGTGCTGGCGATAATCGCACCAGAATGATCTATATGTGACTTTATGAGTAGGATACTCTGAATAAAACTGTTCTGGAACTGTGTTGGTAGTTTTTTTGCAAAATGTTCAGCAGGTTGTACCCAATTGTGCCACCAGCGACTTGTTGCCAAGATACGGTTGATCACCATATTTTGATCCTGTACCTGGTCGTGTCGTTTAATAGCTTCTTTCATATCAGTATCAACACTGATCCAATAGTATATTCGAGTAGAAAGGTGAGGGCCTATCGTTGCGTCGAAACCAATCGTTGAGTCAACACGACCGTGCTCTACGCTGTTGTTTGCTAGTATGCCGTCTTCTGCATCTGCGTACGTACCTTTGTGCCCTTCGATACCGAACAAACCGACACTATGTTGACTAAAGGGTGAGCCATCTGCATGATTGCCTCCTATAACAAAAGCTCTCTTACCTCTATATGTGAGAATCGCCTGGCTGTCGGGTAAGTACTGAACTGTGTCACCATTGCCAGCCATATCGCTAATATCAAACACCTGGTGCATGAAGAGTTGGACATGTCGTTCTTGTTCAGAGTTGTTGATAATATGAATATTTCTCAAAAACAGATCTTGTTCCGCGTCCACGCAATCATCAAATTCTAGTCGGACGCCCAATGATTGGTGGGTGGCAGATACGTGACCTATCAAAGTATTTTTGTGGTAACTGAACTGAAATTGCCACTGTCCATCGTCTAGCCATGACAGTGTACCATCCACCATAACACCTATACGATGGCGTAGATTCTTGCTGGCAGCATGATTTTCTTGCCCGACGAATGGATAATAAAAATCGTGCACCTCACCATATATATTCAGGCCTACGTGTAGTTTGCCATTACTCATGACTATTGGTCTAGCCATAACGAAAGCCGCCTTTTTCGTGTTCACTGAGACGCCACCGTATATCTCGTAGTACATTCATAAAATACAAGAACGCATCATACGGCGAGTCATAGGGGCTAAAATATGCATGCACATCGCCATCGCTGAACCATTTTGTACACATATAGTAGGCGTGATCACTAGTTTGCAAGTTGCGCCAGTCATCTATCAAGCCGTCGTCGCCAGTTTGGAGTATTCTCTCTTCTAGTTCATAAAGGTACTTGAGAGCCTCCTGTTGCATAGAGTTTCCCAACCATGCAGTAAGATCCCTCTCAGTGTCCGCCCACGTCACTGTAGTAGGGCAGTCTATAGTATCGACAGGTTGATGCTGTTCTATAGCATCTGAGACAGTCGCGAAACCATTGCCTTGTCGTGCGAGCCATTTGGCTGGTAACTCCCTGAAAAATTCAAACACTCCAGTATCTTCCCACTGATGTTCGCCGAATGTTTCGTAGTCCATAAACAAATTAACGATTGGTTGATCTTCGGTTGCTGTATTGAGCCAGTGACTGTATTTGTCGGCAGTCAGCGGCCATTGCTCCCAACTTTTGTTACTGAAACGAAATGCTACATCATCAGAAAGTTTGTAATTTTTCATCAGTAGACTAATGTTTTTTGTATTGATTGGCTTATAAACAAAATTTGGACTTCGCCATTCTAATAGTTTGTCCCAACCTTCGGCAAGAATACCTTTGTAGCCCGCTGCGTCCGCCCAGTGTGCAAGATCGTTATTGTAGGCGAGCTCTGTATTGCGGAAAACCTGGGGAGTCTGGGAGAAGAGGGCTTCTATCTTTTGTTTGTGCAAGGTAACTTGCTTTTCAAACTCGTTTCTACTATAAAAAAACGCCAACGAATGGTGATATGTTTCTGCAACAATCTCAACTCGTCCAGTTTCCGTTAGTCTCTGGAAACTTTCTAGCACATCTTGGCCCCATGCTTCAGCCTGTTCTATCAAAGTACCAGTGATACTGAGAGAAAAACGAAACTCCGGATGTTTCTGCAACAATTCCAAGAGTAGGGCATTTGTTGGAAGATACGATTTTTCGGCGACTTTGCGAAAGATTCTTTTGTTGTGCGTCCCGTGATCCCAGTGGGGATTCTCAAAGTAATTGTGATCATTTGCCGTTTCGAATACGCTGTAAGGACGAATCCGTTTCGGTTGATGGACGTGGAGGTAGAGTACGATGGAACGTTGATTACTCATATTTTTGCACCTTGCTTGCCATAAATAGATGTAATATGTCGTGCTACGTCTTGCCAGGATATGCGAGCATATTCGTGTGCGACATTTTTGGCTAGTTCTTGTCGCAGACTATCGCTGGTGGCGATACCTACTATTGCGTCTGCCAACTTGTCTGTATCCCAATAGTCAAACCGCATAACATTAGACAAGACCTCTCCAACACCTGATTGATGAGAAAGCACTACAGCGGTATCATGTGCCGCTGCTTCTAAGGCGGTGAGCCCAAAAGGCTCTGACACAGAACTCATCACGAATATATCTGCGACACTATAAGCATCTCTCCAGACCTGACCTCTGATAAAACCAGTAAAAAAGACTTTGTCGGCGATGCCAAGATCGCACGAAAGACGGATCAATTCATCTCGCTGTTCGCCATCGCCAGCTATCAAAAAAAGTAGTTTGTCGTATTTTTCCAGTGCTCGAGCGGCACTTTGTACAAAATAGGTCAGTCCTTTCTGAACAGTGAGCCTACCTATGGTTGTCACGACTTTGTAACCCTCTTGCTGCATACTATGCAAATACGCATACGTACTTTCATCGTAAAAATACTCTCCTAGAGAACTCGGATCAATTGTATTGTGAACGACTTCGATTTTTTCTGCAGGAATACCGTACTTTTCAGTGATCAGTTTTTTTGTAATATTGCTAACTGCAATAATACGATCAGCCATCAATAGACCTTGTTGCTCTACGTCGTGTACAACTGGGTTGCCATAAAGTTCTCCGGAACGATCATACTCTGTAGCGTGTACATGCACTATCAGTGGCACACCAGTGGCTTGTTTTGCTCGGATACCAGCTCGCATCGTCAACCAATCGTGAGCATGGATAACGTGAGGTTTAATCTCTTGTACTAGATTTTCAACAAAATCTGCGTACTTGTGCTGAATATCCTGAAGATCAATGAGAGAGTTGTGATCGCACCCCTCAGCGCATTGGCATTGGTAGTATGCTCCCATGCCGTTACGGTGCAGAGGGGTTAGATCAGTGGCAGAATGAATAGTTAAAAAATTGGCTTCGTGCTCAGCTTTGTATGGCAGTACAAAATCAATACTAGCGCCTTCTTGGCTCAAAGCCTTGCTCATTTGATAACATGCAACTCCAAGACCACCGCTGTTGTGCGGCGGTAGCTCCCACCCTAGCATTAATATCCGCATACTTTTTTAGCCGCGAAGCCTTCTCCTCTGGTTTTTCTGTTAGCTTTTATTATATCTTTATGAGAGGTAGATTACAATGCTTATGCTAGTTAAAAACCATCTAGCTGACTTGTGACTCAGGAATTACAAAACTGAAGCTTGAACCGTGATTGAGGCGACTCTCCAGTTTGATACGTGTACCTAGTTTATTTGACAATTTACCCGCAACATATAAACCCAAACCTGTGCCACCGGTCTCTCTAGTGCGGTAATCTTCCGAGCGATAGAACTTCTGAAAAACCTTTTTTTGATCAGATTTACTGATGCCGTGTCCGGTGTCTGTGACAGTGAATAAAACTCCTCTTTCTTCACGTTTTATAGCCAAGGTTACCGAACCATTTGAGGTATATTTGATACCGTTAGTAATAAGATTTTGCAAAATCTCTTCAAGATAAAGTTTGCTAGTGTAGAGCGAGCCAATTTTGCCTGCAATATCGAGATCAAACCGTAGACCTTCGGCTTTTGCTTGAGGCGAGTAGTGTTCATAGAGTTCTTGCGCAAAATGTTCAAGATCTATCTCTTCTTGTTCGACTCCAACGCCGCGTTCAGCCCGACTGAGGGCGGACAGGTCGTTGATCATTTTTGCCAAGTAAACGATCTGGTCGTGAGCATCTCCCAGACCTTTAATAATCTCATGGTCCGCATTGTTTCTCTGAGCCATCAACATCATATTGCTGACAGTGCCTTCTGTAATAGTGATAGGTGTCCTGAGCTCGTGACTAATAACACTGATAAATTCATCTCGCTCTTCTTCCAGGGACTTGACTTTCGTTATATCGCGCAAAATAGAGATATAGCCTTCGTCCGACATTTTGTCTTTGCCGAAAGAGTTCCGAATAGGCGCACTCACAATATTGAGTCGTATCTCTTCGCCATCATCAAAACGATGACTAAAATCCTCTGTTTCTAGCTGATGTTTTTCGGCGACCACTAGATCGAGCAGACTAGAGCGCGACCTTTTTTTTGTTGCTTTGTTGTACAGACGAATCACGTCGTCTATGTGCTGTCCTGTGAGTGATTTGTTGGTATCCAAAAGATTAAGCGCTGCAGAGTTGTATAGTTTTATAACGCCTTTATTATCAAAGCTAATGATTGCGTCGCTCAAGCTGTTGATCAACGCTTGCATACGACTATACTGCAAGCTCTCTCGTTTGCGCGTACGTACTAATCGGTCATGATCAAGCGTCTGCGCCTCGACAATCTTGACGAGGATCGTAGTTCCCCAAAACGTAAACATGACTATCATGATATTGAAAAATAGTCTAGAAATACCGTGAGTTGGCCAAAGAAGCAGTGCATCCAAGAGTCCAAAACCTACCAAAAGCACATTGCTGCGGTAGTACATCTTGATACCAAAATTGAGAAATGTTGAAATACTAAGCACACCCCAAGCCAAAACAATCAACTCAAAGCCCATCACAAAAACAACCGTACTTAGAGAAATAATATAAAATGCCAATTGTTGCGATACTGGCTGGTAAAAGGTATTCGTCTGACGAAATGCCACAATACAAATGCCAGCAATCACAAGCACTAATGCTTGCCATGAGAAAAGTTGGGAAGGTTGAACAAAACCAAACAACACAAATGCAGCATATACTGCAGTCAGCAGTGGAGTCGTACGCGCAACCCAAAACATAATGGTATTCACCCGACGGTTATACTGATTGTTGATCTCTGATTCTACAGGCGGCCCACTCATTATCTATTCATTATATATGAGGCGACTCATTTTTCAGTGCTTTTCTATGTGTTTTGTATAGTGGATCAGATTGTTCAACCAAGTTCCAGAACGAAGCACTGTGGTTGAGAAACCTAGTGTGAGCCAACTCGTGAATCAATACGTAGTCTATCAGTTCAAAAGGCAGTTTCATCAGCGCAATATTGAGACTAATCGTACCATCACTACTGCAGCTTCCCCAACGCCCTTTGGCATGAGAAAACCTGACTTTTGTGTACTGAAAATCTTTGCTATCAGCTATATGCTGCAATCGTCGTGGAAGATATGCTTTAGCTTCTGATCTAAGTGCCTTGACGACCTTTTCTCGTATAGCGCCTTGAATAGTATCATCCAAAATATCATCTTCGTCGTGAATACGCACGATTATGGACGGTTTTTTGTACTGCACATCCGTAGTCGCAGCCGAATAGTCGATAACAAGTTCGTGCGATTTTCCTATTTTCATATTGCTTGCGTATACAGTTCTATATCGGTCGATCACTCCTTGTAGTTCACCCCGAGATTTTTTGACAAAAGCTTTGATAAAATACATCGGTGTAAAGAAAGGTGCAGAGACCTTAATATCTCCGCCAGATGTGATACCTAGGCGTACATAACGCGCAGATCGAGTGCGCGACACTGTGACCTTGCCTAGTATAGGGTCGTGAAAGTGTGGCACTATTTCGCTCTCCTTATCTTATAATGACATTACGTCGGGCTGCTGATGGACCTTGAGGAGTGCGACCACTATGATTGACGATAGTTTGCGGTGCATTTGCTCTCGGTGCAACAAGTTTTTTTAAGACAACTCTAGCTTGAGTTGCGTACGTATGCTTGCCACTGATAACGATAGTGGGCTCTTGCCCCGTTGGCGGTGAAAAAGAGCGAGCTAGTTCCTCGTATTGCATACCAGAAAGTGACTGGTTGAATGTATCGTCTTTTTTCCTATTAGAACGTTTCATTGAACGGTACTTTGCAGTCGCTACATCTGTCTGCACCCAGACGAGTAGTGTGTCGAAGTCTTTGTCTTTGGCCATTTTACGCAAATTAGCACGTTTACTTTTTGTTGAAGCGTGGCCATCAACTATGAACGTTTTGTGAGTTTTGAAAAGCTCACGTGCTTGCAACAGGCACATACTATCCACAATATTCTGTTCTTGCTTCGTGAGCGTGGGTTCAGAGTATAGTACATGTCGAATTTCATCTTGACTCACCAGAGGAGCGTGGAAAGTATCCGAAAACTGTCTGGCAAAAAAACTCTTGCCACTTCCAGGCAAACCAACAACTATTAGTACCAACGGTTTGTTTAAACTCAATGATTTCATGTACACCTAGTATACCATTTTTTGAACTTTTCTAAAGCACCAACAGATTAGTTCTGGTATAATCAATCTACGGTTCACCCAGTCACGCAAACCAAGGAGCGCATGCGACTGTATGCGGGACTGAAAAGGAGAAACGAAGTCTTAGACCGAAGCTTTTGCCACCAGGCAAAACGAGGTAGAGACGCAAGTTTGGACGTAGGGGCATAGTACAACGGTTAGTATAAAGGTCTCCAAAACCTTAGATCGTGGTTCGATTCCACGTGCCCCTGCCAAAATAAAGTAGTCACCATAGGTGGCTGTTTTATTCTCGCAATACAGAACCCAAGACCTATTAAAATACTTTTAAAAATACAAATATAATGCTATAATATAGCTTCTAATTATGGCCGAGAACAATAATAATTCTATCCCATCTGATTCATTGTCAGATACACTGCAAACTGACCCTCTACGAGGTTCGGAATTTGAAGATATTCACGCGCAACCTCTAGTTGCGGATGAGGCAGCCTTGATATTAGAGCAGTACACTGGAGCCGCGCTCGATACTTTCGAAGAATCAGATGTAGAGAGTGAAGAATCTGTGCCACTGCTCAATGACGAGGAAGTTGCACTCCTAGCTGCAGAAAACGAAGCAAGCATCAATCCTTCGGACACACTAAAGTTCTACTTGCGTCAGATAGGCAAGGTGGATTTGCTCACCGCAGATCAAGAAGTCAGTCTCGCAAAAGCCTGTGAAAAAGGCGATCCGGATGCAAAAGACCAGCTGATCGAAGCAAACCTGCGACTTGTAGTTAGTATTGCAAAAAAATACAGGGGATTTGGGCTACCTTTTCTCGATCTTATCCAAGAAGGCAATTTAGGGCTGATACGGGCTGCTGAAAAATTTGACCATAGAAGAGGCTTCAAATTTAGCACTTATGCCTCGTGGTGGATCAAACAAGGCATCACGCGCTCACTTGCAGACAAAAGCCGCAATATCAGACTTCCAGCACACGTAGCGCAATACGCTACTGCGATCAACAGAATAGAACACGAAATTCAATCAACCGAGGGTCGAGAAGCAAGCATAGAGGAATTGACTCAGCGTCTAGACCTCGACGTAGCAGATATCGATAGGATACGCAGACACGCGAGAGGTACACTATCGCTTAACGCGCCCGTAGGACAGAGCGGAGAATCCAATATAGAACGGATGGATCTACTAATCGATGAAGAAACGGCATCTCCTATAGACGTGCTCACGCAGTCGGAAAGAGAACGTGAAGTCAGAAATGCAGTCACACTCTTGGCAAGACGGGAAAGAATAGTGCTCCAATTAAGATCCGGCATGAATCCTCGCCAAGAGAAGATAACTCTAAGAGATACAGCCATATGTTTGGGAGGCCTTTCGAGTGAATCTGTGAGATTGGCTGAAAAGAAAGGCTTTAGGAGACTACACAATTTGCTATCTCTTGATCTACCGATCTCTGAAATAGCAGGACTTAGCAACGAAGACATCGCTGAAATACAGCAAGATGACAACCGTGAGCTGAGCGATATACTTAACAAATACTTACCAGAGCCCGAGATCCTTACTATCAAAGCACTGCTGCAGCAAATAGAAGCGCAACGGGTGAAAATGACGCCTGCACAAAGAGAGCTGGCTCGCTATCTCCATCTGACAAACGAAGAAATCGCCGAAAGAATAGGTCTACAAAGAACAACTGTCCGCGCCATGATGAGAGATATCCGCAATAATACCAGTCTCACGATCGAACAGCTCGCAATATGGTGTCTAAAAAACGGTCATCTTGATGCCACTGAAGACGAGGTTAATACCTTGAAAGCAAAACAAAAAAGACCGCTTTCCGCTGAGGCCCAAGCTGCCTTGACTATAAGAATGCAGACTGCAAATTATCAAACCATTGGTGATCGCCTGAATATCACTAGTGTGGCCGCAGGTGCGAGAATACACAGAGCATTCAAGGCTCTAGGTGGAGAAAGCCCTCGAGAAAACCTTATCATTGCCTATCTCAACGGACAGCTCGATATTACATCAGATACAAATTAGATTATTGGCTTTTTTCAAAGCAATCCACTATAATGAAATTGTCTAAACAGGAGGGCGTGTTATGGACGACAAAGATATGGTGAGTCAAAATGTACCACTAAGTAAACCTTCTGACCTTTTTTATCAGCCGTACGGCTTTTTACCACTACGTAGTAAAAAAATCGGCCAAACGGCAACAAAAGCATTTATGAATATAGGACTCCTACTTAACAAAGATGTCCTATTCGCCCCAGTTGAACAGTTGATCGCACAGAAAAATACGATTATAGCTAAAAAACCAAGCGAAGAACGAGCCGACTCCTTAAAAAAACTACACAAGATGGTTGCAAAGTCCAACGAAGTACTGGCAACCGCTACTGCAGTATTTCCTTTTGATTTATTCCCAGACAGCATTTCTTTAGACCGTACAAAGGTTACTATCACAAAACGTAGTTTTTTTTGGTCAGCGGAGGTGATCAGTATCCGTATAGAGGATATCCTCAATATTGCCTCTGGGGTAGGACCTTTCTTTGGCTCAGTGACAATCTCGAGTCGTGTGATGAATTCTGTTGATCATTTTAAGATCGACTATTTTTGGCGCAAAGATGCTATCCGTCTCAAACACGTGATCCAAGGATACGTAATCGCGCAGCATAATAATATAAAAGTCTCTCATCTCTCAAAAAAGGAAATGATCACAGCTCTCAGCGAACTTGGTCACGACGCAAACGCCTGAACTAACTTTTTGCCACAACAGGGTAGCAGACATTGCGGCCTTTCCAGTCAACTTTTCCGCGTTTGTACTGGATAAAACTCACAATGATCAATACCATTTCTTGAACCGCCAAAAACGGCAGCAAAAAGATAGAGACAAGCACAACCAGGACATCACTCAGGCTGTTGATTCGTTTTGTTTTCTTGATATATGCAACGTAGAGACCGATATACAAAAAAGATGCACACAGAGAAAGCACAAAACTCAGAGGTAATACGAAAGAGCCGGAAGTTAGATGCAGCAAGCCACCGACAAACACCACAAAAGGCAGAACAAATAATACAAAATGAGCTACTACTGCTAGCAAGCCAAGCCCCACATTTTTGCCAAGAGCAGGGTACCAGAGTCGAATGGCCGTTTGTACCTGTGATGCCCATTTTTTCTCATAATTAACAGCGAGATCGTTGTTAGCGACCAGAAACCTATACTGGTTTTTGTTTTCTAACTGAGATGCGATTGTATTTTCTACATGAATATCATCTCGAAAAGCCTCGAACCCACCGGTCTGTTGCAGGCTATCTGCTCTAATTGACCAAATACTGGTTGCCAATGGCGTATTGATTTTGAGCGGGAGTAGAAGTTGCCAAAAATATCTGAGTGGGGCAAACAGTACGCTACTACGTAGACCATCGTATCGTCTAGGCAGTATAGAGACCATGCTGAGTTTTTTCAGCTGCATATAGCCCACTATCTGGGAAATAGTTTTTGTTTCAATACGCGTATCAACACTCATGAAGACTAGATATTCACCTCGAGCTTGCTGCGATAGCACTTGATAAGCGTTGTTTTTTCCCAACCAACCGTCACTAGGCGCATCTCCTTTCACAAAGCGCACCCCGTCATGAGCAAAACCTCTAATGACCTGCGAAGTTGTATCTTGTGAACAATCATCTAGTACAATAATCTCTAGTTTCGGATAATCACTTGATAGTGCCGATGCTAGACAATCCGCCAATGCATGTGTCTCGTTGCGTGCCGGTATGCATAAACTAACGGTTGGAGTATCCTCTTCCCAGTGTATTTTTTCAATTGTACTGCCTGCAAGTCGGTATCTTTGACTAGAAAGCAACATTTGGATACATCCGACGAAACCACACAGTATACTTAGCAGCAAAATTGTTTCAATCATCTATGCTCTCATAACTGATTGCGTTTCTGTTCTTGTCGGTTTAAAATACTGGCATATTTCATCAAAAATCTTCTGACATTTTTTAGAATTGTCCTCTAGATAACTACACAAAAAAACATCCAATTGGACATTCTTATGTTCTGGCCAAGTATGAATCGAGATGTGAGATTCCGATAGAGATAGCAAAAGTGTAAAACTACCATTTTCAAAAGTATGAGTTGTAGACCCTAGTTGATGCGCTCCATGACGAACAATCAACTCGCTAACCTTTTGCTCGCAAGCTGCCATATCCGTGAGCAAATCAACGTTTTTCACCCACAGCGTACCAAAGCAGTGCTTTGAAAGAATAGGCCGGTTTTCTTGTTTCATACTCATTTGTGATTGTTTTTTGTTAAACTATAAGCAGTATACAACGAAACGTTACGATAACAACAGTGGAGGGTACTTTAAACGATGTCAACAGAGACAATCAATCGTAGTCATGAACGAAACGACGCGTCATCTGAAAAATACGCCTCTGTTCTGTATGTTCTAGATGACTACGATACTGTGGGTAGCTTTGAGCTGATTCAGTCGCAATTTCAAAAAGACCAAGGTCAATCCATGTTTCGTCAAGATATGTCAGCTGAAGAATTCGTACATGATGCAAAAGACCCGTCCGTCACCAAAATAGTTGTCAAAGAACGACGAGATGGTCGAGAAATAATATCTGGTTTTATGTCTATACACACCGCCCAAGAACATATCAATTGGCTCGACATGAAAAAAGTCAAACAACTAGCAAATTTGAGAGTAGAAAACGAGCTATATACTATCGGTACACTAGCCGTGAGTTCAGGTGGTCAAGGATTGGACATAGCTAGGCTACTATTCCAGCGCACAAGTCAGTGGGTTGATGGCGAAATACAAAGACTTATTGCCGAAGGAAGAGACCTCGACGTGCTTTTCGATACAGCAGACTACAACGCATCACTGCCACGACTTATCGAGCTTCTTGCCAAGCCAGCTTTTCCTAATATGAGTTTTCAGCCTGCAGGTGTGCAGCAAGCGTGCTTGATACATAAAGACGCGCTTACAGCTATCGGTGAACACGTACTCCCTAACGACCAACAATTGCCTATCGATAGTAATATAATGACCGTAGGGCGAGTAGAGGATAATTCAACACTCTCAGAAGAGTTCCTACGCCAGCGTGGTATAGAAAAATCAGGCATTGTATTAGTTGATTTCATTCAAACACACTCCACTATCGATGAAGATGCCGTAGTGCCTTCTTTGCGATTACTCAGCACTAGTCCGAAGATGCAATCTGCAGAACATTTTCTGGTCCTTCCGCCAATGGGCGAGACCAGCGACGACTTTGCCGACCTAAAGGATATTGCACTTGCATCAACATATCAGTCCGCCTGGGTACTGAGGAGATCGTCTTAGATGTTCATCCTCGAGGCGGGTATTATTATTACGATCATTCTTATACTTTTTTTGGGCTCGATTGTATTAGCTAACAACCAAAGATCCACTCTGAATAAAAGCTTTGCCTTGCTCGCACTATGTACATCGATATGGATTACGGCCAACTTGTTAGTCATCAGTGATCCTACGAACCTATTCTTACAGCGTCTTATCACACCCGCATCTATTGCCGGTATCCTGGTATTGCTGCTTTTTGTTGACAACTTTGACCCAAACAGAAAAACGGCTATCAGTAGCCATGTAAAAATCCTCTTCTTAGCGAGCCTGCCAATTTTTGGGCTGTCATTTACAGACGCCAATGTCTATCAATCAAATGATGGTTTCGTGCTCGGTGAGCTGTACCTCTACTTTTTACTGTTTATTATTGCTACCAGCGTCATGATATTAATGCAAATCTACAAAAATCAAAAAAAGCTCAGCAAAACTGACTACCATAAAACCCTTTTTCTAAACCTAGGGATTATTTTGACCATCATTCCTAGCGTGATTTTTGGTGTTGTACTGCCGATACTTAACATCTTTGAGCTGTCAAATGTCACCCCGATATTTTCTCTCATATTTTTCATATTTACTTCTGCAGCCATACTGAGATGGAGACTTTTTGATATTCGATATGTCGTCTTTCGTTTGCTAGGCTACACCTTGTCTCTAGGAGCGATAGTGTTGTTGTTTGTTTTTGTTGCGTTCAACATGACGAGCATCCTGTTCGGGGGACAGCTGGTCACAATAGAACTACAGATATATTATGTTCTGACAGCTATTGGAGTTGCGCTGCTTTTTGGGCCAATCAAAAAGTTTGTGGACAAAGGGACGAATCGTTTGTTTTTCCAACAAAGTTATTCTGTCAACGAGGCGATAGGACGAATCAGTAGTTTTTCGACCCGTAGTGTCGATGCCCACAGTATCCAAAGACATAGCCTGAGTGTCATAGATGAAACCATAAAGCCAGAATACGCTGCTTTTGTGATGTATGACACAGCAGGCAAACTAAAGATAACAAGCAGTACGGCTAGCGCACCGATAGAACGCCTTGCAAACGCAGACTTTTTAGAAGTATTGGAAACAATCAAACAAAAAATCACACACGCCAGCATGCTAAAGGAAAGCTCCAACCACAAAAAAACGTACTTTGAGCTCAACCATATAGCAATTGTTGCACGACTATCTACAACCAACAAAGCGATAGGTTTTTTAGTGATTGGTAACAAAAAAAATGGCAACAGTATCAACCATAATGACGACCAGCTGTTGACTCTTGCTTCCAACGACCTAGCTTTGGCCCTGCAAAACGCTCTGGCTTTTGAAGAAATCAGAGAATTCAACGCGACCCTACAGGCAAAAGTCAACAAAGCCACCGCCGCACTAAAACGCACCAACGAAAAGCTAGTCGCTCTCGACGATACAAAAGACGAATTTATCTCTATGGCATCTCATCAGCTGCGTACACCACTTACGAGTATCAAGGGCTACATCTCTATGATGCTAGAAGGGGACTTAGGAAAAATCAACGACACTCAACGAAAAGCTCTGGAAGAGGCCTTTAATAGTTCCCAGAGAATGGTGTTTTTGATCTCTGACTTTCTCAATATATCTCGTATTCGAACTGGTAAGTTCGTTATAGAACATAACGAAACAGACCTCAACAAAATCGTACTAGAAGAGATTACCCAACTACGTGATCTCGCAGGCTTGAGAGATCAGATTATCAACTACACACCACCAAAAAACTTTCCTATTGTTATATTAGATGAGACAAAGATCAGGCAAGTCATGATGAATTTTATCGACAACGCGATATTCTATACTCCTAAAAACGGTACTATTGGTATCGTGCTAGAGCAAACAAAAACCGAGGTGATCTTCAAGGTGACTGATACTGGTATTGGTGTACCAAAAAATGTACAACACAGGCTGTTTACCAAATTTTTCCGTGCAGAGAACGCTCGCAACGCTCGACCCGACGGTACGGGATTAGGCCTATTCATGGCACAGAAGATTATTGATCTACAGGGCGGTAAGGTTATATTTCAGAGCGTAGAGAACAAAGGTAGTACGTTCGGATTTCGATTCCCACTCAAAAATATCAAATCTTAGCGAGCATTTTTGCCATTGAACACTCGAGAGACAGAGCCCTCTTCATGTACTTCACGTATAGCTTCTGCGATCTTTGGTGCCATACTGACAACCTCTAATTTTTCGCCTAGTCTCTTTACGTGTTCGTCTGTTGGTAGCGTATCTGTCACAACTACCTTGTCGATAGCAGAACCATTGATATTATCTGCAGCTGGGTGAGATAGAATGCCGTGAGTCGCTATTGCAATAACACCGGTAGCGCGTTGTTCTTTGAGCATTTTTGCTGCGGCAACCAAAGTACCTGCAGTATCTATCATGTCGTCTACGATAATACATTGCCTGCCAGCAACCTCTCCCAAGACACCAGTAGCCTCTGCTTTACGAGTTTCTCTTGAGCGTCGTTTGTCGATGATCGCGAGGTCTACGCCGACTTCTTCGGCAAAATCTTGTACAAGTTCCGCCCTGCCAGCGTCTGGAGAAACCAGCACAACTTCGGAATTTTTTTTGCCATTTTTTGATTTCCATTTCCTAATCCAATTTGTCAGGATTTCTTGGGCAATAAGAGGATCGAACGGGTCATTGATAAAGCCTTGAGCTTGTTCAGAATGAAGATCAACACTCATAATCCTATTTGCACCTGAGCGTATGAGGTCTTGGATAGTCATAGAAGCACTAATAGGTTCGCGACCTTTCGCCTTTCTATCTTGACGCAGATAAGCGAGATAAGGAGAAACAGCAGTAATTTCACGTGCTGAACCCCGCCTAGCAGCGTCGATAAGCAGTCTTTGCTCCATGATAGCGTCGTTGACAGATTTTCCCCCGACAGCAGCATGTGACTGTACCACAAACACATCTGCACCTCGAACAGATTCTTCAAATCTTACATAGTTTTCGGTATTTGCAAAAGTCTTGAGGTCAACAGGATCAAGCTCTGTGCTCAGTTCACTTGCTATATCCTGGGCGAGCTGCGGGTGAGTTTCACCACTTACCAGCGCCAATCTACCTCTATTTTGATTTGGTGCAGCCATCTAATTCCTCTTGCTCTTTATTAAATACCCACCAGATTCTTTCATCTAAAATAGTACCATATATACAAATCGAAATCATTGTAATAATTATCAACAGATGTAGAATACTTGACTACAGAGTATTGGTGCGCTATACTAACGCTTGACAGTCTGCAGAGGCAGACTTTTTAAATTGGGAGTACATAAAGTGGCGACAAAAACCGTTAAAAAAATCAAGCTCAGTAGCAAAAAAACTACTCCAAAAAGCACCAAAAAAACAGATGAGGCAAAGCAATCTAGAAATTTGAACCCTTTTAGCGCCATGCTGCGATACGTCAAAGGCTCGTGGCACGAGCTACGGCAGGTACGTTGGCCTGATAGAAGAGCAACTTGGGGAATGACCATTGCGGTTATTTTGTTCACCCTCTTTTTCTCTGTGATTATCCTCATACTAGACGGTATATTCCAGCTACTCTTTAAAGAAATCTTACTCAAATAACAAGAAAGGAAAGATACTGACCTATGAACTCTAAAAAACGATATGATTCTACCCGACAGTGGTACACGATCCATACCTATGCTGGATACGAAGAAAAAGTCGCCGAAAGTATCAAACAGCGTATCGACAGCGTCGACATGGCTGATAAGATCTTTGACGTACTCGTACCAAAAGAAAAGCAAATTGAGATAAAAAACGGCAAACGAAAAGTAGTCGAAAAGAAAATTTTCCAAGGCTACGTACTAGTTGAGATGAAACTATCCGAGGACGCATGGTATATCGTGCGCAACACACCTGGTGTTACAGGGTTTGTCGGCAGTGGTATTGATCCAACTCCAGTCCCAGAAAAAGACATCGCGCGTATCAAAAAACGTATGGGTGTTGAAGATCCAAAACATCACATCGACTTCACTATCGGCGAAGTAGTCAGTGTCGTAGACGGTCCATTCAAAGGATTTGACGGCACCATCGACGAAATCGACCCAGTAAAAGGCAAGATCAAAGTACTGGTCAGCATGTTTGGTCGCGACACCCCTGTCGAGCTGGACGCATTGCAGGTAAAGAAAGTTTAAGATATAATATCAAAGTTACGCACTCGATATAAAAAGATCGAGCAATCTTATAAGAAGGAAATAGAAGACAAATTATGGCAAAGCAAGTTATAGGTAGCTTAAAGCTACGTATCCCTGCAGGGCGAGCAACAGCAGGCCCTCCAGTGGGTTCAACCCTGGGTCAGTGGGGACTCAACATGATGGATTTTATCAATCCATTCAACGAAGCAACAAAAGACCTTGGCGGCAAGGACGTTATTGTACATCTCAAAATATACGATGACCGTAGTTTTGACTGGAAAAGTCTTGGCCGACCAGTTGACGATCTTATCAGAGAAAAGATAGGTATCGAAAAAGGATCTGGCAAACCGCACAGTGAAAAAGTAGGCAAAATCTCACGCAAGCAGTTAGAAGAGATAGCCGAGGAAAAAAAAGACCAACTCAACGCTATTGACGTTGATGGTGCAGTTAAAATCATTGCGGGTACAGCTCGTAGTATGGGCGTAGAGGTAGAGGGCTAGTATGGAATCGACATGGACATTACTACTACTAGCAAGCATCGTTGGTAGTGTAGTATCTATCATCGGTGGAGTTTTGCTGATATATAGCAAAATCAATATGCGTACTATCCAGGTATTCGCAACTCCTTTTGCAGCTGGGGCTCTATTAGCAGCAACTTTCGTAGAACTCCTACCTGAAGCAATTGAACACGGCGAAGATCCTCATACTGTACTGCAGTACACATTAGCAAGTTTTGTTGGGTTCTTTGTGCTCGAGCGGTTTTTGCACTGGTTTCATCACCACACAAAAAAAGAAACAACAAAAACTCATTCCGGCAGATCGTCTACCACATCTCTCATAGTTATTGGTGATACATTGCACAATTTCATCGATGGTCTAGCTATCGGTGGAGCGTTCTTGGTCAGTCCTGCAACCGGTATTTTGACAACAGTTGTTGTCGCAGCACACGAAATCCCCCAGGAAATCGGAGATTTTGGGTTACTCCTAGCAAAGGGCGTCGACAAGATCAAAGTATTCTGGATCAATCTAGCAAGCGCTCTAGCAACAGTAGTAGGAGCAGTATTAGTATTTGGCCTAGGCGACGCTTTACAAATCTCTGAACCACTCTTACTCGCAGTTACGGCAGGTCTGTTCATCTATATCGCAGCAAGCGACATCGTACCAAGTCTACACACAGAACAAAAAAGACGTACTGCCAATATACAGACACTGATGTTGCTATTCGGAATCATCTTTGTGAGCACAAGTATTCAATATGCTCACAGTTTTCACGGATAATATGGTATAATATATTTTAATAGTAAATTTGTGGGAGAGTGAAAAAACTCGTATGCACCACGAAAGGAGTAACGAAAATGGCAAAAAAGGCCGAATTATTACAACAAGCCCAGTCACTGGGACTTGAAGTCACAACAAAAAACACAATTGCCGAGATAGAAGCTGCCCTACAATCAGCTGATACCTCTAGCGCCGACACAGCAGTATCAGAGAAGCCAGAAGCAACTGCAAAAGCTGGTAAACGGTCTGCAAAATCAGTCAAAGAATCAGAAGAAAAAGCTGAAAAAGCAGCTCGCAAAGAAGCAGGCGACACTAGCCCAATAGGCGAAGCTGTTGTAGAGAAAAAGGGTCCAAAACCAGTCACAAGACCCATGATCGAACGTCGTGGCAAAAAATACCAAGAAAGAGCCAAGCTAGTCGATAGTGCAAAACTTTACAGCCTTGAAGAAGCGCTTGAGCTGGCCACAAAGACAAGTCCTAGCACATTTGATGCTTCAGTTGAACTACATGTCCGCTTGGGTGTAGACCCTCGACAAGCCGACCAAAATATCCGATCCACAGTCAGCCTACCTCATGGAACAGGCAAAACCATACGTGTCGCTGTGTTTGCCCCTAGCGATCAGCATGAAGCAGCCAAAAAAGCCGGTGCAGATATTGTAGGTGAAGATGAATTTTTGCAACAACTAGACAAAGAAGAGATCAATTTTGACATTCTTGTCGCTACCCCTCAGTTTATGCCTCGTCTTGGTAAATACGCTCGTGTACTAGGACCTCGCGGTCTCATGCCAAATCCAAAAAGTGGAACCGTATCTGGCGATGTTGCAAAAGCCGTAAAAGAAGCAAAAGCAGGCAAGATCGAGTACCGTGTTGACAAGCAAGCAATAGTACATGTTGCCGTCGGCAAAGTCTCTTTTGGCGCACAAAAACTACAAGACAATGCAAAAACTTTTGTCGATAGCCTACAATCCCAAAAACCATCAAGCTTGAAAGCAACCTACATACACAGTATCAGTGTCAGCACAACGCAGGGTCCTGGTATCAAAGTCAGCCTTTAAATCTACCCAAGCGTCAAACGTATATATGGTTTGCGCCACAAAAAGACTAGTTTTCGTGGTCTCCCAGAAGGTTTGATGAGATGAGTATGTTGATGAGTAACAGTCTTCATGATCGATGAAGGAGCTCTGGCGTATATGTTATATTGTTTTGACTCGTATTCTCCTAGTATACTGACAAATTCTATTGCCACCTCTTTGGACAATTTGTTCAAACTATCGGTATGTTTCTTTGGTACTACCATTAGGTGGTCAGCTACCCTTTGACTGTCCCAGAGTGAATATCCGAATATATTGCGAACTATCTTAAAATACTTTGTCTCAGCAACTAGTTGGTCAGTACTACCATCAATCGCACAAAAAACACAGCTACTCGATTTTGGCGTATTTTTCATATGTTTGCTGTATGTTTTTACTTCTTTTCTAGATCTTGTTGCTGTCATGCAACAATAATAACATGCAAAAATGATGTATGTTTCACATTTTTGCAGCTTTGAAAAGTATGTATAATGAATAGCTAGACATGGGAGTTTTGAGCAACAAACAAATAATGGAACATTACGCACGAGGGAATGTTATTATTGACCCTTTGATTTCTGAAAACGTAAATGGAAGTAGTGTAGATGTCACGCTAGGCGAGCATTTTTACGCAACCGACCCAAATGGCGACCCTTACCCAAAACTATTTAACCCTTACGATCAAGAAGATGTAGATCGCTATTTTCGATATTTTCCTGCGTTGCCTTTTGCTGAGCACAGTAAAATGCAAGAAGTATTTGGCCCCAGAGAACTAACTGGTATACCAGAGGATGCAAAAATAATAATATTGCGACCAGGAGAGAGAGTGCTGGGACATACACAAGAATTTATAGGCATACGAGAAGGTACAACTAGTATGCAGGCTAAAAGTTCGATGGGACGTATCGGCGTAGCAGTTTGCTATGACGCTGGTTGGGGCGACCCTGGTTATTTTAACCGTTGGACTATGGAAATACAGAACACCAACGAGCATGAACACATACCTCTAGTTGTTGGAGCACCTATAGCACAAATCGTTTTCCACGAAACTGGTGAAGTAGAAAGTGAGTATTCACAGCTAAGTGGTCACTACCAGACAACATCAGACCTAGAAGAGCTAAAAGAGCTTTGGACGCCAGAAATGATGCTGCCAAGACTTGGTGGAAAAGCTGTTCGACTCTACCGGGATGATGGTGTACAATTACACCCACGTGGGTAGTATCTTTACATCCTAAACAATCCGACATTGGAGGCCAGCATTGGCTTACAGAGCAGAGGTGGTCGCTGATTCTGTGTCACCACAGGGAAAGCGAGTCACAACTCTTGAGGCAGAAATGCCTCGCATTGTGTTGGCTGAGTTCAACACACATCGCATGTTCAGTCGAAATTCGGCTAGTTCACGAGCAATTCCAGTGCACAAGCAGATCGAAAAACTGCTTGTAGAGCCTTTCATTCCAGAAAGGTTCGGTATCAACCAGAAGGGCATGCAGTCGTATGCTTGGCTGGACGGCCTGGCGCGCGACGAGGCACTTCGTATTTGGCTGCGTGGTCGTGACCGCGCTGTGACAACCGCGTTTGAGTTGATTCTTGGCGAAGAACGCGCAAGTGACATGTTCAAGTACAGCCCAACAGCTGGTGAATATGCAACCATTGATCAACTAGAGGCAGGCTTTGAAGCGGCCAAAAAGCTGATCATCAAAGAGCTGGACAAGGAAGACCCAGCTGATGTTGAGATTCTCAACGTGCACAAGCAGTTGGCCAACCGGGGTCTCGAGCCATACATGTGGCACACGGTCATCGTGACCGCCACTGAATGGGAAAACTTCATGGCGCTACGTATCGACGAGCATGCCCAGGCAGAAATCCGCAAACCAGCGGAATTGATGCTTGCAGCAATGGAGTCTTCGACACCCGAGGCGCTCGACTACGGACAATGGCACGTGCCGTTCGTGCAACCGGACGAAAAGCAGGAGCTCGACACAGAGACCAAAATCAAGATCTCATGTGCACGCTGTGCTCGTACCAGCTACCTGACTCACAGGGGTGTTCGCGATTATGGCGAAGACCTCACGATGTACGGACGGCTAGCTGGTCCTGGGCACATGTCGCCCATGGAACACTCTTGTCGACCAAACGAAGAAGGAGAGCCCCAAAAGGGCAACCTCCTCGGTTGGCACCAGCACCGAGCAGATCTTCCACATGAAGAGAATTTCGGTCTGATCAAACACGCGGCATAAAGGAAGTAAAGATGCAGGCGGGCGCCCTAAAAAGCGCCCGCCCACATCAATTTTTATAGGAGATTAGAATCATGACCGAACGAGGTAAATATATCGTAATCGAAGGCCACGATGGCACTGGTAAATCAACACAAGTTGAGATCCTTCGTAAACGACTTGCTGCTAGCGGTATCCAATCAGTCAAAATCGAAGAGCCTGCGGGCATAGCCATTGCAGATGAACTACGTACTATTATTAAAAACGGAGACTTACAGCGCGACGCTATCACCAATCTTCTTCTTTTTACCGCTGCTCGGCGTGAAATAGATAGCCAAGTTATTATACCTAGCCTAGAACAAGGCACATGGGTCGTGGCAGCCAGAAACTGGATATCAACAATGGCATATCAAGGCTATGGAGAAGGACTTAACCGAGATGATATATGGGAAACCACCAAGCAGTTTACTTCCGAAGGCTATATCAGCCCTGATTTTACTTGTGTACTGAGTCTCAAGAACGAAGTAGAACGGACAAAAAGAATAGAGCAACGAGGTTCTTTAGAAAACCCGGACACATTTGAATCACGTGATGATGATTTTCAAAATAGAGTCAAGGCTGGCTACGAAGAGCTGGCTCACTTCTTCAAATACCCGGTCATAGATGCAAGCACCACAGTTGAAGAAGTGTATGCTGAGATTTGGGAGCATATAGAGCCGTTGACAGAGGCCGCCTAGTTTGTTAGCATAGTACATGAACATTACCCGAAGACAGTGGCGGTCGTCAGACTTAATCAAGCCACCGAGGAGTAAAAACAAGATTGTTATTAGTCTTTGGTAATGCGAGAATCAAAGACTTTTTTATTTGTAAAAAGTCGAGATATACCTTAAACCATAAACTCTAGCGAAGACTCTCGTTCCCCGAGTAGCGAAGTTACATTGCCCTGGTAATTTTGCGGGTCTGAGTCGGAGTTTATGGTTTTAAGGACAAGGTCGATACAACTAAACAGGAGTCATTTTATATGGCAATCACAAAAGACAAGAAAAAAGAACTAGTCGCAGAACTTGCAGAGCTATTCGCTAGTGCAAAAATAACTGTCACAGCAAAATATACAGGACTTAGCGTGCAAGACATGCAGGAACTGCGCAAAAAGGCTCGTGAAAACGGCGTTGTGATAAAGGTAGTCAAAAACCGTCTTGTACGTGTGGCTTTGGGTGAAAACGCATCTTACAAAGATGCCGACACTTCATCTCTAACCGACCAGCTGCTCTATGCGTTTTCTTCAGAGGACGAGATAGCGCCAGCTCAAGTTATCGCTGCATTTGCAAAAACTCATACTGACCTACAATTGGTCTCTGGGTTTAGCGACGGCAATGTACTCGACACAGCAACTGTCCAATCACTTGCAAACTTGCCTAGCAAAGACCAACTACGCGGACAGCTAGTTGGCGTTATGTCAGCTCCTCTCACCCAGTTCTTGGGTGTAGCAAATGGCGCACAGCGCGGATTCACACAAGTCCTAGCGCAAAAGGCAGAACAAGGATAATTTTAACCAAAGGAGAATATCATGGCAGATACAGAATCAGTAAAACTAAACGCAGCCCAAAAGAAAATCGTTGACGAGCTCAACAAACTTTCAGCTCTCGAGCTTTCACAGGTTGTTAAACACCTTGAAGATGAATGGGGTGTATCAGCAGCAGCTCCAGCAGCAGTTGCAGCAGCTCCAGCAGCTGGCGGTGACGCAGGTGCAGACACAGCAGAAGAGAAAACTGAATTTACAGTAACTCTAAAAGATGCAGGCGCACAAAAAGTTGCAGTCATCAAAGCTGTAAAAGAAATCACTGGACTAGGTCTAGGTGAAGCTAAAGCTATCGTTGACGGCGCTCCGGCACCAGTCAAAGAAAAAGTTAGCAAAGACGAAGCAGATACTGCTAAGAAGCTTCTAGAAGAAGCAGGCGCAGCAGTAGAACTTTCTTAGTAAAGCGCTTTACTACTATTTCAAAATACCGTTCATTTTAGAGCGGTATTTTGATGTATGCGCTATTTTTTAGTATAATTTGCTTACCATACAGTTTTATGGAGTTTACACGCCTGACGTGTTTTAACAATTCGACAGAAGGAATCACGATGAGTGACAGCGATTTTGAAAAAAAGCTAGAAGAGATCATCGAGACTCTCGAGAAAGATCTCTTTTTCAATGTGCTATGCCGAAATATGCAGAGCGTGGTACGCGAGTACACCGAATTTCTTTCGAGATACTTTCTCGAAGGAGCATCCGCACATTTCGAACAAAACCCGGACAAAAAGACCTACAAAATCGAACTTCGATTCTGGGGCGGTATCGCCAACGCACTGTTTTCGTTTTTTGAACTCAGCAAACCTCTACAAATCGAGCTCGAAGACGCCTGGGGAGAAATGTTCCCTCAGGGCAAAGTCAAGGTAAAGATCAAGTACGAGGCAGGCGAGTGCATCATCAAATGCAAATTCAAAGTCAAGTGAGCTAAACCCGCCCACACATATGTAGCGAGGTGGAGAGACATGACAATCGACCAAAGATACATGAAAGTTGAATGCGAAGACTGCGGCAGACAATATACTTGCTTGCCCGACGATGACTATTACAAACGTCGAGGAGCAAGCCTGCGTATCGAAGGAGGCTTGTGCAAAGGAGGTGTGTGTTCACATTGTTTGCGCACACAAGCAGGTATTACCGCACCGCTTATCTCACTTAGTAACAACTAAGTGAGCATGCAAAAACGAGAGGCTCAGCAGTTTCCTTCTGTCCTCTCTCTTAGCAATCAAAACGTTGATTGTTGCGAGAGAGAAACATTTTATGACTATTGTGTAAATTCTATTTATATAGTGTTATACTAGCTTGTATCTAACAAAGCGAGGACCATATGGAACAACCATCCGCACAAGCAAGAGAAGATGCATATAAAATTTTGCTAGACCGTATAGACAAAAACAGCGAAGGATGGGATGCTGTCATGGAATATCGAGACCTACTATATAGAAGATTTTTTTCGGCAGCGACAACCGATCACGAACATGTGATAGATCTGGATGATTTTGTCAAAACACTCGATGTTATGACTTTGCAACTCACTGCAAAGTTTTTGCCAGAAACCCGAGTCAGCTACGACGAATGCCAGCAGCTCATTCTGTCTGGCATAGCACGTGAATGGCAAAAGAGAACAGAGTCAGTCGAGAACAATATTAGTCTTGGTACGCAAGCCCTAGCAGCCGTACTACACGATGCAGATGCATCAGAATTTCTAGACCTACCGCGATCAGTAGAAGGCAGTGAATAATTTTTTACAACGCTTTTCTCCTTACCTCATATTTTGTTGTGGAAAAGAAAACTGTTGACTAAAAGGGGGTATGAGTGGTATTCTGCGAGGGATAGAAATAAGTCAAAAACAGACAGATAGGAACATGCGAGTACATGTCTGAATTACCAGAAAAACAAGCAAAAAGGCTAAGAGGCCTTATTCAGGAAGCCGAAACAAACTTGGCTGCTGCCAAAGAACTATTAATCAGTATAGTAGGTGACGACGAGTCTGCTCTACCTCATGTCAAACCAGAAGAAATCACAGGCAAGGTTATCGAAGGAGTTTTTGACGGTCAAAGTATGATCGGCCCAGATGGTAAAACATACCCAGTACCTGCAAACTACGCATCTAAATCAAAACTCGTCGAAGGCGATATTTTGAAACTAACCATAGCCGAGGGCGGAAACTTTCTCTACAAACAAATAGGTCCAGTACCGCGAAAACAAGTCATCGGCACTCTGATGCAACACGATGGCGGCTATTTTGTTGAAGTCAATGGTACAGAATACCGTATTTTGCTCGCTAGTGTAACGTACTTCAAAGCAAAACTAGGCGACCAGGTCAGCATAGTAGTACCGGAAGACAACCCAGACGCTACCTGGGCAGCAGTCGAAGCAGCGCTGTAAAACAACTTGCAACAAAAACAATATTAGGCATTTTTAATATGCTTATGTTATATTGCGATTATGGTAAAGGAAATCACGCCTAAAAGTTTACGAAAACTAAATCTAATAGCGGCAGCGTTACATGCAGCCCAGGGTGTAGCCGTATTGCTACTCAGTAAAACATTCGAACTACCGATTAGCGTCAGCTACCTGACATTTGACCCAGCAACCCGCAGCCTACAGCCAACTAGTGACACATTATTCGATCTATCACTACCTGCATTGATCGCATCATTTTTCTTCCTCTCAGCAATTGCACACCTTACGATCGCCACAGTTTATAATCGTGCGTACAACAAAAACCTCAAAAAGGGCATCAACAAAGCCCGCTGGATAGAATATTCTATATCTGCCAGTGTCATGATGGTCGCAATTGCGCTATTGGTCGGCATATACGACAGTGCTAGCTTGTTGATGATATTTGTCCTAGCGGCAATCATGAACCTCATGGGATTAGTGATGGAGATTCATAACCAAACTACCGAAAAGACCAACTGGCTCAGCTACTGGATAGGCTGTCTAGCTGGTATCGTGCCATGGGCAGTTATCGCACTGTACATGTGGGCAGGCGCCGACCACGGCAGCGCTGCCCCAACATTTGTCTACTGGATATTCGTATCTATCTTTGTATTCTTTAACTGCTTTGCACTCAATATGGTGTTGCAATACAAAAAGATCGGCCCTTGGGCGAATTACTTATACGGCGAACGTGCGTACATCATCCTCAGCCTAGTTGCAAAATCATTACTAGCCTGGCAAGTCTTTGCCGGTACACTGCGACCATAATGAAAATTGCCGTTATTGCAGCCAATGGCCGTAGTGGGCAAGCGTTTGTACAAAAGGCGCTCGATGCTGGCCACCAGGTCCGCGGTGGCATACTAGGCAAAAGCTACCTGCCAAATAACCCGAAACTCACCACAGTTGATTGCGATGCAACAAATCCAGATCAGGTCAAGGAACTTATCACTGGCTGCGATGCAGTCGTCAGCCTGATCGGCCATGTCAAAGGTTCACCAGCTCATGTGCAGACTCAGGCTATATCTACAGTTATAGATTGCATGAAATCCACAGGCGTCACACGTATCGTCAGCCTGACAGGTACTGGCGTGCGCTTTCCTGGCGACAAAATAACGCTTCTAGATAGATTCTTAAACCTCGGTATCAGTATCGTCGACCCAAACCGTGTCAAAGACGGCATAGAACACGTCAAACTACTAGAGCAAAGTGATGTAGATTGGACAGTTATTCGGGTACTCAAACTACAGAATGTCGCCGAAAAACCCTTCACACTACGTGAAAACGGGCCTACCAAACCATATGTTGGCCGCGACGAGGTAGCCAGCGCAATTTTGCAAGTCCTCGAACAAAATAGCTTTGTCCAAAAATCACCAATCATTTCTAAATGATTTAGACATATTGTGTAGTAACATGTAGATATTGGTTTTTTGCAAACCACGCAAAAAGGAGTAGTACAGGGCATGATCTGTAGAGAATGCAAACACACTCAGACAAGCAAATTGCTAAAAAATGGCATAGGAGCCAGAATCGTCTGCCGCTATTGCGGTGCAGTCAATTCACTTTTTCACAGCGAACGAACACCGAGCCGAGTACTCCAGTGGCTCAAAATGTTCTTTCGTTTCAAGCCGGCGTGAGGTCACCAAACCTCCGTCGGCTTTTACAATATCCAAGATGTTATAATACTTTCATATGAACAGCGAGGGTAGTATCACGAACAACAAGCCACTTGATTACTCGGCTCTTTCGAGAAAAGTCACTTTCAAAGAAAGAATCGCACATGGAGCAGGTAGTTTCGAAACAAATATTATCACATATACCGCTGCTGTTGTCATAGCGTTTACCTGTATGTTTCTGGCGCTCATACTGATAGAAAATGCTTTTTTCTTTTTCTTTATAGGCGTATTCATACTCGTTGTTGTCATAGGTCTTTACTTTTCAGCAGCAAAACATATTCGCCTGAAAGAATTTGCAAAACAAAACAACCTAACATACAAAGAATCTTTCGGATTTGATGGTCGCCCAGGCTTGATATTCCAACAAGGCGATTCACAAGAGTTTACTTCTGTACTAAGTGCCGCCAATCAAGCTTTTGCCGAAATAGGCAACTACCAATACGAAACTGGTAGTGGAAAAAATAGACAAACACACGACTACGGATATGTTCGTATCAAACTGCCGCGGAGATTACCTCACATGGTGCTCGATGCAAAAAAGAACAATCTCTTTGGCAAATTCACCAATCTGCCAACAGGATTTTCTAATGATCAAAAACTAGAGCTAGAAGGAGATTTTAATTCACACTTCACACTCTTCGCACCAGCACAGTACAAAACCGATGCTTTGTACGTCTTTACACCTGATGTTATGCAGGCTATGATAGATGCCGCTCATGACTACGACTGCGAAATTATCGACGACTCACTATATCTATATTCACCGTCAAAGCTCAAACTCACAGATGCCAAACGCTTGCAAGAGATCGTGAGTATCGCCAATCTTTTGAACAAAGAATTCACCGAGCAGACCGACTACTACGCCGATTCTCGGGTAGGTGACCGCAGTCAAAATGTCATCGCGGCACCAGGCAAACGTCTTGCAACAAAAGTACCTGTAGCCACAATCGTATTACTTGTTCTTTTCGGGCTATTTTACGTGTGGAGTTTGTTTTTTCAATAATAGTTCGCAAAAGATTAAGCTTGTGTTTTTTTGACTACAGTAGTATTCTTGATCATAAGTATCCTACAAAAGTGTGAGAACTGGGATCAATAGGGGAAAAGGTGTACAAACAGAAACGAAATATACTACACATATCTATACAAGCGTTCATTGGCGCTATGCTCGTCATTCTTGCGACTTTAGGTTTCATCTACGCCGCTTCAGATGCGAACGCCGCTAGTGGGCAGGGAGGCGTAGAACAAGTCACCCTCAACCCAGGTGGTGGTATACAAACTAACGGCTCTGACGGACTACGTTTTACTATCAATTCAGCCCCAGGTGGCTCTAGCTACGACTCTGCAGTGGCTGGCCAAGACGGTGTAGTTTATCGTGCAACCAGGCAATATTGTTGCGGTGCAGGTGCGCCGATGCTCAATGTTGGAGGAACATTATACGGACAATCAGGACCAGCAGGTAGTGCAGCCAACTGGTCATCTATACAAATCATCTCGACCTCTGGCGCAACATCGACTGGCACGCGAACCTCGACGACAGGCAATTCAGCCGCAACTGTACGCTATACTGCAGTCAAAAACAGCATGACGTACACAATGGATCGTACCGTCACCTATACATATCCAAACGACTATGTGACAGATTCGTACACATTCACAATACCGGATGGCAATACCGAAGCCGTCAAATTTTATCTAGGTGGTGACACCGCACCAGGCTCTTCAGACCAAGGTTACGGTATCATGCTGACTTCGCCCGTGCGTTCTGTGATATCACTCAATACTTCGTCACAAATCATGTTCGGATTCCGCGAAATTTCAGGTTCAAAGATATTCGATGGCGCAACTTCACAAAGCTTTAGTGTACCGTATGGCACCGTTCAGTCCGGTGGTAATATCGGCTATGTTGTGACAGCTAGTAACCACGATGCAGGTTTGATGACACAGTGGAACTTAGGTTCTACACCGGGTACACAAACCGCCAGTCTAGAACAGTTCGCCACACAACAGGGGACAAACCTCAACGCTTCACTAGCATCATCTTCGGCCGAGCTCGATACGCCTGTACAGATGAGCATCTCTATCGTCAACACATTGCTGACATCGGCAAACAGTTTGGCATACACATTCACACTACCGAACAACCTTGTGCTAGGTTCTGGTACAAAGACAAACGGCTGTGGCGGTACGCTGACTGCAAACACAGGTGGTAGCACGGTGACTATTACCGGAGGTACCGTCTCTGGTGGTGCAAACTGTGTTGTTTCTGTACCTGTTCAATCAGCCATAGCCGGTAGTTACACCATCTCTTCTGCCAGCGTTTCGGGACTTTCCGGCATTACTAACAACGTTGGAACATCGACACTCACCCTTACAAATGACGATGATGGCGATGGTATAGAAAATGCCACCGAACGAGCAGCTCCAAATAGCGGCGACGGTGACGATGACGGTACAGACGATTCCACCCAAGATCATGTCACATCGATCGTAAATTCCATCACGGGAGAGTACAGCACACTGGTTGTCAACAGTAGCTGTACCCTCAGCAGCACTCAGCTACGACGCGCTAGCGATCTTGGTAGCGATACTAGCTATACATACCCACTGGGCTTGCTAGATTTCACCGCAAACTGTGGCACACCAGGCTTTACGACCACTGTAACACAGTATTTTTACGACCCACCAGCACAAGATTTTACACTGCGCAAATACGTAAATGGCAGCTACCAGACAGTTTCGGTTGCGAATATTTCAACACAAACTATTGGCGGTAGGTCAGTCCTAGTCGTCAGCTACCAAGTGACCGACGGCGGAGCATTAGATGATGATGGTTTAGCAAACGGCGTCATTGTCGACCCGGCAGGCCCTGCAGTCTTTAGCCCTAGCGGCTCGTCTGCATCTAGCGCCGCAGGCGCTCCAAATACCGGTATACAAGAGTTTGACTATGCCTTGTACATCATTATGATTTTCATTGGACTCGGGCTACTAGCTCACAGCTTCACTGTGGCACAAAGACAAATCTAAGATCAGCAACCTTAGATCTTAGGCAGTATGGCTTTCTCCATCACGAACAACAAATCCATGCTCATCGCCATAGTCCACAAAAGCTTGGCGTATTACGTCGTAGTCCATAGTGTAGTCGCCTATAGCACCTTCGGGCATAGGTATTCTGGGCATCCTCAGATCGTCTGCTATCTTGCCTATAGCAACAAAACATATCCAGCCATCGATTTCACTGTTCGCTAGGGCATCGAAAAGCTCAGGCAGCGCCTCTTCGCCCATATCAACTAACCTCAAAAACTCATCATGATCTTCGTATTCAAAAAAAGACAGATAAGAAGTGCGTTCATTTACCGCCTCTACTAGATCGACAACACTCAGTTCGTCAACGAACCTCTCGAACTCCCCATGGTATTTCATATATACATTACAACACCATTTAGATTCCTTTTCAATCCCGATGAAAATAGATTGACTCGCTTACGCTCATTATCTATAATCATAACCAATACTTATACGAGGGGATTTAAGTGCGAGTACTGCAGAGGGTGAAAACTGGCTCATTGTTCATTGCTTTATTACTAACCTTGCAAATCTTCGTTACTTCCACACCAGCCAGCGCCTTCACCGGTCACGGCGCAGGTACTAGTGGCAGCCCATACCGCATAGCAAACTGTAGCCAACTTCAGGAAATAAACAATAATCTTGCAGGTTATTATGTTTTGGTTTCAGATATCAACTGCAACGGAGTTAGCTTTACCCATCTTGGTACATTCACAGGCACACTAGACGGCCGCAACAACAAGATTACAAACCTCAATGTTGACGACAAAGGGCTCTTCGAAAGCGTAAACGGCGGCGCAATCAAAAACCTGTGGATAGTCAGTGGTAGCGTTACTGGCGGATACATTGGCAGTTTTGCCGCATCATCATATGGCAATAGCACATTTACAAACGTCCACTCGGGTATGACATTGAATAGTATTAGCGCGGCTTACAGCGGCGGGCTAGTAGGTGATGTGAACGGCACCACAGCTATTTCAAAGAGTTCTTTCAGTGGTTCCATCACTACCAATTCGTCTTATACTGGCGGTTTGGTAGGTGATCTATGGGACTCTGGCACATCTATAACCGACAGTTTTTCTAGCGGAACATTTAACTCAAATGCTAGCTATGCAGGTGGTATCGCGGGGGCAAATTTTAGCGGAACAATCAACCGAGTGTATTCCGGTATGACTTTCAACGCAAACAGCAGCCAGTATAACGGCGGGCTAGTAGGAGTCAACCAAACCGCAGTCAGCAATAGTTTCTCGGCAGTCGCACGCACTGGTGGCAGTAGTTACGGTGGTTTGGTCGGCTCTAACGGTAGTGGCACATATACCAACAACTACTTTGATATTACTAGTAACGGCACTAGTACCTGCGGAGGTGGTAGTGTCTGTACAGGTGTAAACTCTGGCAATAGCACGCCAAATTATTTCAAAAACAACAGTACAAATGCACCGCTAAATGCTTGGGATTTCACGAACGTATGGCAAACAACAACTGGCTACCCAACACTACGAGGCATCGCAGATTTTGAAAGCCCAACTGTACCAAACCTAGGCGACGCCAACGGCGACAGCACAGATGACAGCTTCCAGCCCTACGTAGGTTCAATCAGCGACACAAATGGGGTATTCAGCACTGTGACAGTACCTAGCGCAGGTGGCTGCACACTCGATACACCAGAATCTACCGCCGCTAGCAGCCTAGCAACCGACACCGGTTTCAGCCCGATCATCAACCTCACAGGCTTTACACTATATTGCCCAACAGCTGGCGCAACTGTTCCGGTCACAATCATTTATGACAAAGTCTACGACACTAGCAAAGCCGTCTTACGCCACTACAACCCAACCACACACGCATACACTACCGTTGCAGGCGCAACATTCGGCACTACAACAGTCGGCGGCGTGCAAAAGACCACTGTGACCTACAACCTAACAGACGGTGGCCCATATGACACTGACGGCACTGCAAATGGCGCCATAGTCGACCCAGTAGGTATTGCAAACGCCCCAGATGCGCCAAACACAGGTTTCGCCCCACAGCAGCCAAATATAGTAGAGAACTTGCTAACTATCACCCTCTTCACCGCCAGCGCATTTGCGATAGTCGCAACTCGTCGTAGCTATAATTGATTAAGCATAAGCATAATAGACAATATATATGTTGACTTTTCAAATTGCTTGTGATAATATTTTTGTATCAAGAATATCAGACTTTAACCGATTGACTGAAAGGCGATCAACCGGCAAAAGCCCAACCTCTTGCAAAAACAAAAATTACTAGTTTAAAGCTGGAAAAACAAAACATATATAAATTTATTTCACGAAAGTGAGGGTAACCATGGACCCCTGGTCTACAATTCAAACTCTTTGGCCACTCGTAGGTGGCTTCGTTGGAGCGGCGGTGTGGCTTAGTTTCTTCCACAAGAAGGAGCGTCGTCTCTTCAAAAATATTAAACGGCCAATCTGTGTAATTGGCACCGCCGATAAACCAATGAAGCACGAGGCAAAACTATTAAAGCGCGTCGGTTTCTTCAATGTTGGTGAAGCTGCGTCCGACAATCGGGAAGCTGATTTACTCAACGGCAGTCGTCTGGCTATTATCGGCTATACTCCCAACTCAGATGACTTCAAAAAGGTCTTCAATGCAGCGAAGAACAAAGAGATACCGGTGGTTGTGTATGCCGGGCCAACACACATTAACGATGATGACATGAAGCTGCTACAGAGCTACTCACATCAGTCCATGTGCAACACGCCGCTGCGGCTAATTTCTGACGTTTTTGCACTGATGAGTACCTATCCGGAGGACAAATAGATGAATACTACTGAAATTTCACAGTCTATTGACAACTACGTACGGAAGAACCTCTCACCAAAACAGGAACAGCGGGATTACATAACCAAGAAATACGCGGAGCTGTGCACACTTCTTGGCAATAGTTGCTTCCAATCCGGTTCTTACGCACGCTTTACCGCCATCGACCCGGTACACGATCTGGATGTAATCTACGTCCTACCTGACAATGCCGTACTAAGCGATCCCCAAAAGGTCATGGCTAAGTTGCGCGCCGTGTTGCTAGAAGCCTACATGAAGAGCAAGATTAGTAAGATCAAAGAGATTATCGCCCAAACACACTCCGTGACGATAGTTTTTGATGACGATGATGCTCCAGAATCCTTCAGTATCGATGTCGTGCCAGCTGTAACTTCAGACAGCGAGACTAATGAGTTTGGCGACCCACTATATATCGTGCCCGAAATATTAAAGGCTAGCCATCAAAAACGTGTCGAATGCTATGAAAACGAAGCCCACAGCCCAATCGGTTGGATTAAATCGGATCCGAAGGGCTACATCTCTGCAGCAACAAAGCTCGATGCCGATACCAAAGGTACTTTTCGCAAGACTGTAAAGGTAGTCAAGTCATGGCGACACAAGCAAAAAGTCAACCACGAAGATAATTTCATACTGAAATCATTCCATTTAGAACAGGTCTGTGTTGAGCACTTCCAGACTAACCCAGGCGCAAATACTCTCGAATCTATAGGAGGTAGTATTGCGCTGCTAGCAGAACGACTTGATGCTCCACATTATCCAGACCGAGCAGACAGCACCCAGTATGTAGACCAGTATATTGAAGATAAGCTGACCGATGAAGGCCGCAAATTAATACTTGGCTTGCAGCAAGAGGCAGCTAGGTTGGTTGCAAGCCTATCTCGTGCTAGCTCGGTAACAGAAGTGGCTACCTTACTAGACAAGCTTACGTCTGTAGAAGAAGCGAACAGTACAGCCGCTCCGGTTTTTACACAGCGGGTTGTTATTCCAACCCCAAGTCAACCCTGGGGTTACTAAACCCATGTGGTCCGATGAAGATTTGCAGTGGCTTCAAACTGCCAAGCTGCCCTTATACCACAAAGGGCAGTTTGTTGAAGGATGGGTGCCATTTAAGGCGCTTTATGACGGCCAACAGGTTGTCATAAACCCATCTGCCGTAGATATTGCAAGGCTAGCCGACAAAGGTATGCTCATTGAGGACCGCTACAAAGTTCGTATACGCTGGCAGCCAGGCTACAAGTATCCTTTTACAGAAGAAATAGGCGGACGTGTCGAAGCTTTATCGGCGAGTCTAGGAAAGCGCTTAGCCGATCTACACGTATATGAAACTCTACCAAACTTTCTGTGTGACTCAGGCCCAAGAGATCTTACCCGCGCTTTTGATAAAACTTTCAATCTCGAAAAATATATAACTAATTTCCTCATCCCACGCCTATACGCTCAGTCGTATTACGAAAAGTACCACGACTGGCCCTGGGGCGAGCTAAGCCATCATTTCCTTGGCCTATTCGAGTGGTTTGCAAGAGCTGCCAATATTACACGGGAAGACCTAGTCACAACCGCCCGAGACATTATTAAGTTAACTGGTGAAAAGCTATTTTTCTATCTATTGAGCAAGAAGTACGGGGCCAACCATCGCTGCGTTTGCAATTCGGGTGATAAGGTGAAAAATTGCCACAACGATATGCTACGAGGTATTTGGCGTATGAGAGAAATGAAGAGGCAATATGGCTTAACTTTACCTCGTTTGGTAGAAGAGGCGAATCAACTATGACATTGTGTGCTGCTCATATTGTGAATTAATATATAATTAGAACATAAGCAAAGGGGCGAGTTATGCAAAAGATCACAGCAAATTTATGGTTCGATGGTAACGCAAAGGAAGCGGTTGATTATTATGTGTCGGTATTTCCGAACAGCAAAATAACATCTACCGAATATTATCCGAAAACGGCCGAGGAAGGGCTGGCTGACTTTCAGCAAAACTTGGCTGGCGATGTGCTGACAGTCGAGTTCGAGCTAGACGGTGTACCATTTGTCGCTATCAACGCAGGCTCTGAGTTTAAATTTAACGAATCTGTATCATTCTCGATCAGTTGCAAAGACCAAGCCGAAATCGACTATTACTGGGAAAAATTATCCAAAAACCCTGAGAACGAACAATGCGGCTGGTGCAAAGACCAATACGGCCTGAGCTGGCAAGTCGTCCCCGAAAACATGGGCGAACTAATGAGCAAACCAGATGCATTCAAAAAAATGATGCAAATGAAAAAACTCGTTATCGCAGATTTCTAGCAGATTATTCCACACAGATAAGCATAAGCTAAAAGTATTGATCGTAACGTAGTATTGTGATATAATTAAAACATGAATAAGTCAAATGTCGCGGCTAGACAAAAGGCAGTTAATGCTGCAATAGGATCAGTGCGGGCAGAAGGCCTAAAACCCTCTAAAAATACTCAACAACGCCTGAATGAATACGCTAGTGGCAAAATGACAGCTAGCAAGTTACGCAAAGTAACTATCCAAGAAATGACTACAAACTCTAATAACAAGTAAGACAGCCATGTCGTACGATGTTGCCAATGACCCGTATTTTAATCCGGATACTGGAGTATTGCATAATTTACTGAATATCAAAACGCAAAGTGAACTGGAACAAGTAGAAGCAGAGATCACGTCCGTTGAAATTAGTACAATCTTGATTGAAAGTCCCGCTATTACTGTGTTTGATCTGGAGTTGCTGCGTGAAATACACAAACAAGTATTTTCACATATATATGACTGGGCCGGTGAAATACGCAGAATAGAACTGGCGAAAGATAAGACACGTTTTGCTCACTCGCGGCATATAGAGAGCTCGGCGATAGAGTTATTGGAGGAGTTAAAGCGTGAAGATAATCTGAATAATCTTTCGATTGATGATTTTATTAAGCGGATTGCTCACTACTATTGCGAGTTAAATATTATCCATCCTTTCAGAGAGGGTAATGGACGGGTCATTCGAACCTTTTTGAGCCTCTTGGCATTTAACGCTGGTAAAAGTATTGCTTGGAATAGAATGAACAGCAAAGAAAATATTGGTGCATGCGCCATAGGCTACCACGGAGATGAAAAACCGCTGCAAATTATGTTAGAAAAGCTGGTAGAAGATATTTGATCTTACACCACGTGTGTTTATTTCAAACGATCTAGTTGACCGCGGTTTTTGACGATATCTTTGTAGTTGTACTGAATATCTAGGGCTTTTTGGCACCAACGCTGTACATCTTCGACATTTACTTGATCTGGGCTGGTGTAGCGAGCTTCGGCGGCTTTGAATGAGCCTTCAGCCTTTAGACCTGGCTCGTCAAAGTCCTGGCCGCTCCAAAACAGCAATCGCACACAGTTTTTTAGCACATCATAGCCAGCAATAGGATTACCGTCGCTAAACCACACCGGCCCACCGTGCCAGATTTTGCTGTCCGTCTTGCCATTCAAAACTGTTTGTATTTCGCTAGCCAATAGCTCACAAATAGCACGATTGATTTCTTCTTGTCTTTTGTTGTAGTCACTAATATCTTTGTTCATACTTATATTATACAGAATCTCAAACATGCTTGTGCTAGAATATACGTTAATAGCAGAATTTCGGAGGTTGTGATCAAAAAGGTTGGAAGAAAAACGAAGCTACAACGCTATAGTGCTACCGTCTTGACGATATTTGCAATTGCGCTGATAGTCTTCGGCGTCTTGGTATTCTGGCAACAGTACCAAGCTACCCACAAACCAGCATCACCAATCAGCAACCAAACTCTAACAAATTCAACTGACGATCCCGAAGAAACCAAGCCAAACTGTGCAGCACACAAGGTAGCAGAGGATCAACCTCGCAAAATCATATTGCCCAGTATAGATAGCGATGGCTGTATCATACGTGTCGGTGTAGATCAGGACAATGCAATAGCAGTGCCAGGCAATATACATCTGGCGGGCTGGTATACAAACTCACCACTGCCAGGTGAAAAAGGTGTTAGTATCATTGACGGTCATGTCAGCGGCAAATACAATCCAGGGATATTCAAAAAGTTGAAGCAGCTGCAGGTGGGTGACAAATACAAGATAGAGTTTGGTGATCAAACGACAAAAACTTTCGAAGTAGTGAGCGTCAAAGAGTACTCACCAGATGAAACGACCAAAAAGATGTACGAACAATCAGAATCAATAGAAAATCAGCTAAATCTGATAACCTGCGGCGGCAAATTCGACAAAAAAACCAATCAATATGAAAAAAGAGTATTGGTAACTAGTAAACTAATGCCATAAATCGTAAAAATTACGTCAAAAAACAATGGATATAGGCGTATAATAATAACAAGATTAGGGAGTATGAGGGGTACAAAATAAACAATATGGCGCAAGCTCTGTACAGAAAATACCGTTCGAAGTCGCTAGGCGAAATAGTGGGTCAACAGCATATCACTGATATATTGTCTCGTGCACTCAAGAATGGTCATATAAATCATGCATATCTACTGACTGGCCCACGCGGAGTGGGTAAAACATCAATTGCTCGTATTCTCGCACACGAGATCAACAAAATACCGTACAGCAGCAACATGAACCTGGATATTATCGAAATAGATGCCGCAAGCAACAACGGAGTAGAAGATGTACGCGATCTGCGAGAAAAGGTGACCATAGCACCAGTCAGCGCGGATAAAAAAGTCTATATCATAGACGAGGTTCATATGCTATCAAAGCCTGCCTTTAACGCGCTGCTCAAAACTCTCGAAGAACCACCGGAACACGTCGTGTTCATACTAGCGACTACCGAAGTCCACAAACTACCAGATACAATACTCAGTCGCACACAACGATTTCATTTTCGACCCATAGCTACCGATGAAATGACCCAGCATTTGGCAGCAATAGCAAAAAAAGAAAAGATCAAGATAGACAAAAAAGCACTGACTCTCATAGCCCAGCGTTCTGGTGGTAGTTTTCGCGATGGCATATCGATCCTAGATCAAATACGTAGCATCAGTGACGAAACGATCACAGCTGATACTATCGAACAAGCCCTAGGGCTAGCGCCTGCCGAGAGCGTAATCGAACTAGTTGACCACATACTACAACACCATATGGAAAAGGCGATTCACACAATTGACCAGCTAGAGCAACAAGGGATATCACCAGTTGTGTTGAGCGACCAGCTGACACAATATCTACGCTCCCAGATTGCAACCCACACAGAACTCATACCTCTCATTGATGAGCTAATAGAGATAGGCCGTTCGTACGATCCTCAACTCAAACTGCTCAGCATCGTTGCAAAACATTCTAGTAGTGAAAAGCCAAAACATGTTGCACTCACGTCAAAAGATACCACCATTACGATTGAACCTCCGACCCAAACCCTCAAAAAAGCAACTCAGCCCGTAGAACCCAAACCAGCGACACCAGTGCAAACAAAAAAGAAAAAGACTGCTGCTTTCAAATGGGACGAGCTGCTCAATGATCTGCGCACTGAAAACCCACCGCTATACGGCATCATGCAAAAAGCTATCGTAGTGGGGGATCAAGACATGATCTCGATCACATTTGGGTTCAAACTACACCAAAAAAAGCTTGATCAGGGCAAATATCGCGATATGTTGACTGAGTTTTTACACAAAAAACTTGGCGTTGTCCCCACGATCTCCACATCTGTAGACAAGTTACCCACTGCCGACAAGGGCATCTCTTCGATTACTGCTATTATGGGTGGAGGAGAAGAAGTGAATGTCAGCCAAGCCTAAACAAGAGGGAAAGATTCCACCACAAAGCATAGACGCCGAAAAGAGTTTGCTCGGTGCGGTTTTGATTGATGACAATGTGCTAGCTGATATTAGTGACAAAGTAAAACCCGCTGATTTTTATGACTCACGTCACGAAGCGGTGTTTGCGGCGATCATGCGCCTCTACGAAAAACACAAACCCGTGGACCTTTTGACACTGAGCGACGAGCTAAAAGGCAAGAAATTATTAGATACTGTAGGCGGAGCGAGCTACCTAACAGAGCTCACAAACTACGTACCAACATCGGCTCACGCTACTGCCTATGCAGAACTCGTCCGCAGCAAAGCAGTGCGTCGTCGTCTCATAAAAGCAAGTAGTGAAATAGCCGAACTAGGCTACGACGAAGACAAATCAATAGCCGAACTGCTCGGTCAGGCAGAGGCTGATCTTTTCTCAGTCTCAGATGCCAGCCTAAAACAAGATCTTGTCAGCTTAGAGTCAATCCTCAACGAAAGCTTCGACCGTATCGAAGAGCTACACCGAAACAAAGGTAGTCTACGCGGTGTGCCAACAGGCTACAAAGACCTTGATAACAAAACTGCAGGCCTACAAAAATCTGACCTGCTGATTCTCGCGGCTCGTCCAGCTATGGGAAAATCAACCTTTGTATCAAATCTGGCATACAATATAGCATCTCAACAAAAGAAAGCCGTACTGTTCTTTAGCCTCGAGATGAGCAAAGACCAGTTGGTAGATCGTATGTTAGCAGATGCGAGTGGGGTAGATGCTTTCAAAATACGTACTGGAAATTTGAGCGACAATGATTTTTCTAAATTATCAGACGCTATGGGCGAAATGGCCGAGGCGCCGATCTTTATTGACGATACCCCTGGGCTAAGTGTGTTAGAGATGCGCACAAAAGCGCGGCGAGAAGCTCACAACCACCCGCTAGGGTTGATCATCGTTGACTACCTCCAGCTCATGCAGGGTAGTGGGCGCAACAACAGCGACAACCGAGTACAAGAGGTTAGTGAAATATCACGTGGGCTCAAACTCATCGCTCGTGAGCTCGATGTACCGGTAATCGCACTGTCGCAGCTAAGCCGTTCAGTTGAATCGCGACACCCTCAGATCCCACAACTAGCCGACCTACGTGAGTCTGGATCTATCGAGCAAGATGCCGATCTCGTGATGTTTTTGTACCGAGAAGATTATTACAATCCTGACACCGACAACCAGCATATTACCGACCTGATCATCGCAAAACACCGTAACGGACCGACTGGCAAGCTGCAGCTGTACTTCCACCCAGAGAGACTACGGTTTATGTCTCTTGATCGCAAGGCTAAAGACGCTTGACATATCTCATATAAATATTGTATTGTAGTAATAATCCTAATCAACAATCGAAAGTGAGAAAGGGATGCACACAATACCGACGTGGGCGACGTATTCGTTACTGTCGCTCTACTACGCAGCACCATTGTTTGTCGTCTGGCGATCAATGCGCAACAAGCAAAAGTTCGAGTTCACACCGGCAAAAGCCTGGCTGTTTTCTCTCTACGCATTCGTTGCGGCATTTTTGCTGGCCTACACAATGGTTAGCGCCAAAGATCCGCTGATGGTCATGACTGTGATGCTAATTCCAGCAGTCATATTCGCTGCGCTGATGATAAGACTCTTCGGACGAGAAGTCACACGCCAAGTACTCGAGGATCAGCATCGGTAACGCAGGGTACTAGAGGGCCGCAGCGCCCTCTAGTACCTACACTTTTTTATAATAACTTTATACATATGTCAGAATATAACCCAGATATACACAACACAGCTCAGCATCTACAGTTTGCTGATTTTTTGTCTTTGGCCGATACCGAACAAGATCCTAGCACATCTGCCGATCTAGTACTTGCTCATACCTGCGCAACTGCAATCGCGGAAGCTGGCGGACAAGCACTAGTTGTCGGCGGCTTTGCCAGAGATCTTGTTATCGATGCTACGCACGACACAGATACAGCATCAAAAGATATCGACATTGAAGTCTACGGGCTGGCGTTTGAAACTATGGAGCAGTTGCTCGAGCAATATGGAAAAATTGATCTCGTTGGACAGAGTTTTGGTATTGCAAAACTAACCAACCCACACACTGGCAATGTGATTGATTTTTCGATACCTCGTCGTGACTCAAAAGTAGACAAAGGGCACAAAGGTTTCCAGGTCACAGGCGACCCGCATATGTCTATCGAGGAGGCCGCGCGACGTCGTGATTTTACTATGAACACACTGGCGCTTGATCCTATTACAGGTGAACTACATGACTGGTACGGGGCGATGGGTGACATCAAAAATAAGGTCTTGCGTGCAACCGATCCAGAGTTGTTCGCCGACGATCCGCTGCGAGTATTGCGAGGCATGCAGTTTGCAGCAAGATTTGATATGACTATGGAAGAGGAAACCGCTGAACTATGTCGCACGCTTGATCTGCAGGAACTTTCCAAAGAACGAATCGGAGAGGAGTGGATAAAACTACTCACAAAAGCCGAAAAGCCAAGCATAGGTCTGCAACTAGCAAAAGAGATTGGTATTCTCAGTACGCTACACCCCGAACTAGATATCCTGGAGCAAATCGAACAAGAGGCTGAGTGGCACCCGGAAGGTAATGTCTGGAATCATACAATGCTAGTTGTTGATGCAGCAGCAAAAATCGTTCGTATGGAACAGCTAGAAGGAGACGATGTATTGACAGTGCTACTAGGTGCACTTTGTCACGATTTGGGCAAAGCGACAACCACAGAAAGACGATTGAAAAATGATGTAATGCGTATCACTGCATATGGACATGACATTGCTGGAGAAGAGCCAGCCCGAACGTTGATGGCAACTCTGAACATCAAAAAAGATATCGTCCAAAAAGTCATACCGATCGTCAAGAATCACATGTTTCATGTTGGCAACCCTGAACCAAATGAAAAACAGATCCGCAAACTTGCTCTGCGCCTGCAGCCAGCCAGTATACGTCTGTGGGACCTGGTCTGTCGTAGCGACTCAAATGGTCGTGGTGATACATTCCAGGAAAAAACTGCATCGTACGATATATATGCCAGAGCAATGGAGCTCGAAGTAGACAAGCAACCTCCAGCAAAATTGGTATTTGGCAGAGACCTGCTCGCACTCGAGCTTGGTCTCCAAGAAGGCCCTGGTTTAGGCATGATGCTAAAGGCAATCTACGAAGCCCAAATCAATGGCGAGTTTACAACTGTCGAAGAAGGCATCTGCTATGCCAGAGACAACTTCGACAAACTCAAGCAATAATATACCTGGTAGCACTTTTGACATGCAGATATAGTACCTGTGCGGTATAATGGTAGAGGTTTAATGAAAAGAAATATTCTCAGCGAAATACTATTATACCGCTACCGATATATTATTGGGTATGCATTATTCATTGTGGTTTTGATCGGTGCACTATTGGTTGGCTTCGAAATACCTGGGCAGCTGACTAGTGCCGAAAAACAAAGCGCTGTCGCAAGTGCAACCATTTCACTCACTGATCCATCTACAAAAAACGTCATTGACCTCCCATACCATCTACTACAAAAAGCCAGTCTGCATTTTTTTGGTATCACAAATCTAGGCATCAAATTACCTTCGATCATAATAGGCGCACTGAGTGCGATCGGTCTTTTGTGGCTACTGAGACGTTGGCTACTACGTGACTCTGTGGCAATTTTTACTATCTGTATCTTCGTAGCATTGCGACAGTTCCTCTACACTTCACAAGAGGGAGTGCCTCTGATCATGATGGTCTTTTGGCTCATCTTTGTCTTGTTATTTGCGCTCAAATTTACTGCAAATAACAAATCACTCGTCTGGAGCGTACTGCTAAGCGCCAGCCTTGCCCTGAGTCTATACACGCCACTCAGTCTGTACGTTGTTATATGTATGCTTGCTGCGAGTATCTTGCACCCTCACCTGAGATATGTAGTCACCACTATCCCCAAAGCTCATTTAGCCGTATGTATTGCCGTAGCTGGTATTATTCTGACACCTCTCATCTTTGCTATAGTGAAACACCCGTTCATATTAGCTACTCTAGCGGGCTGGCCGCAGACAGCAGTGACTTTTGAGTTAATCCGACACAACATTAAAGAGATTTTCAAAGCATACTTTATGTTTTGGAAGCCACAACTAACAGAAATCGGGCTTGCTCCAATCTTTAGTGCAGCTAGTTTCGTCCTCATTGTCTTTGGTTTGCTCAACCTAATACGCGACCACCATAGCGCGCGTAGCTATATGCTCATCATGACACTACCTGTTGTCGCTTTGCCAAGCCTTCTCAATCCCGATTTTTTGATCATTTTGAGCATACCTCTAGTACTACTCATGGGGCTGGGGATAGAAACACTGTTAGATGAATGGTACAAACTCTTCCCGCACAACCCATACGCTAGAGTCACCGCACTCGTTCCTATGGTCATTTTGCTCGCTGGTATCATGATAGGCAACCTGACCTTTTATCTAGATGCTTATCGATATAGCCCTGCATTGTCGCAGATTCATAGTCACGACCTACAATTAGCACGAGAGACTTTGGACAAATACCCTCGTGCCGCTCTCGTCACAAGCACACCAGACAAAGAATTCTATGGGTTACTGCGCCGAGATTATCCTGGCATAACAGTTACAGATGATAGTAGCGAAGTGAGCCAACATGATACCGCTATATCAACTGTTCAACTACCTCAGATACAGTACGGTATCTTAGAAAAACTAGTAGTTGATCCGTACCAATCTAGCTCCGTACGGTTTTACGTATACCAAAAATAAGGTATAATTAACTCAATACTTACAGAGGAGGATTACTATTATGATGGATCAAATGAAAATGGTCGCAAAGCTTAAAAAAGCCCAAAGCGAACTCAAAAAAGAACTAGTCGAAGTAGAGGCAGGTGATGGAGCCGTGACTGTACAAGTCAACGGCGAGCTCAAGATTGTTGATGTCAAAATCGATCCAGAGTTGATTGATATTGACGACATGAAAGAACTAGAGGGCTGGATCAAAGACGCAGTCCGCGAAGCAATGCAAGCAGCTCAGGAGCTAGCCGCAGAAAAAATGAAACCACTCATGGGTGGATTGGGCAACTTGGGACTATAACACTGTGGGCTCTATACTGCCTCCGGCTTTAGATATATTGATAGAAGAACTTGGTAGTTTGCCAGGGGTTGGCGCTCGCACTGCCGAGCGCTACGCCTATTTTTTGTTCAAGACTGACGACAAAACACGGCACAATCTGAGCAAAGCAATAGAAGAAGTTCGGTCTCGTATCAAACTATGTCCAAAGACATTCGCACTCATAGATGCCGACGAAGAAATTTCACGACTCTATAGCGACACATTGCGCAACAAAAAGTTGGTCGCAATTGTCGAAGAACCTTTTGATATAGCAGCGCTCGAGCGCACAGGCAACTACCAGGGGACATACCACGTATTAGGTGGCGCACTCTCACCGCTAGACGGCATCACGCCAGAGCAGCTACATATCACAGAGCTTTTAGAGCGATTGCGTGAAGACAATGTCGAAGAAGTTATTTTGGCTACAAACGCATCGGTTGAAGGGGAGTCGACAGCCCTTTATGTCAAAAAACAAATCGAAGAAGCAAAACTCACTGTACGCCTGAGTCGTCTTGCACGAGGCATACCTGCAGGCGTCGACCTAGAATATGCAGACCAAATGACACTCTCGCATGCACTTGAAGGTAGGAAGATCTTGTGAAAATAGGCGGCGTCGCGGTTGAACCAGCCGTTATGAACGCTGCCTGCAGTATCGCAAAAAATAAGAGTGATGTCGAAGCTTTATCTCGCACATCTATCGGTGCTGTTCTGGTCGGCTCTGTCACCTTGTTGCCCAGAAAAGCAAACGCTGGGCTACGATGGCTGACAAATGACAGCTACTCTATCAATTCTTTTGGTATGCCCAATAACGGTTATCAGTACTACAAAGAACATTTGCCAGAACTTGCGAACATCGTCCATACTCACAACAAGAAATTTGTGCTTTCAGTTGCTGGGTTCAGCGCAGATGAATATACGCAACTAGCCGAACTAGCAAACACAACCGGAGTTGACCTACTAGAGCTCAATCTTGGTTGTCCAAATATTAGTATCAAAGGTTCACAAAAACCAATTTTTAGTTTCGACCCAAAAATGATTGAGCAGATAGTCAAAGCAGTTCACCAGGTGACAACCGCCCCATTACTCCTGAAACTTTCGCCTTATTCAAACCCCGAAGAGCTTGCGAGAGTTGCTCGAACTGTGGCGAAGCTTCCTGTAAGTGCTATCGTTACATCAAACACTTTCCCCAACAGCTCCATGGGTGCAATTCGTAGCTCACACACAACCAAACTTGCAGGTTTTGGCGGACGAGCGCTGCAGCCTATAGCACTCGGTCAAGTACAACAATTTCGAAAACTATTGCCAGATCACATAAAAATAATAGGCGTTGGTGGTATCGAAACCAAGATCGACAGAAAACTGTACCAAAAAGCAGGCGCAGATGGCGTGCAAGCCGCAACCCTGATCGTACGAGATGGGCATAGCGCTATTGAAAAACTAATCTAGGAGTAAAAGTGACAGAAATTTCAACAATCAACAAAACAAGAGTCGCACGAGCAATCTACGATGCACAGTTGCTAAAATTTGGTGATTTTGAATTAAAAAGTGGTGCTATGTCACCGTTTTATCTGGATCTTCGAAAGGCACAATCACATCCGATAGCTTTTCGAGCGATTGTTGACTCCTACGCACAAATGCTCGAAGATATTGACCGCACAATACCTGTTGCAGGCATACCAGAGGCGGCTACTCCTTTTGCTGGCGCAATAGGCTATTCGACCCATCGTCCACTGTTGCAACCACGCAAAATCATCAAAGAACATGGCACGAAAAATTCCGTAGAGGGCGAGTTCGAAGCAGGAGACAGGGTCGTACTTTTAGATGATCTCATATCCCAAGGAGACTCGAAACTTGAAGCCATAGAGCAAGTTGAACAGGCGGGCTTGGTGGTTGAAAAATTTGTCGTGCTCGTAGACCGTCAACAAGGAGGGCTAGAGATGATCCAACACGCAGGTTATGATATTCAGGCTGGATTGAGTATCTCTGCGCTAGTTGAAACTCTGCATACGGAAAGATTAATCACTGAAAATCAAAAAGATACAGTTGTCGACTACGTTCAAGGTGATTAGTCGATCTAATCTCTGTTATAATGAGCTATAATGCACGACCAGTTTAAACAATTTGTAGATCAGGCAAACAGCATCACTATTATCCAGGCCGAAAATCCCGATGGCGATTCTTTAGGTTCAGCACTAGCGTTGGAGGAAATTCTAGGAGATCTTGGAAAAAAAATTCATCTTTATTGTCCTGTTGATATACCAAAATACCTCCGTTATGCTAAAGGCTGGGATAGAATTACCAACGAATTTTCCTATAGCGACGATCTGTACATTATAGTAGACACTTCTAGCAAGACACTGCTAGACAAAGCTTTGGTCCCCGAGAATCAGGCTCAACTCGAGAAAAAGCCAGTGGTCGTTATCGATCATCACAAAACAGAAAGTGACCTGCCGTTTGAACACACACTCATCAGCCAGCAGGCAGTCGCAACGACTGAGGTAATCTACCGCATCGCAAAAGACAACAAATGGAAGATCAACCAGCAGGCAGCCGAACATATGCTACTCGCAATACTGAGTGATAGTCTGGGTCTTACCAGCGAAGCAGTGACAGTGGATAGCTTGCAGATCGTCACAGACCTCGTCGGTCTTGGGGCCTCGATCTCGAATATAGAGATTGCCCGCCGTGAGTTTATGAAAAAATCACCTAGCATCTTGGCCTACAAGGGCGTGCTACTACAAAGGGTTCAATACCATCTGGACGGCCGACTAGCACTCGTACATGTCCCATGGGAGGAAATCGAAGAATATTCAGATGCTTACAATCCAGGGGCTCTCGTCATAGATGAAATGCGCCTCGTTGAGGGTGTAAAGCTAGCAGTCGTTATAAAAACCTATCCCGACGGCAAAATTACTGGTAAATTACGAGCTAATCCAGAAGCGAAAATTGCCGAGACCGTCGCTGGATATTTTGGTGGCGGTGGCCACCCTTACGCAGCTGGCTTTCGCGTGTTCGAAGACTATGACAAAATAGTCAACGAACTAATAACAGCAACCGACAAGGCTTTGGATGAGTATGAAACTGTATAACACTCTAACCAGACAGACCGAGGAGATCCAACCACTTCAAGAAGGGGAGATCAGTTTATACACCTGCGGACTGACCGTCTACAGCCAGCCACATATAGGCAATTGGGTCGCATATATTTATTGGGATATCCTACAGCGAATACTGGAGTCAAATAATTACAAGGTCAAAAGAGTACAAAATATCACTGATGTCGGACATCTGACAACTGATGAAGACGCTGGGGAAGACAAGATGTTACAAAGTGCACTCAGCGAGGGCATGACCGCGTGGCAAGTAGCCGACAAATACATCGATATTGCCAACCACGAAGCATACGATCTCTTAGGTTTGACCAAACCCCAATTCCTACCTAGAGCAACAGACTATATTGACCAGCAGATTGACTTTGTACAAAAGCTAGAAGCAAAAGGCTTTACCTATACAATTGACGACGGTGTTTATTTTGACACTAGCAAACTCGATGATTACGGAAAGCTCGCAAAGCTAGATCTTGAAGGGCTGCGTTTTGGTGCGCGGGTAAAAGACACTGGCAAAAAAAATCCTACAGACTTTGCTCTATGGAAATTTTCACCAAAAGACCAAAAACGCGATATGCAGTGGGAGAGTCCATGGGGGATAGGTTTCCCAGGGTGGCATTTGGAGTGTTCTTGTATCGCCCGTGAAATACTAGGAGATCAGATAGATATACACACCGGTGGCATCGACCACATACCTGTACACCACACCAATGAGATTGCTCAGACAGAAGCGCTAACAGGCCAAAAGTTTGCAAATATATGGGTACATGCAAACCACATAAAAGTAAACGGCACAAAGATGAGCAAATCACTAGGCAACATCTACACACTGCAAGATATTCTAGACAAAGGTTTCGACCTGAGAGCTTTTAAACTAATGATCCTCTCAAAACATTACCGTACAGAAGGAAACTTTACCTGGGAGATCCTAGAGGCATCTGCCAATAGGTTGAAGCGTTGGCAACAAACAACTAGCCTGAGATGGCAGGTATTGCAACCTCCTCAGTTTCTAAAAGATTTACCTGACAACCACGAAGATTTCGAGAAGATCGAACAATCTCATCCGCAAACTATCGCCGCCAAACAGCTAGCAGAAAATTTTGTACAGGCTCTACAAAACGATCTTGACACCCCAAAAGCTATTGCAACCATCGACGAAATGATGCATCTTGTCGAGACCGAAGGTATGACCTCTTTTATCGTAGGTTCTTTTACAAAAATATTGCAGCATGCTAGCCAGCTACTTGGGCTAGATCTTTTTGACGATGACATTACCAACGAGCAAAAAACACTCATCCAGCAACGAGTCGACGCCAAGGCAAATGGAAACTTTGCTCAAGCAGATGCTATCAGAGCAAAACTGACTCAACAAAAAATAGGCTTGGAAGACAAGCCTGCAAGTACATATTGGTATCGTATCTAAGCTTTTTTAAGAGCAGGGGTCTTAGCTTTGTTGTGCTCTAGATAGTCCATGACTAGCACGCGGATACAGCCAGCGATTGGGATTGAGATCAAACCCCCTAGCAGCCCAAATACGGTTAGTCCAATAGTAAGCGCTATGATCACAGTTAGAGCCGAAACCTCCACAGATTTTGACTGGATAGTAGGTGATATAAAATTGTTTTCTATCTGCTGATAGATAAAATAATATACGATGAATATCAATGCCGCACCTGTGTCGTTGATACCGATCAACAGCGCCGCAATAATCGCACCGATAGTCGCGCCGAACATAGGCACAAGACCAGCGACAAATAATATACATGCTATCGGCACTGCCAAGTTTGCCGGCATATCAAACAGAGTAGACAGTATTACTATCACTACCAACGCGCATGTGGCAGAAATACCCGATATCAATACCTGACCATTGACATAGCCATTGATCACTTTGTACATACCAAAGAATATCTTTTTGTGTCGTTCTTGGCGAGCAGGGTTTTTGTATAGCCCCCAAAGCCGACGTATCCAGGTCGGACCTTCGACAAGCATCAAAAAAGTCATCACAAACACCAGTAGGGAAGATGTAAACACTTCAACAACAGAGCCTATACTACTAATAAACGAACCACCTAGAGTTGAGGCTGTTGAGCCAGCTTGTTCCCGCAGATTTTGCAGTGTATCGCTGTATTGCTGCTCTAGTCCATATCTTGTTACTACATCGTCAATCCATGCCGATTGCCTAGAGATGCTTTCGATAATACTAGGTAGTGTTTTGAAAAAATGAGCAAGCTGATCAATGATCACAGGTACAACCGTAAAGAAGAATACACCTAGAGCACTCATCACGATTAGATAAGCAAGTGCTGTCGCTCCAACTCGACTCTTGCCTGGCAAACGCTTGGCGATACCTGTAACTGGCGTATTGAGGGCGATAGCCAAAAAGGCTGCAATAAAAATCAGGATAAAGGCTTTGTACGACAGATATAGAGCAAGCAAGCTCACCAAAAACCCAACCATCACGAGCCAAAATCGTATGAATGTTGCTGTTGGAACATCTCGGGAAGTATAACTACTCATAACTTAATCTCGATTATAACACGTCGATCAGTGTATAATAGAATTTATGAAAAAGCATATGCTTTTACGTTCACTCGGTTTTACCGGAGTTGAAATACTGATCACCATAACAGTGATTGGTATTTTGGTGACAATGGTTACAGTAGGTTATCTAGCCTATGTCCAAAATGCAAACCAGTCTCAAATCACTACCACCATACATGCCTACCAAGGCTCTCTCAAAGGAATCGCTTTTGAAGCCGACTCCTACCCGTCGAGCAGTTTTTGCGTACCAAAAGATTCAAAATGTTGCTCAACAACTAGCGCAGAGCCGACGACAGTCAGGTGCGGTAATGATACTGATCTAGGTTGGCCTGCTAACAGTTCACCTGCAGGCTGGGTAGAACGCTACGTCGAAGATCCGCCGCCGCGTATGCCAAACTTTGCAAATTTTATTGACTGTACTGCTTCTGGAATGATGAGCAATGGACCCTGCAAAGAAACCTCCACAACCAAAACTGGCCTCTTGTATATACGTAACACTACTGGCGCACTGTATACCAGCACAGCTTCGGCAAAGGGTTTCTTGGTATACTATATTGACCCAGCTTATGACTGCGGATCGTCTGATGTCATGACCTTTTCTGCGGGCAATCTAACATTTACCAGCGCAAAATACTCGCGAGAAACATCATCTTATCGCGAATGTATCATAGGTTTAAGAGGCAGCTAATCTCTGTTCAACCATAGACCAGTCAACAACGTCCCACCAAGCCGCGACATATTCCGGACGACGATTTTGGTAGTCTAGATAGTAGGCGTGCTCCCATATATCCAAACCTAAAATAGGGTTGGTACCTTCTGAAATTGGCGAATCTTGATTTGACGTCGTAGTGATGGTCATGTCTGGCAGTAGCCACACCCAGCCACTACCGAAAAGCCCCAATGCTGCTTGCGTGAATTGGTCTTTAAACCCGTCCATACTGCCAAATGTCTCGTTGATTTTTGCCAACAACGATTCCGTTGGCTGACTGCCACCTGGTTTCATAATCTCCCAGAAAAGCGAGTGATTATAATGACCGCCACCATTATTGCGTACAGCTATGCGAATCTCCTCTGGAAGCTCATCGAGGTTTTGCAAAATATTCTCGATAGGTTTTTGCTGCCAATCAGGCGCCTTCTCCAATGCTGCGTTGAGTTTGTCAACGTATGTTTGATGATGCTTGCCATGATGCAGCTCCATTATCTGAGCACTAATTGCAGGACTTAGATCGCTGTATGCATAGCGCAACTTTGGTAGTTCGAACATATGTACCTCCCGTTTATCTGTTATCTATTATAACAGCCTGTGGTATAATTTCTGAGATATCGATGGGATGTGGCCAAGTGGTAAGGCACCAGGTTTTGGTCCTGGCATTCGGGGGTTCGAATCCCTCCATCCCAGCCATGAAATGATGAGTCCCAATGGGCTCATTTTTTCATACCTGCTACAATATACTGAATAGACAAATAATCGGAGCTCGCCTGTGAAAACATACCTGCAACCAAAAAAATCACAATGGAAAAACATATGTACACGACCAGTGAACAGTAGTGATATTGCAGGTCCTATTGCATCGGCTTACGATTCTATAGAAGCTCAAGGCGATGTGGTGTTGCGAGAACTGACAAAAAAATTTGACAAAGTCGAGCTCGAGCACATAGCCGCCACGCCAACAGACATCACAAGATGGGCGCAAAAAACACCAACAAAAGTACGCCAGGCCATAGATACTGCGTATCAAAACATCGCAACATTCCACAAAAGCCAAATAAAAAATGATATTGAGAAAATCGAAACAACTAAAGGAGTTGTATGCTGGCGTGAAAGCCGAGCAATTGACAGCGTTGGTTTTTATATTCCCGGGGGTAGTGCACCGCTATTTTCTACTGTATTAATGCTGGGTGTCCCTGCGCAGCTTGCAGGCTGCAGGAGTATAGTGCTCTGCACACCACCACTACCTGATGGATCGCTGCACCCAGCTATTTGTTACGCGGCACAAAAAGTAGGTATAGAACAAATCTTTTGCGTTGGTGGTGCCCAAGCCATCATAGCTATGGCGGTAGGGACGGAAAGCGTACCAAAAGTAGATAAAATATTTGGGCCTGGCAACCAATACGTAACCGAAGCAAAGATGCAGGCACAAAAACACGGCGTCGCTATAGATATGCCGGCCGGGCCGTCGGAAGTAATGGTTGTCGCCGACCATACAGCTAATATAAAGTTCGTAGCCGCAGACTTGCTCAGCCAAGCAGAGCACGGCGAAGATAGTCAAGTAGTACTAGTGTGTACAGACAAAAAAATCGCCAATGCTGTCGAGCATGAAATTACGAAACAGCTCCAAACTCTGCCACGTCAAAACATCGCGTCTCAAGCACTTACATCATCTAAAATCGTTATTCTCGCAAACGACGAAGAAATCATTAGTTTTGTTAATACATATGCACCAGAACACCTAATACTCAGTATTGATAGTGCAGAATTAATAGCCAAACACATCAACAACGCAGGCTCCGTGTTTTTAGGTAACTACACACCGGAGAGTGCAGGCGACTACGCTTCGGGGACAAATCACACTCTACCTACAAACGGCTGGGCTCGTACATACAGCGGGCTTTCGGTAGAAAGCTTTTGCAAATACATTAGTTTTCAATCAATTACACAAAAAGGCGCTCAGCTGCTTGCACCTACTGTGATGGAAATGGCTGCAGCAGAAGGTTTGGATGCTCATAAAAACGCAATGGAGGTAAGAACATGAAAAAATACGCACTACTAGACAGAGATGGCACGCTCATCTTTGAACCACAAGACACATATCAGATCGATTCACTCGAAAAGTTACAGCTACTCGATGGAGTGATCGAAGGTTTACATCTTTTACTAGACAACGACTTCCATCTGATCATGGTTTCGAACCAAGACGGACTAGGTACTGAATCTTTCCCAACAGAAACATTCGAAGAGCCACAAAACGCCATGTTAGATATTTTTCGAGACGCTGGTATAGAGTTTGAAAAAATCTTCGTCTGCCCGCACAAGCCAGAAGACAATTGTACGTGTCGCAAACCAAAGACAGGTATGCTCGATGAATGGCTAAAGACAGCTGATATGGATATGGAGCAATCTTTTGTATGTGGCGATCGTATCACAGACCACAAACTAGCAGACAATCTCGGTATCGCTTGTATCCAAATGCCGACCAATGGCAATTTTGGGCAAGCCATTAGCTCACACCTTGGCACCAACAACCATCCTAACTCTTGACATTTTTAAAAATATCCCTATAGTTAGAACTACATAAAGCGTTTGAGTTCCAGTCACGACGGAACGAGCTGAGCGTCAAAATACGCTACGGTAGCTTAGCCGTAAAATAGAGCAACCGAAATCGCGTCATGCGTAGAGCCGGTGCCAAGAGCCTTTTTGTAGCAATACAAGTTGGAATAAGGATGGGACCGCGGAAGGTCTTTTTTTAATTCAAACCTTTCGTTCCTTAGAAAAAACATATATTTTTTTATTATTTGTAAATCTAGAGGAGAACCCATATGGAAAAAAGGCTCGAGGAAAAAAACTTAAAAATCGCTATTCAAAAAGACGGACGCTTGACAGATGGATCCCTGGAAGCGCTGCGCCTGATGGGACTTGACCTAGAATCGTATAGCCGACGATTGTTCGCAACATGTCGGAATTTTCCGGTCGAGGTGCTGTTCTGTCGAGATGATGATATTCCTGGTTACGTGCAGAGCGGTATCGCTGATATCGGTATCGTAGGTCAAAACATACTAAAAGAGGCGAATGTCGAAGCAAAAGAACTCATACGCCCAGGGTTTGGTTACTGCCAGATCGCAGTAGCTGTACCAAAAGAATCAAAGTTTCGCACTATACAAGATCTCCAAGGCAAAAAGATCGCAACCTCTTTTCCAAATATTACGCGCGAATATTTCAAAAAACACGGTGTTGACGTCGAAATCACCCTCATCGCAGGCGCTGTCGAGATCACGCCAGCACTAGGTGTTGCCGATGCAATTACCGACATTTCAGGTACAGGCAGCACACTACTCCTCAATGATCTTCGTCGACTAGATACTATCATGGAGACCGAAGCTGTCATGATCGAGAGTGGCAAAAAACTTTCCAAAGCCAAACAAGAGCTTGTCACTCAGATGATTACTCGTCTCGAAGGCGTTATAGCAGCCAAAAGCCAAAAATACATCATGATGAATGCACCAAAAACCAGTCTGGAAGATATTAAAAAAATCGCTCCAGGATTGTCCGCACCAACCGTCATGGAACTAACCCGACCTGACTGGGTAGCTATTCACGCCGTCATGGAAGAAAGTACTTTTTGGGAAGTTGCAAACGACCTAAAAGCTCTCGGAGCCGAAGGAATACTAGTATTACCGATTGAGAAAATGATTGCGTAGGGAGATGACTATGACAACAAAAGAATTGTACGATATCATTATCAGCCGTAAAAACAATGCGAACTCTCAGTCATATACATCTTCACTTTTTGCAGATGGGCTAGATAGAATTATCCAAAAAGTAGGTGAGGAATCAGTTGAAGTCGTGATAGCTGCAAAGAACAAAGACCGAACTGAATTCGTAGGAGAAGTCGCCGACCTATATTACCACCTGCTTGTACTTCTAGCAGCAAAAGATATCACTATCGATGAGATCGAGCAAAAGCTCGCAGAAAGACATGCTGAAAAGACCAACACAAAAGGAGTTTCATCATGAGAAAATTACAAATCGGCGTCATGGGTTCTGCTGCAGACTTGCAGTATGCAAAAACAGCTGAAAATGCCGCATACGAAATAGGCACGTTCATAGCAAAACATAATGCTACCTTGTTGTTTGGTGCGGAAAAAGATAGTGATTCTCTCTCAACTGCAGCTTTTCGCGGTGCAAAAGACGCAGGCGGACTAACTGTAGGCGTGACCTACGGAAAAGGAAAAGATGTCTGGCAACATGGAGCAGATGTCATTATTCCTTGTGGACTAGAACGAGGTGGCGGACGAGAAACTGTTTTGGTGACAGCATGTGATGTGGTGATTGCCATTAGTGGTGGTTCGGGCACTCTCACAGAATTAGCTATTGCTTACCAAGCTGATATACCGATCGTTGTCCTAAAAGGCTACGGCGGGTGGTCAGATAAACTTGCCGATACCTACCTCGACGAACGTCAGCGTCAACTCACTCACGGTGCCGAAAACCCAGAACAAGCAGTCAAAATCGCGCTACGCGAAGCTGCCAAATACTGCAAAAAATATCAATAAACATTACGGTTGAGTCTCGAGTTTGCGTCGCAAAAATCGCGCCGCATCTGCACCAGTCATGACTGGCTCATCTACTTCTGGCAAACACTGTTCAGCTCCTCGAGCAAAGACTCTTGCAACTTCATAAATGTGGTCTGCCGCTCCTCCTGTACCAATAATAGGTGCTAGGAAAATAGGCTCAGGCGTGTCTTTGCCTTTTTCTTTGTCTGATATACGTTTTGTGTTTACTTTTAGTATAGTGCTCGCTTCGACGAGCGTACCGTAGCTACCACCTATAACAGCTGCGCCGTCTAGCAGGTTTACAAACGAAGGAGTTTCTGTGCCAAAATTTCCATCACCAATGTCTGGTTGAGTTGTCTCTACAGCAAGATCTAGGTCATCAAAAAGGGCATACTTGTTTCCCTGACGAGGAAATACACCAATTGTTGGAACACCGTATTTTTGAGCAACTTCAACTCCGAGTTGAGGTATGCCTCCCTCGGTGCCACCTGTCAAAATAGCGTATCCCTGACCCCTAACCCCCTCGACAAAGCCGTCGACAGCAGCTTCAGCTTCACGGAGATGATCATCACCACCATCGCCCGTTATACCCAAGACAAATCTAATAGCGTTATGCGCCAAAGTCTCCCTCACTTTTTGCACTAGTTCATCACGATACTTTTCGTAATCGTCACTATTGAACCTCATGTGATTGATTGATTGTACATTCACACTCATAGTGCTTTGTACTATACACCTACGTGTATTGTTTGTGCAAATGATAGAATAGATAGTATGACACAGCTTGATTTTGAAAAACTTAGTGGCCTTGTTCCTGTAGTCGTTCAAGATACCACTACAGACGAAGTACTAATGCTTGGGTTTATGAACAAAGAAGCCTACCAAAAAACCTTGGAGACTGGCTACATGTATTTTTGGAGTAGAACACGCCAGTCACTCTGGATGAAAGGTGAGACGTCGGGTAATAAACTCAAGGTCAACGAACTAACGGCTGACTGCGACGCCGATAGCGTACTAGCAAAAGTCACAATCGAAGGTGATGGCGTATGCTGCCATACTGGCACCAAAAGCTGTTTTTTTGCCAAAATAGATGCCTGATTTTATACCAAGACAAAAACACGCATCGGAGTAAAAAAATGATATACTAAATGAATAATATCTGAATTTACTTTTCATAATTCATATTTGACAAATCACAAAATTTAATTTATTATTCACGCAATGGGCCATCCCTAGGGAGGCCATCTCCCTCATCAGGGAAATGGCTCATCGCAGATTAAAAAGAGAGGAATAATGACACTAGTCAAACCACGAACACCGAGTGGCTTTGGTGAATATCTACCAGGGGAACAACTCGAGTTCAATCGATTGATGGACATCATTCGTGCAACATACGAACTGCACGGATTCTCGCCGATCGACACGCCTGACATTGAATTGTCAGAGGTGTTGCTCGCAAAAGGAGGCGGTGAAACAGAACAACAGGTGTACCGATTTGACCACGGACGCAACGATCTCAGCCTTCGCTTTGATCTGACCGTCCCGCTCGCACGGTACACAGCACAGCACGAAAGTGCATTGACATTTCCGTTCCGTCGTTACCACATTGGCAAAGTCCACCGCGGTGAGCGCACCCAAGCGGGTCGTTTTCGCGAGTTCTACCAGTGTGACATCGACATCATCGGATCAAACAGTGCAATCGTTGACGCCGAATTTCCGGCGATCATCAACGAGATTTTCGAGCAGTTCAATTTTGGCGAGTTCACAATTCGTCTGAATGATCGTCGAGTCCTCAACGGATTCTTCGAGGGAATTGGCTTGAAAGAACAGTCAGCAAATGTTCTTCGGATCATCGACAAGATGGAGAAGATCAGTCGAGAGGATGTTGTCGCCGAACTCTCCGAGCTCGGACTGTCCAACGAGCAGATCGATCAAGTCATTGATTTCACAGCAATCGCTGGAAACAACGACGAGATACTCGGCAAGCTCAGCGGACTCAACATCCAATCAGAACTGTTCGAAGAAGGCGTCTCCAAACTCACAGCGCTTATCCAAGCTCTGCGAGTCATGGGTGTGCCTGAATCACGGTTCAAGATTGACCTCAAGATCGCCCGAGGATTGGACTACTACACAGGCACTGTGTACGAAACAATTCTTGACGATCACCCAGAAGTCGGCAGTGTGTGTTCTGGCGGTCGTTACGACGACCTTGCCAGCTACTACACCAATACCGAACTTCCAGGAGTTGGTATCTCCATCGGTCTCACACGACTGTTCTACAAACTCCGTGAAATTGGTGTTATCACACCGACCCAGCAGAGTCCTGTAGACGTTGTAGTGATGCCAATCGACCAAGACCAGACCCAATACGCGCTTTCCGTTGCCAAGACGCTTCGCGATGCAGGTATTGGCGTCATGCTGTACACAGAGTCAAACGCCGTCAAGAAGAAAATGCGTTACGCGGACCGTATGGGTTTTCGTTACGTTGTTCTGATTGGCGAGCGAGAAGTAGAAGCAGAATCCGTATCTCTCAAAGACATGGATTCCGGTTCGAACGAGACAGTCTCTGTCGCCGATCTGGCGCAGTCCATTCGACCATAGATAGGTAACGAACCTATGTCAGCTCAACCATCGGGCTCATATCTTCTAACAGAAGATCTGGGCGAAAAAGTCATAAAGATACGACATCTGGGGCTCAAAACTCCGGAACCTGACAGTCAATTCATCGAGACCATCCAAGATGAGCTCGCGAACGTACTGCAGGGTGCAATCGGGGCAGACACCCCGGTTATGCGTCTCAAGATGCGTGATGTCGCCGATGAAGTTCTGGGTGAGATTTATGAGCTCTACGGAGACAACGTTCTTGTCGTCAGCACCTGCCCTGAGATACAGCAGTCTGTACACGGAATATCCATACAGATCAACCGTCTGGTTGACATCTATGGCAATTCCCTTGGACTAGGACCTCGTCCCGGTCACAAAGATCTGCATGCTCAGTTCGTCAATATCGCTGCTCTTAGCAAGAGTCGTGGTCAAAACACACCAGTTGTTCTCGCAGAAGACGGCATCTTCAAGGGTGAAACCATGAAGTATGTCGTACGCGGCCTCCAGGAGGTCGGGGTCAATATCGCAGGAATCGTTGCTGGGTTTAATTACAGCAAAGCGCCTGTGAAAGAGATCGAGGAAACACTCGGTGTACCAGTACATGTGGCCAGAGAACTAGGTCCAATTTTGGACTGGGTTCCCGACCATGATTTTTTGCCCTTCGTCCCAGGATGCGGCAAAGTACTGGGTGTCAAGCTCGGTAAACGTCTGTCACCGTTTTACAGCAGCCACCAGGCTACGTTCTGCATGCCCTACATCAGTCCTCATAGTCCTGTCTCTGAGTGGGCTACAATCCCTCAGGACAAGGTCGAGGACTTTTCCCGGCGCTGCAGAGCACTGGCATGTGATCTGTTCGGTGAGATCGAAAGACTCAACCCCGACATGGTGCCGCTGACTATCAGTGACATCATCCATTCCAAGCAAAGGGTGAGCATACCAATTCCTCTAGAGATAGAGGGGCAGGAAGAGAGTTATCGTTTCCCAGAAACGAATAGCAGGATCACTGCAGTGCTCTCAAGCAACAACCCGAAGCTCTAATCTGTGGAGCAGAGGGGGTGCAACCAGCGCCCCCTCTGCCACAGCAACTTTGTGTATTTGTGCAAATTTTTGATATATACCAAAAGTATACATAACTACATAAAACATATTGCATAGTCTCTGCCTTGCGCGTATGCTGTAGGTAGATAATCTAACATGACGGGGGAATTATGGAGACATTACATAAACTAGAAGCTCAGCTAGAGCCACTATTCAAGGATCTGCCAGAGCTACCAAAAAACGCCAAGGACACACTTGTGTCAATCTGGCCATATTTAGCGCTCTTTTTGGCGATCATCCAGCTCGCTGCAGCATTTACAGTATGGGGTGCAGTAACATCAACTAACAGAATATTGGAAGCCGCCAATTACCTCAGCGCATCTATCGGTTACGGAGTTGTCTATAGCCAAACTGACAAAATCTTGCTGTATGTTGGTATAGGGTTCCTAATAGTAAACGCCGCAATATTCTTGATGGCGTACAAACCACTATCAGAAAAATCAAAAAAAGGCTGGGATCTACTGTTTCTTGCCAGTGTCGTGAATGTTGCCTATGGTGTGCTGCAGATTTTTCTAGTAGGATACGGTCTTCCGAGCTTTTTGATGAGTCTAGTAGGGTCAGCGATTGGTTTTTACTTGTTATTTCAGATCAAAAATAACTACACACAAAAAAAGACCAAAACGACAAAAACTAAATAGTCTTGATTCTTTTGTAGCTAAACGACTTTGCCGGGCGCCAGCCTTGTGAGCTATCAGTATCAAATTGGCGTATCACACCATCTTTGACTTCGTTGATTTGCACAAGCGCTGGCCTATATGGCGTCAACGTTTTGTAGTAAGCGAGATCCGAATCACTAGCATGTGATCTTCCTGGATATACTTCTTTGAATTTTTCTCTAGCGTACTCACTAAAATAATCCACTTCGCCCCGTGGAGGTAAAAAAAGCTCCGGTACAAGACCCATACGTGTAATAATTTTCCGTATATCACCGAGACTCAGCCTAGCCTGGCCGTTGATATACACATACAATTGTTTGTTTTTTGTCAAAAAAACAGAGGCTGTAGAAGTATGACTCACCGGTACATCACATAGTAATAGCTGTTTTATATCCGTATGCAATCCGAACTTTTCTCGAGTGACTCCTTCAAGTGCTAGCTTGTCATAGGTTGCGTCCATAGTACTAGTATATAATATATGTAATGATAGAGTACAAAAAACGCTACGACGCACTAAATAGCGCCCAAAAGCAAGCTGTTGATCACATCGAGGGACCCCTAATGGTAATCGCTGGCCCAGGTACCGGCAAAACTGAACTTCTAAGCATGCGCACAGCGAACATATTGCGCTCTACTGACATGGATGCCAGCAACATTCTATGCCTAACGTACACCGAGAGTGGCGTTCGTGCTATGCGGGAGCGCTTGATTGATCTAATCGGACAGGATGCGTATAGGGTTGCAATCCAAACTTTCCACGGCTTTGGTAGTGAAGTGATGAGCAACAACCCTGATTTTTTCTACCGAGGTGCAGACTTTAGCCCTGCCGACGAGCTGTCTACATACGAGATACTCCGCAAAATATTTCGCAACCTAGCGCACGACGACCCTCTCAACAAAAAAATTGGCGATGAATATACGTATATGAAAAAGATACAGGCGAGCATATCTGACTTCAAACGTGCTGGTATGACTCCAGATGAGATCCAGCGCGCAGCGCGTCACTCACTAGACTTCATAGAATACGTTGAACCGATACTACAAGATTTTTGGCCGGAAAGAATAGACAAAAAAATCATCACAGGCCTGGACGCTTTCCTGGATAAACTGTCACGCTACACACCAGAACCAACAAATGTACCAAACATAGAACCTCTCGCCTCGGTCTGCGTACAGCAGCTTCGAGATGCTGTACAAACAGCTCAGGAAACGCAAAAAACTACGGCAATCACTCAGTGGAAATCAAACTGGCTCGAAAAAAACAACGAAGGGCAATTTGTATTACGTGACAAAAAAAGATTTGTGGTGCTAGTTGCCGCTAGCAGCGTGTACCAAGATTACATAGATGCAATGCATCAAGCAAAGCTGTACGATTACGACGACATGATACTGCGCGTTGCAGTTGGTTTGGACGTCAACCACGAGCTGCGTCTTAATATTCAGGAAAAATACCAATACATAATGGTCGACGAGTTCCAAGATACCAACGGTGCTCAGATGCGTATTCTAAAAAACCTCATCAACATACCTACTGGGGACGCTCCGAATGTCATGGTAGTTGGTGATGACGACCAAGCAATTTATAGTTTTCAGGGCGCTGAGATTAGCAATATCCTAAACTTTCAAAAACACTTACCTGGCATTGAAATCATCACGCTCAAACACAATTATAGGAGTGTCAAACACATACTCAGCACCTCTCGTGAAGTTATCGTGCAAGGCTCTGATCGGCTCGAAACGCAAATAGAATCAATCAACAAAGAGCTTTTGGCGCATAGCGCTGGCAACGGGAAAGAGACCCACTTTGCCGAGTACGAAACTCAAGCAGCCGAGTTTCTTGCCGTTGCAGAAAATATAGCACAGAAGATTGCGTCTGGTACGAAACCGCACGATATTGCAGTGCTCGCACGCGGCAAAAAAGACATACTTGCGTTTTTGCCATACCTCCATCACAAAAACATCAAGGTTAGTTTTGAGCATGACGAGAATATACTAGAGAGTCCTGTTGTTGATATATTGATCAGACTTGCTCGAGTCGTGCAATCAATAGCCCGAGGGGATATCCAACACATAGACCAACAACTACCAGAAATTCTTTCTCACCCCGCTTTTGGTCTTGCACCTCGTGAGCTGTGGCAAATCAGTTTGGATGCGTACAAGAAGCGTGAACAATGGTTAGAGACGATGCTTGGGTACGAAAACCATATCAGCACGCTAGCTGAGTGGTTGCTCGACATGGCAAAGATCAGTACAGAAGTCACTGTAGAGACGAGTCTCGATATGCTACTAGGTAGCCAGCATGACAAAACATACACTTCACCACTAAAAGAATACTATTTTTCAGAGAAAAAAATACATAAAAACCCTGGTGAGTATATTACGCTTCTACAGTCACTAGCCACTATTCGTTCGACTATTCGACAATACCGATCCACGGAAACCTTGGCACTTGACGATTTTGTTGCATATTGCGATCTCGCCAAGAGCGCGGGCATACAGCTCAAAAATCATTACTCAGCCGAAACCATAGAGGGAGCTGTACAGGTAATGACAGCTCACAAATCAAAAGGTCTGGAGTTTGAAGCAGTCTATATACTTCATGCAAATGACGATGTGTGGGGCAGTAAAAGCAGGGGGGCCTCGAACAAACTATCTTACCCAACAAATATGCCTATTGGACTCTCTGGTGATAGCTACGACGACAAGTTGCGTCTCTTTTTTGTCGCAATGACTCGTGCAAAAAAATACTTGCATATATCATCATCCGAACAAAGTTTGTCGGGCAAAAAAAGCCTGAAAGCAGAATTTTTATCAGATCAAAAATGGCAACTGACAGATGGACAATCACACAATATACAGCTAGAAGCAGCTGAGAATACCTGGCACGCGGCAGTTGATATCAACAAAGATAAAACCTTGCAGGAAATACTCGTAAAATTACTGAAGAATTACCAACTGAGCGCCACCCATTTGAACAATTTTATCGACATTACAGAAGGTGGGCCAAAAGGCTTTCTACTCAATAATCTACTGCATTTTCCTAAAAGTATGTCAGCGAGTGCTGCAACTGGATCGAGTGTCCATAGCGCCCTACAGAACGCTCATCAACATCTACGGGCTGAAGGTGACCGACGACCGATAGAGGATGTTGTTGGTGACTTCGAAAAATACCTAAAACGTGCACGCCTACCCGAACACGAATACAATCAGCAACTACAAAAAGGAAGTGACGCTCTGCGCTTCTATCTCGATCATTCTTATGATTCATTCGACCCCCAACAAGATGCCGAATTCAATTTCGCACACCAAGGCGCAACTTGTGGAGAAGCTCGTCTCACTGGAGTTGTAGATCTAATGCAAGTTACTAGAGTAGACAAGACAGTAGATGTGGTTGATTACAAAACAGGCAAACCACCTACGAGCTGGAAAGGCTCTACTGATTTTGAAAAAATCAAGCTGCACAAATACAAACAACAACTGATGTTTTACCAACTTTTGATCGAAAATGCACGTGATTTCAAAGGTTATCGCGTCGGCAAACTGACCCTTGATTTTATCGAACCATCAGCGAGTAAAAAACTTGTCTCACTCGATGCAGACTTTACCCAAGATGATCTAGAAAAGTTCAAATTACTAGTTACAAAAGTCTGGTCGTGCATCATGCACTGTGAATTTATTGACACTTCAAGCTACCCGAACACGTACAAAGGTGTTTTAGAGTTTGAAAAAGACTTGCTTTCGGACAAGTAAAAGTCTATAATTAACGACCGTCAGTAGACCATTTCGAGACAAAGGAGTGGTGTGCAGATGTCCTGTTACCACAAGAACGGCACCGTAACCTGCAAGAACTGCAGTGGACACGGCAAATCACTCGGCATGTCCGGGTGGCCATGTTCTCACTGCAAGGGCAAAGGCGAAGTCTGCAAAGACTGTGGCGAGCCCAAGTAGTAACAGTTTGGTAACGTATACCTTCGCCCGCTGGGGAGGAGGGCAGGGATGCAAGAAGATGGAGGTCTTCTAGCGCAACAGATACGTTACCACCTGTCATCGGTAGCCGCCGAGACACCGATGACACTTCGCTGCAGCTTCGTGTACAAAGGGGAGGATACCGTATCCTCGTTAAAGTAGGGCACACTTGATCCACACCGACGAGTGAGCTTGAAAGTGACACGATAGCATCGCAGCGAAACCCACACCCTACGCCAGCGGCGCAAATACGATCCTAGTGATTGATTTGCCGCCCGGCGTAGGGGAGTGGGGTTCTTTTTTTATGAATTTCTAAAACCACTTTTATACTATGAAAAATATTTGGCATCAACAGAAAACACCACTTTTTATACTTGCCCCTATGGAAGCAGTCACTGATATAGTTTTTCGCAAAGTTGTCGATCGTGCAGCACGACCCGATATGTATTTTACAGAGTTTACCAACGCAACCGGCTGGGTTAATGCAGGCGATATTGCAGTTGGTGGTCGTCTAGACAAGTCAGACGATGAACAACCCATCATCGCACAACTCTGGGGAGGCGTGCCAGAAGACATGGCAGCACTAGCAAAACACTGCAAAACACTAGGCTACGATGGTATTGATATCAATATGGGGTGTCCTGATAAATCCGCGATAAAATCCGGCGGTGGGGCAGCTTTGATTACTAATCCAGAACTTGCACAATCTATGATAGCTGCTGCAAAAACAGCCGAACTACCTGTCAGTGTCAAAACCAGACTGGGATACTCTAGTGTAAAAGAATACGAGCAGTGGCTAAGATTTTTACTAGAACAGGATATTAGCGCGCTGACGATACATCTACGCACAAAAAAAGAAATGAGCAAAGTACCAGCTCACTGGGATATATTGTCTGGTATTGTTGACTTGCGCGACAAGATAGCCCCACAAACAATGATCATCGCCAATGGTGACATTCGCGATCGTTCTCACGGTCAATCTATCGTCGATCAATACCATGTTGACGGTGTAATGATCGGTAGAGGCGTGTTCAACAATCCATTTGCATTTGAAAAGCAGCCTGCAACTCACGCCAAAGAAGAGCTCGTGCAGCTTTTACATTTTCACCTAGATCTATACGACAAAAGAGGCGAGAAAAAAAGAAAATTTGAAACACTAAAACGTTTCTTCAAAATATACATACGAGATTTTGAAGGTGCAAGCGAGCTGCGCAACCAACTGATGCAAACTAGAGACACAACTGAAGTCAGAGCATTACTCGACACTTTGATCTCATAGCGCCAACTGAACAATATCGTCCACTTTCGCCAGTTTGCCATTGAGTAGCTCTACTGTATCGCCAACCATCTTTCCCTGTAAACGATCAGCGAGATTATCAAGCTGTTTTTTACTGTCATCATAACGAACAGCAGGATCTATTTTGACACGCTCAGGTAATTGCGATTGGATAGCTGGTGGTAAGTCTGCAACAGTTTTTTCTGTTTCTGATATATAGACCGCGACTACCATATCTCGATCTAATATGTCTAACGAAACGAGACTACCGACACCAATAGAGAGTGGTTCTTTTTCTGGTTGCGGTTCTTGTTGAGTGCGAGGTGATACATCATGATCTAGGGCACGATGTCCGATACGTCGACGAGCTGCGATCGCTTCTTCGACTTTTAGAGCATTTGTAGTTGGGCTTCGCTCCATCATCAACTCCTTATAAGGCTTATTATACCATGATAAGTGTGGGAATAGACAGCCTTAGCTGCGTCGATGTCGCCTAAGACCAGCGACTTTGAGCCGAACAGCATGTCTATCAACTAGTTGGCTAGCTTCTTCTAGTTCGACTTGATTCTTGGCAGATTGTTTGAGCTTGAGAGCCCGGTCTAATGCTGCTTTCGTTTCACCTTCGACAATATCGTCACTGTGTTCAGCCTCATCAACCAGTACTTTGACAGAATCGGCATTGACCTCAACAACACCACCACTAGTCGCAAAATAGTCTAGTTGTTTTTCACTGTCTTGCTTTTTGTATCTCACAGCAATCACACCAGGCTGGGCGAGGGTGATCAATGGTTCATGTCCCTCGTACACAGAAATTTCACCAGCTTTTGTTGGCAAAGTAATACCATACACCTCTGTATCGAGTTTTGTGCCCAGTACTGTCACAAGTTGTAGTTTCATATCTGTTAGTATACCAAAAAATACGTCAAATAACCATGTTACAGGCAGATAAAAACTACTGTGCTTTTCATCCTTTTGGAATCATCAGCATACGTACACACGTATGAAAGCAAAAGGATTTGGAGCTATACAAAGCTCTACAAATCCAATCCAGCGAGAAGCTTCCTTGCTTCTCGCTGACCTCAACCCTGAGGTTTTTAGGCAGGTTCTTTGCCTAGGTCAACTCCTGACTGATCGTCAAAGCGAATAAACGGGCAGATTCTACTGCCACGTTTTTTGGTTGCAACATACGTCGCACCGAGCTTCACCGTGTCAGAAATGCTGGCGAATTTTTCACCAAATACTGGCTTGCCAGCACGGCTTCTTCCTTGCGCTTCATCGAGCAAAAGCATGCCACCAATGACCAGAAACACGCCAACAAACACAAGCACCAATATGAGCATCAACTCCAGAAATTTACTAAAGTTGACCACTGCTATCAGTGCTAGGAAGCCGACAGCAATAGAAGCTAGCAGCACACCCAGAGGCGTCCTACTTGCCAGCCTATACTGTGGTGTCGTCCACCAGAGCTTAAATGCCTTGATGCCCTTCTCATATCTATCGGTCAGATACACGATAGGAGCAACAATCAGCAACGGGATGATCCAAATCGGAAACGTCACACACGCGAGTGCGATACGCGCCCAACGTGGGCCATTGTCGACGATAAAGATCGCTCCAATCACCAACAAGGCACCACCCAAAAAGCAGCCGACAATCAGCAGCACCCTGAGCACATCATTTGGCCACAGCATGAACAGTGTGATCAACACACCGCTCGCGAGAATGCCTAGCGCAATTGTCCACGGTGGGACAACCTTGAAGACACGCCCTCGAGTCAACCACGCCAGTGGTGCCCAAAAGAGCAACACTCGTACGTAGTGACACAGATTTTCCGGCGATGGCTTTCGCTCTGTCAGGTTTAGCCAGTGGTGATACCACCGACTATGCCACGTTGTAGTGGCAATGTTGAGATCGTGAGTAAGGTCACTCACACGCTCCTCCTTTGTAAAAGGGTTGAAGTGAAAACTACCTAACCCTCAAAAATATCAAGGATTACTATTACTACTATACAACTAAAGGACTATTTGGTCAATATTATTTTGTCTTGACGGAACTAATATCAGATTTCATGTAGAATGCAGATTCTGGCTTGTTATCGTGTTTGCCCTCGAGAATCTCCTTGAAACCTTTGACTGTATCATCAAGTTTGACATACGCTCCGGCAACACCTGTAAATTGTTCGGCGACAAAAAATGGCTGCGACAAGAAACGTTGAATACGACGAGCTCTAGAAACCGTTTGTTTTTGGCTGTCTGAGAGTTCTTCCATACCCAAAATGGCAATGATATCTTGCAAGTCTTTGTACTCCTGCAACACACGTTGCACTTCGCGTGCAACATCATAGTGTTCTTGACCAACAATCTCTGGGTCTAAAATTGTTGAGCTACTGTCCAGCGGATCAACCGCAGGGTAGATACCAATTTCGGTCAACGCACGGTTCAGGGTAATTGTTGAATCCAGGTGAGCGAAGGTAGTCGCAGGTGCCGGATCAGTAAGGTCATCTGCAGGAACATATACAGCCTGTACAGATGTGACAGAACCTTTACGAGTAGATGTAATACGTTCTTGTAGTGACCCCATTTCTTGCTGCAAGTTTGGTTGATACCCAACAGCTGATGGCAAGCGACCCAGCAGGGCAGACACTTCGGCACCAGCCTGTGTAAATCGGAAGATGTTGTCGATAAACATCAAGACATCTTTTCCTTCGTCACGAAATGCTTCGGCCATAGTTAAACCTGAAAGCGCCACACGCAGACGCGCTCCAGGCGGTTCGTTCATCTGGCCAAAGACTAGGCTAGTCTTGTCGAGTACGCCTGCGTCTTTCATCTCGTGATAGAGATCGTTACCTTCACGTGTACGCTCACCAACACCGGCAAAAACAGAGTTACCGCTGTGGAATTTTGCGATGTTGTTGATGAGCTCTTGGATGATCACGGTTTTACCAACGCCAGCACCACCGAAAAGACCTACTTTTCCACCCTTGGCGATCGGCGCAATGAGATCAATAACCTTGATGCCTGTTTCTAAAACTTCGGTTTTGCCAGATTGCTCAGATAGGGGAGGAGGTGTACGATGAATCGGCGCAGTTTTGCCTTTGACCACAGGCTTGTCATCAATTGGATTGCCGACAACGTCGAACATACGCCCTTGTGTTGCAGCACCTACTGGCACACTGATTGGCGCACCGGTCGCAACTGCTGCCTCGCCACGTCGCAAACCATCAGTTGAGGCCAGAGCAATTGCACGGACGCTCGTGTCGCTGAGATGTTGCGCCACCTCGAGTACCAATGTCTTCTTTTCATGCTCGATATGGACAGCATCCAAAATCGCTGGCAAATGTCCTTTCTCAAATTCCACATCAACCACCACACCCACAACCTGGATGACTTTACCTGTTTTTTGTTTAACTGCTGTACTCATTAATCTTTCTCCTCTATAAATTCTATACAATTTCTGATCATGCTTGCATTGCCTCGACGCCGCCACTTATCTCGGCCAACTCTTGTGTAATATCCGCCTGCCGCACCTTGTTCATGGCCAAAGTCAGATCATCGATAAGATCGCTGGCGTTGTCGGTAGCGTTTTTCATGGCAACCATACGCATACTATGCTCGCTGGCTACTGAATCTAGTAGTGCCTGAAAAAGCTGCGCTTCGATCAAACGCACCGTTGCGGCCTCTAATACTTCTGCTGGAGAAGGTTCGAAACTAGCTTGACGAATATTCTCGCTGACCTCTACCTGAGTAAATCCAGCAGGCAAGAGTGGCTGTACAGTAACTTGCTGCACCAAACTATTGATATATTTTGTGTAGATGATCTCTACCGCGTCTACTTCAGCACGCGTAAATGCATCAACAATAGTCGTTGTGATCGCTTTTAGGGCTGGACCTGTTGGTTGATCGATAAGCTCGTTATACACTCCCATCACATGATCATTCTTCAGACGTGTTGCTAAACTTGCTCCTTTTTTACCTATGGCAATTGCACTGGTTGTGATATTTGCCTTGTCATCTTCTTGCAAACGACTAATATACTGTTTGAGAACATTGGCGTTATAGGCTCCCGCAAGACCGCGATTGCTCGTCACGATAATCACAATACGGCGTTTGGTAGGACGTGTTTGGTACAACGAGTGAGTCTTTGTTTCGCCATCATTTGATAAACGACTGAGAAGTTCCGAAGCAATCTGAGCATACGCATCAGTCGCTTTGGCGGCATCTTGAGCTTTACGCATCTTGCTAGCTGCCACAAGCTCCATAGCTTTGGTAATTTGTTTGGTACTTTTGACCGAACGAATACGACCCTTTAGTTGTCTAGTTGATGCCATAGACTGCTATTCCTTAAATCCTTTCGCAACTTTTTCAGCTGTTTTTGTGATAGTAGCAGTCAGCTTGTCTGTTGGCTTGTCACCTTTGTTGAGCTCGCGCATGGCTTCTTTTTGTTTTGACCACAATTCACTCAGTAGTGCTTCTTGAGCTTCTTTGACCTTTTTGACGGCGACTATGTCAAACGCACCCGACTGGATAGCAACAATACTAGCTACTTGTTCCCACACTCCCATTGGTTGATATTGATGCTGTTTAAGTAGTTCAGTCAACCTCTGGCCTAGGTCAATTTGCTTCTTAGTATCTTCGTCGAGATCAGAGCCAAATTGTACGAAACTGGCAAGCTCACGAAACTGGCTCAACCCAAGTTTGAGATTGCCGCTGACGCTTTTTAGGGCTTTTGTCTGCGCCGCGCTACCAACACGAGAGACCGAAAGACCTGCCGAAATAGCTGGTCGAATACCCTGGTAAAACAGATCAGTTTCGAAGAAAATCTGGCCGTCAGTGATAGAAATCACATTAGTAGGAATATAGGCAGAGATGTCACCAGCTTGAGTTTCGATAATAGGCAAGGCAGTCAAACTACCAGCGCCTAATTTGTCGGACAATTTTGCTGAACGCTCCAACAAACGAGAATGTAGGTAGAACACATCGCCTGGATACGCTTCGCGACCTGGTGGGCGACGAAGCAGTAGCGACATCTGACGATAAGCAACAGCATGTTTTGTAAGATCGTCATAAATCATCAAAGCGTGCTGTTTGTTGTCGCGGAAATATTCACCCATAGCAGTACCCGAATACGGCGCGAGATAGAGCAGTGATGCAGGATCACTCGGACCGGTCGCAACCACAATAGTCTGATCCATCACACCTTCTTCACGTAGTTTTTCAACCAACTGAGATACTTTGCTGAGTTTTTGTCCAATAGCAACGTATACATTGACAACGCCACTCTTCTGTCGAGTTTGATTGATCATGGTATCTACAGCAACAGCCGTTTTACCAGTTTGTCGGTCGCCGATAATCAACTCTCGTTGACCACGACCGATTGGGAACATGGCATCGATAGACATAATACCCGTCATCAATGGTTCGTGGACAGATTTACGTTGCATCACTCCAGGAGCTGCATTCTCAACTGGACCAGTCTGTTTTGTTTTTATAGGACCCAAACCATCTAGAGGACGACCTAGAGGGTCAACAACACGACCCAGTAGCTCTTTGCCAACAGGAACTTCCAATGTCTTGCCAGTCAATCGCACTTTGGCGCCGGCTTTGACAGCAGAGTCTTCACCCAACAAAACTGCGCCGATATCATCTTCGCCGAGGTTGAGAACAAACGCTTCAACCTCATCTTTGTCGGTCTCAATCGCTACGATCTCGCTGTAACCAGCATTTGATAACCCATAAATCCATGCAACACCATCGCCAACACGCGTTACGATACCCGTATCTTCTAGTGACCCACTGACATCAAGATTAGCAATAGCATCTTTTAGTTCTTTAGAAAGTTCTTTTACCGAAATTGTACCTGCCATTGTTATCTACTTTGCTCCTTTTTTCATTTGTACCGTTTAGTTTGCTAACGACGCCACTGTCTTCAGTGAACGTTTAATTGACCCGTCAAATTCTTTACCCGCACTGCCAACCACGACACCACCAATCAGCTGCTCGTCGATAGATGTCTCGATTTCTACATGTGCTACATCTAATCCAAGCTGGGCAATAATAGACTTTTGTAATTGTCCTGCGATCTCATGGGCGGAAGATATATGTACGACACTATGACCAAATCTCTCATGCAAATAAAGCTCGATATCACGAACAAGCAGCTCCACCATCCGAGATGATTTGGTATCGACAATATATGCGGCCAATCGTTGAGCGACTATTGCAGTGTCGACTCCAGTAGCAAGCTCTTGTGCAGCATGCATCGCAACCTGTCGTCGTGAAACGGACATTATGCTTGCACCTCTTTTACAACGTTCTGAATCAGTTTTTCATCTTCGCCAGAAGTTGTTTTTGCACGCACTACTTTTTCTGTAGCCATTGCGACTAGTTCGATCGTGTCTTTGCGTAGAGATTTGCGCGCAGCCTCTATGTCCTGTTCGACTTGTTCATGCGCTTGATCAAGCACTCGCTGGGCTTTTGTGCGGGCTTTTGCCTCAGCTGCTTCGATAGCTGCGGTAGCCTCTGTCTTAGCTGTCGCAACGATTTCACTTGCTTGCGTCTGGGCTTCTTTTAGCATCTTTTCTACTGCTGCTTGGCTTTTTTCGGCCTTTGTCTCAGCTTCCTTTGCTGCTTGCAAGCTAGATTCGATTGTCTTTTGACGCTCCTCGAGCGCACGATTCAGTGGGGGATAGGCAAAACGCTTCAAAATCCACAACATCAACAAAAAGGCGATTGTCTGCAGTAAAAGCAATTTCCAATCAATACCCAATACACCGAAGAGATCGGGTTTTTGAGCTGGGCTCTCTGTGGCTGCAAATAAAATGAGATTTTCCATAGTCCCCTAAAGAGATCGTGCGATGATAGCCACGATGATGGCGATGATAGCCAAGGCATCAACAAATGATATACCCAAGATCATCAAGCTTCTTATTTCACTTATTTTTTCTGGATTGCGACCGACTGCTTGCACAGCAGATCCCGCGACGATACCGACTCCTAGACCACATAGTCCAGCAGTGATAGCATAGGTCAAACCAAATGCTAATACTTCCATTTTCTTTTTCTCTCCTTTGTTATTACTGTATGTAGTATACCGAATTATCACTCTGAGATAAAGGGTTTTTGGGCAAAATACAACTATTTTTGCGGTATTTCTTTTAGTTCACCGTTCCAGCTCTGCCAGGCATAAAGTGGGCGACCAAGATCTAGTTGACTGCCAATACGAACACGTGCGCCATTCGCACTGATCCTGCTGCCTCTCGGAGAATGGGTGTGTCCTGTAACAACTGTTTTATGTGTTGCACCAAAGGCTTCGGATTGACGCGCAAGACCAAGGTCTATAATCTGCTGAGGCTCATCAAATTCTCCGCTTGTGATCTTTTGCCTTGACCCATACAATGTCTGTTTTTGCGGCAACCATGCTTGGTCAGTCAATCCCGCGTGTATCGCAACAAAATCTCTTCCCTCAAAATACAATGCCGCTTGTGCCAGCATTTGCAAATGCCCACGCTGTTGCATCTTTTCTCGCAATCTTTTGATCGCCTCGCTGCGCTCTATGCCTTTAGTAGCAACTCCATACGAACCAGCAATAACACCCAGATAGTTTTGTTCAAAAGGTCGCATAGAATACTGAATACCATGACGCGTATACTCGTCCTGGTGTAGCATACCAGCGAGCAAATACAACTCCCAGTTTCCTAGTGTGACGTCGGCGTCGACCTGTTGCAGGCGATCTAGCACCTGTGCACTATGCGGACCATCACCCCCGATCATGTCACCGATTACCAGATATCTATCGGGTTGATCGCCATAAAAATCAATAGCTTGGGCAAGGGGATTGTCATATCCATGAATATCAGACATGACGACTATTTTTTCATCGCCCTTCAGCTCAGCCATTGTTTTATGCAGCCTGCTCCTTGTCCAAAAGTACCGTATGCATGATATGAGAAGTTCGTGCACTATCCGCTCTTCGGCGAACCTCATCCAACTCCCGTTTTAGCTCATGGGCAGCAGGAGTAACATTCTTTTCCTCTAGCGCCGCCAGCTCACGACCAAAACTTCTTTCATCTTCAGGGTTCAATGTAGCATCCATATACGGCCACGATCGACCGCCTACTACCTGCCCGATAGGCTCATACGTAAGACCAGGAAGGTACAGTTGTTCGGCAGCTTCTCTAGCTGCGTTTTCGTATTCGTAGACCTGCACACGCGATTTTTTAAACGCTTTGGAGATGCGGCTGGCAGGAACAGCAGAAAAAACGGTAAGATTCTCTAACATTTCCTCATCTTCCACCGCGATAGCATCGAATATAGAAGTGATCTCCATCGCACGAAGCAACTGAGCCTGTGTCATCTCAGCCATGTCTTTATCGGCATAGCATTTGTCAGCTGCGTCATCTACCAATGTTTGATACCGATGATTGCGTAGAAGTGCGTTGTTCAAGAGGTAATAGAGTAGTGGGTAAAAACGTTGCATGTCCTGACCTTCCAACCCATTCTTCAGCGCATCTAGTATTGTGTCTTTGCCTACCAGCCAATCATCATCAGTCAAATTTTCACTCAGAGAATATCCAGCTATAGTTCTATCTGCTTCTATGCCTCTCTGGCGCTTTCCGATAGTCACCAGTCCGTCACGCGCGGCGTGTTGTGGAATCAATTCTGGATGCAACATCACCTTGACGGCAGTGAGCTCCTCAAACCCCGAAACATTATCCCCAAAGACAACTTTTTTGTCGTCCTCTATATCAGGACATTCTGTATAGCCACAAAAAGCACCGTTCTTTCCTATACGCGTTACTCTGAGCGTGACGTCCACTATAGTATCCATGGTTGTACTGCGCTGTGCATTACTCTTTTCAACAGTCACAAAACCAACATCACAACCCGCCTGATCTTCATCAAATCGTTTCGTAACAACTTGCTCTCTTTTTTCACTTTTGTTTGGCACTGCAGTCCTCCATTCATACTTTTGCTACTATATAGTCTATTCCTCTGCAAATTGCGGTGCAAGCATGAGCATCTTGACAAAGAAAAGGGGAGGAGCATCACTGCTCACTCCCCGAATGACCTGTGTGGTCATATTTCTGGTCGATCATCGCTTTTTGATTCGCTTCCCAGCGAGCAAACTTGCCATCAATCCATGGCCAGGCTATGTGTTTGACAAACAACCAGCTAAGCCACAGCCAACAACCCAGCACTGCCAAGGCAATCATCAGCCCGATCCATGGAGACGGAATTGTGACTTCAACTTCTCCCACTTTTTCACCACCTTGCTAACAGCCCTTTAGCCAAATGCCAAAAGTACATTACCCACCAATTATACCACCAAAGATCTAGTGGCTAGATTGTGTCGCATGGTCATCGCCGTGATGCGAAACTGCCAAACTCACAAATACCACTGTTAGCATGAAGAAAACATAGGCCTGAATTGCACCCATGAACAGCTCGAAAAGTAAAAAGACGGGCAGTGAAAGTGGTGCAAAATAGCTTGTCATAAAACCCACCATTACCAATAGGACTTCACCTGCGAATACATTACCAAAAAGACGCAAACTAAGCGCCGTACCACGAGAAAACTCAGCGATAAATTCCAATACACCCTCAAAAGCACCTGTTGGATCTTTGATCGGGTTTTTCAGATAACGCTTGGCATTACCAAACACTCCGTGCACTCGTATCGCGTATATTTGCGCCGTGATCATGCTGATAATAGCCAGTGCAAAGGTCACATTCATATCAGATGGTAATGGTCGGAATAGCGGTGTGCCGTTGTATGTCACCGATTCACCAACGATCGGCAGTACACCCAGCCAATAATTGATCACAATACAGAAGAACAATGTGATCACTAGAGGAGAGAGCCGTCTAGCAATAGTTTTGTCAGGGATCACTTGTTCTATAGTACCGAGCAGCATTTCATATATCCACTGCACAGCGATAACCAGTTTGTTCATACGACTTCGACGTATTGCAAACGCTACATACAGTAGCAGCGCCAGCACAATTGAATAGCCGATCACACCCATCATCATACTGTTAGTTACTGGCACACCAGCAACTGTAAAAAGCTTCTCGGCGGCAAGGCTAATGTGTGGCGTCTCGGCAGCAGCAAACAAACCAATCATTTGGATATCCCTTTAACTTGCACAAAAACCAATCCTAGACTGGCAATCGCGCCAATACATACCCCTGTAATCGCCAACAGAGGAGAGATAGAAAATACACTATCTGCCCACAACCCAAGCGCTAGTCCACCAATAGTCGGAACGAACATTCGCCATGTAGTATCAGCGACCGTACCAAAAAGAACTAACACATCGTTAGCACTCGGAGTCGTAGATTTTTTTGCTTTTTTACTCACCATTACTTCTATGCAGTATAACAAATATCCAAAATCAAAGCTAGAATGTTACAATATATACATGAGCGAGGAGGGAACACCGCAAGTTACTATATATAGCACTAGTTGGTGCGGGTTTTGTCATAGTTTGGAGCAATATTTGGAGAAAAAAGGCGTCCGTTTCGTCACAAAAGATATAGAAAAAGACGAAGCAGCATACCACGAACTGATGGATAAAATCGGTGGACGTGACAATTTCCGTGGAGTACCCACTAGTGACGTAAACGGCGAAATAATTTTGGGATTTGACCGGCCTGGAATAGACGCTGCGCTGAATAAAAAAGCTTAGTTTTACCCACTTTTCAGAGGTAAATTCGTTGTACATTCTGCAGCATAAAACCGTTGACAACAGCATATGTAGGGTATTACTATGGAACATAAGCGCTAGATATAGTATATTTAGCCCGGAAGCACTGAGGGTAAGAGGGTGTTTTCGGCCGTAGAGCAGAAGGGGCTTGCGAGACCTTATGTCTGCTTGGGAGGTGTGGTCCAATACAAAAATCATATAAATAAATGGAGGGTCTAGGAAAGTGGACATTTCAGTCACAAAAATTGACGGTGCAAAAGAGCCGTACAACGCAGACAAGATCAACCGCGCGCTAGAGAGAGCATCGCGTGGACTTGATGATCAGATATCAAAAGTTATCCAAGTTGCAACAGAGGTGAGTTTGACATTGTTTGATGGCATCACAACGACACAACTAGACGAAGCCGTCATACATGCAGCTCTCCAAAATGTCAAAGATGATCCAGACTTTGATATTATTGCCGCAAGATTATTATTAAAAACCATCTACAAAAATGTTCTCGGGGATTACGAGAACGATGAAGAGCTCATCAAACTACACCAGAAAAAGTTCCCTGCGTATATTAGGGAAGGAGTCAAAGACAAACTCCTCGATCGTCGCATGGGAGACAGCAAGCTTTTTGATGTCAAAAAACTTGCGGCCGCAATCGATCCAAGTCGTGATCAACTGATGAAATACCTAGGTGTTATCACTAGTAAAAACCGCTACGCCCTAAGAAAACAAGATGGAGAACCTATCGAAACACCTCAGTTTACCATGATGCGTATAGCGATGGGACTTAGTTTTAACGAAAAGAACCCAACCGAAGCAGCACTCAAATTTTACGAGCACATGAGTAGGTTTGACTACATACCTGGTGGATCAACTCGAGTCAATGCTGGCGGGGCTTTTCCGCAACTTTCCAACTGTTTCGTCATGGAGACCCAGGATGAAATGGACTCAATCGCAAAAACTGTCAGCGACGTCATGTGGATATCAAAAGGCACCGGCGGTATTGGACTGTCCATGAACAAACTCCGCGCCGAAGGCAGCCCAGTCAAGAGCACCAATACAGTCTCAACTGGCCCAATACCATTTATGAATGTCGTTGATGCAGCTCTGCGAGCTGTCAGTCGAAAGGGCAAAAAGGCGGGTGCACTAGCATTTTATATGGAAAATTGGCACCTCAATTTCCCACAATTTCTCGATCTCAAACAAAACTCTGGCGACCCATACCTACGTGTACGAACCGCCAACACCGCAGCATGGATATCAGATGAATTCATGCGACGCGTCGACAACGACGAAGATTGGTATCTGTTCGACCCAGCTGACACACCTGATCTATGTGAACTCTATGGCAGCGCTTTTAGCAAACGCTACGCCGAGTACATCAAACTAGCAGATGCAGGCGAGATGCGTACATTTGAAAAAACAAAAGCCCGTGAACAGTTCCGCCAAATCCTCATAGTACTGCAGGCTACCAGCCACCCATGGCTCACCTGGAAAGACACTATCAATGTCCGCGCACTCAACAACAACACCGGTACAATACATCTTTCAAACCTATGTACCGAGATAACTTTGCCGCAAGACAAAGAAAATACCGCGGTTTGCAACCTTGTCAGTGTCAATCTCGCTGCGCACTACATACCAGAGAAAAAAGATTTTGACTGGACAAGACTAGATGCCAGTACCCGTTCTGCGGTTCGTCAACTCGACAACCTGGTGGATATCACCAATACACCCGTCAAAGAGGCAATGCATTCCAACCAACAAAACCGCGCAATCGGACTAGGTGTAATGGGCTTTACAGATGTTATAGAGAAATTAGGCTATAGTTACGAATCCGAAGAAGCTTACGAGCTCATCGACAAACTAGTAGAATTCATCAGTTACCAGGCAATCGACGAATCAGCTAACCTCGCTAAAGAACGTGGACCATACCCAATGTTCAAAGGCAGCGGATGGAGCAAAGGTTTAGTGCCAATTGACACTGTTGAACTCGCTAGTATCGACCGCAAAGTAAGTGTAGATATCAACCGCAAGACTCGTCTAGACTGGGAAAAACTCAGAGGAAAAGTCAAAAAAGGCATGCGCAATGCAACACTGATGGCTATCGCGCCAACGGCTAATATCGCTCACGTTGCTGGTACAACACCAGGCCTAGACCCACAGTTTTCACAGATATTTAGCCGCTCAACCCTAAACGGCAAATTCCTAGAAGTCAATGTCAATCTCGTCAATGACCTCAAAGCTCTCGGCATTTGGAACGACGTCAAAGACGAAGTCCTGCAATACCAGGGCGATCTCACAGAGATTCGTGCTATTCCACAGCACTTAAAAGACGTATACAAAACCAGTTTTCAGCTGTCACCAATGGCCTTTATCGAAGTAGCCGGCCGCGCCCAAAAGTGGGTAGACCAAGCAATTAGCCGTAACATGTACCTAGAGACCCGCGACATCGACGATATGGTAGACATCTATTCGACCGCATGGAAAAAAGGCTTAAAGACGACCTACTACCTACATGTCAAACCACGTCACCAGGCCGAACAAGCAACCACAAAAGTCAACAAGGCAGAAGAGATAACAAAAACAAAAGCTGGAGGCTTCGGCTTTGGCTTCGGAGCACGGGGGTAAGATATGGATCACGACGAATAGCTCAAAAAATAAAACAATCAAACATAAGTAGGGGGAAAAATGAGTCCACAACAAGAAACACAAGAAGAAATAGAGCTCCGGATGAAAGCTATCCAGGAAGCATTGGCTGAGATGCAAGCACAAGGTGTGAGCAATCAGAGTACGAGCAATATCAACATGCAGTCTTTGATCGACCCACAAGACGAACTCGCTTGTGACGGTTGTCAATAAAATAATAAACAGGGGAGAAATATGAGCAAATCAAAAGGCATCTTAGGTACAGGCATTCAGGACGGTCTGCGTCTCAAACCAATTCGATATCAATGGGCGTATGATCTCTACGAACAAGCCGTTGCCAATACGTGGTTTCCAAACGAAATCCAGCTAGGTCAAGATGTTGCCGACTGGCGCAAAATGAGCGACGAAGAGCGCCATGCTGTGCAGTTTCTCATGAGTTATTTTAACCCCAACGAACTCATCGTCAACAAAGCCCTGGCCTTTGGTGTCTACCCTTATATCAACGCACCCGAAGCTCACATGTACATCGCTAAGCAAATGTGGGAAGAAGCCAACCACTGTATGGCATTCGAATACGTACTCGAGACATTTCCCCTCGATCGAGAACAAGCCTACGACGCTCATATAGACGTGCCCTCAATGGCCAAAAAAGAAGATTTTGAAGTCAAATACATCCGACGTATGACTGAGGAAAAAATCGACATCACCAGCACAGAAGGCAAAAAAGATTTTGTCCGAAACCTAGTAGCCTACAACATCATTCTCGAAGGCCTGTGGTTCTATAGCGGATTCATGGTAGCTCTCAGCTTCCGACAACGAAATCTCCTGCGCAACTTTGGTAGCCTCATCGATTGGGTAGTCCGCGACGAAAGTCTACACCTAAAATTTGGTATCAATTTGATCCTAACCGTACTAGAAGAAAACCCAGACCTACAGACCGAAGAATTCGCAGCCGAGATCAAACAAATGATCCTCGACGGAGTAGAAATGGAAGAAGACTACAACAAAGACCTACTGCCGCACGGCATCCTGGGGCTAAACGCTGATTACATCAACCAATATGTCAAATACTTGGCCGACCGTCGTCTTGAAGAACTTGGATTTGGCGCACACTACAAAGTCAGCAATCCAGCCAAATGGATGGCTGCAGCCAACGACACCCTAGAGCTCGTCAACTTCTTCGAGAGCACCAATACCAGCTACGAAGTAAACTCCAGTAGTAGCAAAAAATAAACACCAACCAGCTCATATCATGCTACTGCTTGTCAGTAGCATTTTGGGATAGTATACTAGCAACTGATGCAATGGGAGGTTTCCATTGTGTTGATGGGCGGGTCATCATGACCTCGTTTCTGTTGGTGGTATGGATCCACTGAATCTGTTCTGGGTTTGAACTCCCTTTGGGATGATGTGCATCGCAAGACCACATGCTAGGACAGATTCCAACCCGCTCCGTGATATCCCGAAAGGGTAGTCTCGTACTAATCACCACACCAGGTGAAGACGGCGCTCGCAGTTTTCTGCAGCGGTCACGGGGTGGGAAAGTTTACAAGTTTCGGGTTGAGTCTGGAAGCTTACCCGAAAACACACATGTGATGATTCCCGTCGTCGTTTCACATGTGTACGCTCGCTTCACAGGTATACTGCTCTGCGGAGTAGTCGGAGATGAAAATCTTCTGTCACCTGCGAAGCGAGCCCAGTTTCACAACTTACCCCACGGGACGCGCGAGGTAAGCAGGAACAAACCCCAGAGCTCTCTCAAGCAGTCGTCGCATCCACCGAGGCGACATACAACCCACTGCTAAGAGGACTCTGGGGTCTTCTTTTTGTCAAAAAAGCTTGTTTTTTTTAGATCGGTGTAGTATACTGCAGCTGTCGATAGTGGAGACCAAAAATCACATCACTGTCGTGTGTGTTGAGAGTTCATTTGATCTCTCGATTGCGAGAAACTCGTTGTGACCTTGCTACAAAGATCGTACTTTACGAGCCTGCGCAGCGATGTAACAACGGGCAATCTTCCACCACCAAAATCCAGGGCAATACGGAGGCCCGTGGATAGCTACAGTAAACCTTGCGTTGACTCCGCTTTGGCCTCGCGCCACTTTGCCAAAGCGTGCAAGTCGAGAGTACTGGGATACCACCCCAGTCACGAGTCAACACCGCACTGAGCTGTGTGCATTGCGCCAAGTGCGCACAACCCGAGAAACGAGTGAAGCGAACCACAGAAATGGTCGCTAAAACATAGCATCTTGCAGCTCTAGGAGGACGCAAGATTCAGTGGTCAACCCGACATGACCACCACAGCCCTACCGGGCGCTATGTCACTCGCTTCTCGGGGTTTTTTTATTGTCCAGAATCTATTTTTGCAAATATCTTGTCTCGCATAGTGACAATACGACGATATACTTTTTGCATCGTCGAGCGACGATCCGCACTGTGCTGCTTGAGTGCTCGTTGATAGAGCTGTTCGAGCTTTTTAGTTTGTTTTGTTTCCGTGAACTGGCCAGCAAGTTGACGACTTTGACGACCAAAAGCTTTACGCGTTGGTTCATCACTTAGCAAAAAAGCCACCCTCTCCGCCATTGAATTTGGATTATTATCAACAACAAAACCATTTTCAGTGTCTTTGACAACTTCTGTAACAGCGCCATCGATCAATACAATCGGCAGCCCAGCCAGTGCCGCTTCGTGCAGCACAAGACCTTGAGTATCGGTGAGTGAGGGAAAAACAAATACCGAACTAGCCTGGTATACAACCCCCAGCGTATGACGGGGAAGAGCACCAGTGAAAACAATAGCATCTTTAGCACTCGAAGCAGCAGCGAGCTCTTCAAGTGTTTTTTTGTATTCAAAATCACCAACATAGAGCAATTTTGCATGTGGTTCTGTAGCGAGAACTTGCTCGATCATAGGAATCAGACTTGCCAGGTTTTTTTCTGCCCCAAGACGTCCTACATACGTCACGATCTTGTCATCTTGACTGAAGCCGTATCGAGCTCTAAATACCTCAACTTCTTGCGACGATGCTTGAGGCAGCGCATCAACACCAGTGGGTAATACCTCTACCTCGTATGAGTATTCCTCTCCCTCCATCCAGCTCTCTAGCTGTTGTTTGCTCTTTTCTGACAATGCAATCACTCTGTCGCAACGACTGTACATGATAGTCACCATCGCCTCGATAATATCTTGATTCCATCTAGTAACACCACGCCTAGGTACATACAGTTTCACCAGCTCTTTTATGTCGCGACCACGAAACTTCGCGGTGAACGGCATCAAGGGCAAAAGCATCAACAGTCCTGGCAAAACACCTGGATAATGACGGACATACTCATAGATGTCTGTGCTATGTTGCGAAATCAGTGTTGCACCAGTTTTGTAAGCCGCCATGATACCTAAAATACCGATCTGACCAGGGGTAAAAATATGCACAATATCTAGGTCAAGTTCACGGATTTTTCTCAGCGTCCACGGCGGAAAGAAAAATGAAAAGTTATAATCATCATAAAACGCTCCCTTCATACTAGGAAACCGAACAATACCTTGTTCTTCATCTTCAGGCAATTTCGAGGACTTCACTCCGTCGGCAGGACAAAAAATGTAGACTTCATGACCGAGATCCTCTAGGTGTTTTTTCGTAATATCAATCACGTAGACAATACCATTGATAGAAGGGCTGTACGTGTCCGTGAAAAGACCAATCTTCATGCGAGCAAATCCTCATACACGGCCATCGTACGTTGTGCGCCAGTTTTGCTATCGAACCTAGCAGCGATCTTTTTTGATCTGCTGACGTAGTTTTTGTATAATTTTTTGTCACTGATCAGAGCCTGCACAGCATCGGCAAATTGTTGATCATTTTTCGCTCGCACAATATCTTGTCTGAACGTATCGTTATATTCTGGTATATCTCGCAGGACGATAGGTAAACCTGCAGCAGCAGCTTCTATAACAGCCATCGGGTGGTTTTCTTGCTCGGCAGGCAACATGAATACGTCCGCCGATTGCAGATAGGCTTTGACATCGTCAAGTTCTATCACACCAGTGATCCGCACGTTATCAGGCGCATCGCTCATCAACTGCTGCATCTTTTTATACTCGGCGCCAATATTTTTAAAAGGAATCCCACCAACCCAGACAAATGTGTAGTTTGGTAGATCACGCGCCACCTGCACAAAACTATCGAACCTTTTACGCGGCTGTATTTGCCCATTGCCAACAATAATATGTTCGTCTGCCGAAAAACCTAGTTGTTCTCGCGCAGCTTTTTTATCAGAAGCCTCTGTATGATATTGCTGAGTGTCTATTGTGTTGTACAGTATGCCGATCCGTGACGGTGCAATACCGAGGTCATCTTCTAAAACTTTCGCAACCATAGCCGATACCGCCAGCACTTTATCAGCACGCGAGTAAAAAAACTTCATATAGAGCTTTGCAACCGGCAGCCATATATGAGCGCCGGCGATCGAACCAACCAGAGAAGCGGGCACAACATGCGCAGACACTACTTTTTTACCTCTTGTAAAAAGCAACTTCGCTAGTGACGGCAACCCGATGGTATGAATATGCACAATATCAGCACGCACCGGACGAAAAAACCGATTAACAACCACTTCGCAATCATCGCGAGCTTGCAATGCACGGGTCAATTCCAAATACGCCGTGTGCACACCGTGACCACGCACCGAAATTTCACTTTCCGAAACCATATTGATTCGCATAATATTTGAAGTCTATTATACTTGAAGCTATGGCAAAGCAGAAACGAGATACCACTATTATGACAGCCGCAGGTGCAAAATACTGGATATACAACCAAGAGGCACAACAAACAATTGTCGCAGTCCACGGGCTCAGAGGAACACACCATGGGCTAGAATTTATCGCCAAACAACTGCCTCAATATCGATGGATCATTCCAGATCTACCTGGATTTGGTGTATCAAGCCCCCTCGATACCGAACACGATGTACCGGGATACAGCCAGTGGCTTGTGCGTTTTTTAGACGAGCTCCCTCTCGAAACACCCGTTGTACTGCTCGGGCATTCCTTCGGCTCCCTCGTAGCTAGTGATTTTGCAGCAAAACACCCCAGCCGTGTCGCAAAACTGATACTCATCAACCCTATCAGCGTACACGGCAATCCTCTAGGTGGACTAGCAGCAAAAGGCTACTACATGGCTGCGCAACTACTGCCTGATAGAGTAGGAGAAAAGCTCCTCAGGAGCAAGCTCATCACGCGACTCATGACTGTGAATATGCTAACAACTGCTGACAAAAACCTCAAAAAACGCGTCTACGAGCAACACTTTGCATACTTTGCAACTTTTGCCAATCGTGTGTCCGTACATCAAACATTCCGAGCGACTATGTCACGCTCAGTTCTAGAATATGCTCACAATCTATCTATGCCGACACTGCTCATTGTCGGGACAAAAGACACTTTTGTGCCGCTAAGGGGACAGCAAAAACTACACCAGAAAATTGACAATAGCCAGCTGCACGCCATCGAGGGAGTAGGTCACCTAGTACATTACGAAACACCCGAGATTGCAGCTAGCAAAATAGCTGCTTTCGTCGGCTAGGCGCTTTTGGTAGTCAGCAAACTTTTGTAGATTTCTTCGAAACGATCCAGTGTGTAGTTGATATCGTGTGTTTTCGCAATAGTCAAACTCTTCGCTGACATTTTCTTTCTCAGAGTAGTTTCTTTTAAAATCTTCAATATGGCCGCTGCCATCATCGTGTCGTTATCATATTTGAACAAATACCCATTTTGACCATCCTGACAGAGCTCACCAAGCGCACCGGCATTGACTGCGATAATAGGCAGTCCTGTCGCCATCGCTTCGAGCGTCACAATACTTTGTAGTTCGGCGGGAGATGGCATGCCAAAAACAGTGCCAATGCGATACAATTCCGGTTTTTCCTCTTCACTCACACGCCCAGTAAATGTCACATTGCCATATATACCCAGCTCACGAGCCAGCGCTATCAGTTTTTCTCGCTCATTACCATCACCAACGATCAGCACGTGCAGTGGACGTTTTTGCAGCACCTTAGCACTCGCACGAATCAATACAGACAAATGCTTCTCGGCGTCCAATCTACCTACGTACAAAAGAATAGGCATATCGGTGGGCAAATGGTACTTTTGATAAATTCGCTTTAGAGGCTCGCCAGGTGAAAATACACTGAGATTAATACCATTTGAGACCGCTTCTATCGGTACCTGGATACCTTTTACCTTGTGTTTGAACATCTCTATGGCAGATTGCGTAGGAGTTGTCACATAGTCGGCACTACTATGAAAACGCGCTCCGTAGCTTTCTAATACTGCATTAAACGGGCGCGCAAAAGGCGCCAACATACGAAAATTGTCTAGCAAATTTTCTGGCATCGCATGGTTGGTTGATACAACCGGAATATGCAGTTTACTACCAGCCTGTAGCGTCGCTCGCCCAATACCCATAACCATTTGAATATGTATAATATCTGGTTGAAAAGATGAGATGATTTTTTTCACTTCACGCTGCGGAGTCAACGACACGCGAAAATTTTGATAAAAAGGGAAGGGTAGAGAAGTTGTCCTTTCGATCATATACTGACCGTCTTGCTCCCTATGCTTTTTACCAACCTGACTCGGTGCAATCACCAACACCTCATGGCCGCGCTCAGCTAAGCCACGAGCTAGGTTGCGACTAAAAGCAGCTACTCCGTTGAATGTAGGCCAATACAGATCAGCGGCAATCAAAATCTTCATATACGGTATATTATACAGCACACCATGCTCACCAGGAGCTGATGTGTATAATAGAGAAGATGAAGCAACAGCAAGCAAGTATCAGTGTTGTCATACCTGTGTACAACGAAGCAAAACGTCTACCCAAATGCCTACAGTCCCTTCAGCAGCAAACTACCCAACCCCTTGAAATAATCGTCGTCGACAACAACTCGACCGACAACTCAGCCAAAATTGCGCGGCAATATGGGGCAACTGTTATCAGAGAAGAGAGGCAAGGTATCTCATATACCCGCACAACCGGCTTCAACGCGGCACAAGGCGCGATAATCGCTCGTCTCGATGCGGATACCGTCGCCAGCCCTTCATGGCTACAAGCTTGCCAAGAGACTTTTGATAAAAACCCTTCCATAGTCGCAGTCGCAGGCAGAGTTGCCACAGCTGAACTATCTCCCCCTGGCAGATTTTGGTTTTCTATATTCCCACGTATCAGCAAGCGCAATTCAGAACTATACATTGGCAAATCACCGATGCTCGCAGGGCACAATATGGCTATCAATAAAAGCACTTGGAACAAGATCGCAAAAAAAGTACATCTCGGAGATAACCTGATAAACGAAGATGTTGACATCTCATTATTTGCTCACGCCCAGGGCAATATCGTGTACGCCCCTGATATGCTCGTAAAAACACATATCATTGAATTATTTTTCAATATCAAAAAAATCATACGCTACAAAAAAACAACCGATCATACCGTACAACTGCACCAAAAAAACTAACACGATATTGTTTGACTAACAAACATACTATGCTATAATTTACCAGTACTTGCAATTCGATTAGAGGAGGGCACTATCCCACCGCAAATAACCGACCGACTCCTAGGTCGCGAGGAGAAGTGGCACACAAACCCAAATGGCAGCCAAATCGTCATCTCGAGAACATGTACAGTCCACCCGACTGTCACAATTCCGGAAGATCTCGTGATCGGCGAACACGTCTGCCTCGGTAAAAATGTGCAGATCGGCGAACAGGTGAAGATCGGGCACCACGTCCGTCTAGGCAAAGAAACCGACGTCGGCCCAAAGGTCGAAATCGGCAACAACGTCATCGCCGGCGCAGGAACCGATATCGGAGAATCGGCCACCATCCGCAGCAATGTCGACATCCTCGAGGGTGGAAACATTGCAGCAGGATGCACCGTACCCGAAAACACATTCGGCATCACGTCTTTTCCTTAGAGCAGTACACGCGCCCTTTATGGATTTACCCTGAGCCACTCTATGTGACTCAACGGTATCTCCATAAGGGCGCTTTTTACTATCAAAAAACCGCTCGTTCCTCATCTACTGGATTGTAGAGAGTACTTGAGCGGTTTTCGTTTACTTCTTGATTAGCCCCACAGCTGTGCGACAAATGCTACTTTGTCCCAAGCAGGGTGTAGTTTTTTTGGATCAAGCCCACGCAGGGCATCGCATACAGCTAGCAGCGCCCAAACCACAACACACCCGAGACAGAGAGTCGACCATATACTCCACTGAAAAAGCAGGGGAACGCCGCCATAAACCAGACCTCCGAAGAGAACTGGGTAAGCAACAAAGTCGTGCGCCAGTTTAGTGGGAGATGACAGCGCTGCCGTAGCACCCTTGGCCTTGTAGCCAATCCCATCTAGCAAGTGGAAGATTGTTCCAGCGAGCAGACCAGCAGCAAAAGCAACAGCAAACCATATGTATGATTCGCTCCAGTAGGACTGATCCTGGCCAACCCACCCCTTCAGAGCAAACACCAATGCCATAGGAATGACGACGGTATCACCAATCAGGAAAGCCCAGCTGCCATTCTTGAGATCAAAGATCGGCATTTTTTTACCAACCTTCTCAAAACTCTCGCGACAGGCATACATACTACATGGCGATGAAAGCCACACAGCAAGCACGCCCACCGCACACCAGAAGATGATCTTGCGATCACCTTGTACCAAGTCAACTTGCTCAAATGCCAGACACACCAGGCTAAAGCCCATGCCTGCCATCACAGCAAGATACAAGTACAGCGTTCGCTGTGTCACAGCGATCACCTCATTTCAAAATAGAAGTCAACGAACGAACTTGCGACAAAAAGTCGCAGAAGTCATAGGTATTATTATACTTTATTTAATAAAAAATGTCAATATGAGTTACAATAATGTTTATGAGTAAAAAGCCTAAAAACTCCAACAAAAGCATATCAAACCGCCGCGCACGGTTTGACTATGAATTGGGCGAAGAACTGATTGTTGGTATAGTCCTAAGTGGGCCGGAAGTTCGTGCCGCACGTGACGGCCACATACAGCTAAAAGGCTCTTTTGTATCAATAAAAAACAACGAACTCTTCCTGAGCAACGCCAGTTTTAGTATCAAACTAAACGAAAAAGGCAAAACAGGCGCACGCACTGTCGACACGACACCCAGAAAACTCTTGGCTCATCGCAAACAGATAGAGGCATTAGCTGCAAAAAAACATACCGGTATGACTATCGTACCGATAAAAATTCTCACGACGGGCAAACACATAAAGGTCGTCATTGCTCTAGGAAAAGGAAAAAAACACTACGACAAACGACACGTCATCAAACAACGAGATATCGCCCGTGATACCCGACGATCTTTGAGAAACTAAAACTCAAGTATTGACAAAATTGCCCACATCGTCCATTATGAAACGTATTGTTGAGGTGTACAACTCGACAACGTCGTACTTTTACTAGTGCAAGTGACCGCATGGATCACACCCGGAAAAGCGGGGCAACTGACACAGAGAAGTACGATTCATAGGCCCATCTCGGCCAGCTTCATAGACGAATGAGATCTTAATGAAAAAAGAGAACTCCAGCTAGCAAGTTCGTCGTGCAAAACGAGATACAACATAGTCCTCGCGACCCACATACTGGACGCGAAGACAAGGGAGGTATACTGGCGTGCATCTATATAAGCGTGTCGGCTTTTTGCCCGAAACTTCACAACTCATATGCCCGGTCATTCCGCGCACTATTTGACGACACAGCTCCTCCGTAAGAGCATACCGTCGTCCAGAGCTCTGTAAGTATCGTCGCGAAAAGTCGACACCGCCGCCACCCCTTCCAAACCCCGTACCACAACATGTGGCGCGGGGTTTTTCCTTTTCTGATAGAATAGAACCAATGAAACTTTATTCTTGGAATGTAAACGGTATACGTGCGGTACTCAACAAAGGCGCACTGCAGTCGTTTTTGGCCGAACATGACCCGGATATTTTGTGTCTGCAAGAAACCAAAGCCCACCGCGAACAAGTAGAGATTGACCTACCAGATTATCACGAATATTGGAATAGCGCCGCCAAAAAAGGGTACTCGTCCACCGCTATTTTCAGTAAAACAAAACCATCACAGGTTCTCAATAATTTCCCCGACAATATCGCCGACAAATACCACCTAAAAGACGGTTTTGGAGACCCGAATGACGAGGGTAGGGTGATGGCTGCAGAGTTTGAAAAGTTTTGGGTAGTAACAGTCTACACACCAAACTCAAAAGGCGATCTCGGGCGTTTGAAGCTGCGGTATGAAGCATGGGATCCAGCGTTTCTCGAGTACATGCAGCAACTTGAAAAAACCAAACCTGTCCTGTTTTGCGGAGATCTCAATGTCGCCCATCAGGAAATAGACCTCGCTAGGCCAAAAGAAAATGTCGGCAAACACGGATTTACAAACGAGGAGCGTGAGCGTTTCCAAGATTTTGTCGACGCTGGTTTTGTCGATACATTCCGCGTATTTTACCCAGAACGCACAGAGGCCTTTACATGGTGGACAAACTGGGCAAATGCTCGCGCACGCAACGTCGGCTGGCGGATTGACTATTGGATGGCCAGCGCAAAGATAGCAAGTCGTGTCAAAGCCGCCGAAATTCACCCTCTAGTTATGGGTTCTGACCACTGTCCTGTTAGTATTGACTTGGATGCATAATGGACAATACATATTGGCTCAAACAGTCACCAACCAAGCCACTTTTCCCTGATATACAGTGGAGTAAGCCCGAGCAAAAGTCTCGTGCAGGCAAACTATTGATTATCGGTGGTCATGCTCAGGGCTTTGTAGCTGTTGCCGAAAGCTACAGCACTGCACTAAAAGCTGGAGTAGGAGAGACCAAAGCACTACTACCCGACAGCCTGAAAAAGAACTTGCCGCCCAATCTCATCGAAGCAACCTTACTGCCTAGCAACCCGTCCGGTGGTTTTAGCAAAGATGCGTGGCCAGAATTTGCAGCCGGCGCACAGTGGGCAGACGGCATATTGCTGCCTGGTGACGCCAGTCGTAATAGCGAAACCGCCATTCTGTACGAAAAACTCATAGACACAACCAACACCCCACTTACAATCACTCGTGACGCTATAGATTTACTCAAGAACAATTACCTAAAAATGGTAGAGCGACCAAACACACTACTGGTAATGTCGTTTGCTCAAGCTCAAAAACTCCTTAGTGGAGTGTACTACCCGAAAATAATTACACTTTCCATGCCACTAGCCGCATTTGTTGAAGTACTGCACAAATTCACACTGACATATCCTGTAACGCTCGTTGTACTACACAACGAAAACCTGGTCATTGCGCACGATGGCAAAATCTCCACCACACCATGGACAGAGCCTATGGCAATCTGGCGTGGACAAGTAGCAACCCTGGTAGCTAGCTACTGGCTATGGAATCCTGGCCAGCCATTCGAAGCCGCAACAACTAGTATCGCGGCAAAGCTTTAGTAGCCATAGCCTGATTTGTAACCAGGACAACCGACTGTTGTAAACCACGACGCATACACACCGCCAGCTTGGTTCGTTCCTACATCAAGATCTTTACCAATTTTACAAAACCTGCACGCGTTGGGCGCCGAAGGGCTACACCCAGGCAAAAGTGTTTCAGACCAAAAAATACGTATTCCATAGTTGTCCGCAGTACCACGCACATATTGATACGCCTTAGACGCATCGTTTGTAGGCTCTGTTGGTATACCGTTTTTCATGTATGGCGCAAGAGCCGTTTGCATAGCCGCCGAGTTTAAAGCACCACCCCAATTGTCCGCACCATTCGCTGGATAATACCCATTGTCGAGGCGATACAACTCCAAGGCTTTTTGTACAGCATTAATATCTGCAACTCTTTTGGATCTATGGCCGCGCTCTGTCATACCACTGTAGGCTACAACGACAACTGTAATAAGCACACTAATAATAACAATAACAATCAACAGCTCCACTAGAGTGAATCCTCGTTGTTGCGCCTTAACTGATAATAGTTGTTCCCACATAAACGCCCTCAACCTTTAGTCTTTGGTTATGCTAATTGTAGCATGAACAAACATCACAAAAGACTAAACGTTTGGTACCGCGGGCCGGACTTGAACCGGCACGTCCCGAAGGACACAAGATTTTGAGTCTGGCGTGTCTACCAATTCCACCACCGCGGCGCGTACGCCTTATTTTACCGTAGATACGTGGTAAAATAAAGATACTCCGGTGGGAGCTATAGCACGATACGTATTATGCAAAACAACAATCCCAAAAAACAACCAGATAATCGCGAAGCTGCTGCGGATATTATTCGCAGCGATTTAGAGCGTATTTACGACGGCGACGATGCCCCTCTGGCACATGCAGAAAAAGAAATACGACAAAAAGAACAGGCGAGCACCGAACCTCAGTCTGCTACAGTCGTCGATAACACGAACCAAGCTACCCATGCACAAGTCAAAAAACAATGGGAACAATACCATAGCTCCTGGAGTTCTTACTACCAGCAATACTACGAGCGCTACTATCTCAATCATCTACACAACACAACAAAAAACCCTGACCAACAGGCTCTGGGTACGCAGGCTGCACCATCTTCGCAGACCGAAATTATTGCCAGCTCTGAGCCGATAGCAGATGATAGGGAAGACCAAGCAGTCAGTCAATTAACCGACCAGTTACTAACAACTGTCAAAGACCGAGCCGAAAAAGTCAAAAAATCACGACATTACATACCAATCATGACTGCAGTATTTGTCTCTTTCGTTTTTTTGTTTCTTCAGTACAACCAATTTTTATTCGCAACCGTCCAGGCATATATCAGCCCGGGTAGTATTGATTCCCAAAACATCATCTTAGACCCCTCTGGCAGCACAAAAGTAGGGCCGGAGCCAAAACTGATTATCCCCAAGATCAATGTTGAAGCACCAGTTGTATATGGCGTCGACCCTTTAGATAACAAAGAAGTAGAGGACAAGCTCAGGCAAGGTACAGTTCACTATCCTATAGGCAACGCCGCAAGCGTACCAGGCCAAAACGGTGCCACAACAATATTAGGACACTCCAGTATGGATGTGTTCGACGATGGTCAGTACAAGTTCGTATTCGTACAGCTCAACAAGCTCAATATCGGCGACAACTTTTATATCAACTACCAAGGAACACGCTACACCTACAGCATCACAAAAAAAGAGATCATCGACCCGCGTGAAATCGCAAAAGTCACACCAACTGACCCAAACAAACCAAGCGTTATTCTCATTACTTGTGATCCTCCAGGAACAGCCCTCAAACGTCTACTGGTCTTTGCCGATCAAGTCAGTCCAGACCCTGCCAAAGCAAAAGCAGCCAATCCTTCTCAACAAGACACCTCCAACGAGACAATCCGCGGCGACTCACCATCCACACTCGAACGATTGTTTGGTATACGATAAAGCAAAGAGTACTACTCAATAACCATAACCGCAGATTGCAACACTGGTTTTTGTGTCACAGAATTGATACCTATATCAAACAATCTCTTACCATTGTTACTCAGACTCATATCATGACCAGGCGCGACATTCCCGATCGTCTCGATATTCGTACCATCGTATTCAAACACCGTCAGCACCCCACCAAGATCACTCACCAGATGAAAATCATCGAGCCATTTGAGATGATGCCCGAGCGTGTACGGTGGGTTATTCGGTATTGTATAGACAAAATTTTGCTTGCGCTCTAGATCATAAACAGACAGACTAGAGCCGTTTTGAGCTACAACGAACCTACCGCTATTTGAAAAATACAGCCACTGCACGCCGGCTTGTAGCTCAAACGAAGCAAACAATCGGTTTTCTTCTAGTGGGTTCTTGATAATATCGATAGTCGTACCATGCGAAATTGCTTGGTAATCATCATTAAAATAGCTGGTGATAGCATTGTGCACATTTGGTTGATCTTGCGGATACGTTCTGATCGTTCGACTCTTCTTTGTAAAATCGTTGTAATACCCAACAACAAGTGCCGTATCTTTTGTACCAACAAAACCTACTCGATCGTCGTTGTAGAGCTCAAACTCACGAACGTTTTGCGCAATACTTGTGATTTTTTCATCAGTTCTAGAGATATCTACTCGCTGTACCGCGCCAGCTGCAAGTACCTGCAGTACATTGCCACTTGTACTCACGAAATGGGCGTCGCTAATTGCAAGATTTTTGATGTCTGACACATTGCGTGCACCCGCAGGATCACTTCTATCCAGACGGATCCAGTCAGTTTTGGCGCCGTTTGTACGCGTTAGCAAAATATAGCGAGAACCAAAATCCCATTCGACGATCTTGAAACTGTCACCTGGATTTGGTTTCACAACGTTCTCAGGTATAGCCAGTTGAGTGATCTTCGGTTTTTTCTCGTCACGAATATCGACGATTTTTAGGGTCGTGTCTTGTGGCTTTTCTATAATTGCTATCCATTTTTTGTCAGGAGAAACTTTCATACTAGCGAGCTGCTCGAAAGTAGCAACTTCGGTAGTGGTAATACGTGACGGCACGAGTAGTGCATTGAGCCATAGCAGTTCGCCACTACCTAGATCAAAACTCTTGCTCCAACCACGATACTCTTTGAGACTCATCGAGACATTGTGGTAACCAGCGCTAAGGTTTTTTTTGCTATTTGTCTTTATACTTTGTTTTGAGCCATCAACACTGATCTCTGCATCTGTTGGAAAACTACGAAACTGCACAAGACCACCTTGTTCTGGCGGACCATCTCCGTCAACATTGTAGCCCAGCACCAAAAAGAGAGAAAGTACAACGAGAGAGATGACAGAAATAGTCATGATCGCGTAGATCAAAGTACGCTTCAGGAGCTCGCGCTGACGCTGTTTTGGATTATGGTGCATATGTTTTTTTATTATACCTCACAATGCTCACACAAAACTATTGCAAAAACGACCTTTAACATTGTATACTGCTGGTAAGCACAAGCAGTCTGATAATGACTACGTGAGGAAAAGGAAAAATGAGTGCCAAAAAACAAACTGTCATCATAAACGGAAAGATCTATGATGTCGCAACTGGACAACCCGTTGCACATAGGGTTGTAACACCTGCCAAAAAGCAGCAGATGATTGCTGATATTGCTCCAGCTACAGCAACACCCACACCAAAGGTAAAATCACACCCTCAAAAATCTCGTGCAGTCGCACCACACGCACGGCCTAATCTACAGCGTTCTACCACGCTCAAACGAGCAGCGCTAAAAAAACCTGCAAGCAGAGTCAAACCTAGCGCACACCGCGTACACCGCCGCGTCCAAAAATCCGAACGTATCACAAAATTTGCCACACCAAAAGCTCAGCACATTATCAAAAAACCTATCGACAAAGACCTCCTAGCTCAGACAAGAGCACTGGAAAAGGCAAATGCTGAATACCACGCCAAAGTGACCAAAAAAACACTGCCGATCAATTCTCGTCTCATAAAAGAACACCTGCTCAGTAAAGCAGTCGAGCAAGTACCAGCGCATAGCATCAATTCGCATCAAAAATCCCACAACGGGCACCACCGTGTACATAGAACACGTTTTACTAGTGTCATGATGACTAGTTTAGCTCTTGTCGTCTTGGGTGGCTACCTAACATACCTCAATATCCCGAACCTATCGATACGTATTGCTGCCGCCAGCACTGGTATTGATGCATCGTTACCTTCTTACCAACCAATGGGCTACCAGATAAATGGACCAATAAAATACCAAGATGACGAAGTCAACATCAGCTACAAACAACCGGGTAGTGGAGCGGGGTACAAGATCAGCCAACGACCAACTGATTGGGATTCTACAGCAACCCTCGACAACTATGTCGAAGAGGATTCACGCAATGATTACCAGACACATAGCGTACAAGGATTGACAGTCTACACCTATGACAAAAAAGCCGTATGGGTCAACGGCGGCATACTACACGTACTCGACGGCAGCGCACCTTTGTCCAATCAACAAGTCCAGCGCATTGTAGCTAGTATGTAATCTAGCTCCTTGGCCAGTATTGACATAAAGCATAATTATGTGTTAATGTATTTTCAGTCAACACCCTTTTGTAAATCAATGACTTTTCTTGTTTTCGGGGTCGTGTGTGACGCCCTTTGACAAGTAGAAGTTATGCCGAAACCGGGAGGTCAATATGGAAACATCTTTGGTATTCATGATCCACGACCACGAAAAAGGAGTTTGTTTCAGCCCTATTGATGCTGTTTCTCAGGAACCAGTGTCGATCGAATGGGATGAGAAGGTTTTCCCAGAACTTGTAGCCATACCCGGCTACAGCTCAGTCGAAATCAATGGCGAAGGTGAACTCGTTCTCGGTTACGTCGACGACGAAGCAACTCAGGACGATGCCACCATCGCAGCGGAGGTCGAGCGCGGTAACTTGCTCGTCGCCAAGGCGGCAGGCAAGGAAATGACGGATGTGGAATTCGTACCTTGCCCATGTCTCGTCTTTGGCGTGCTGGAGTCCGTCTCGCCATCACTCATCTTTGGAGTGGGGCCTATGAACTCCTCGCAGCTTGGTTTCAGTCTCAACTGAGTTCAGCTATCCCGTCGCACCAATCAGGGGCGACGGGATAGCCCCCATAACATCTACTTGTCATACATAACGCCTTCGGGCGTTTTTTTCATGCCTTTATCTGTTAGAATAGAAATAATGATTAGTGAAGCCCGTACTCGTTTTGCCCCCAGCCCAACTGGATTTTTGCATATTGGAGGCGTGAGGACTGCACTGTTCAACTATTTATACGCTAAACAACAAGGCGGCAAATTCATTTTACGCCTAGAAGACACCGACCGCGAACGCTACGTAGAAGAGGGCGTTGCCCAAATCGTCGACAGCCTAGAGTGGCTCAGCCTCGTACCTGACGATGGTTTTTGGATAAGCGAGGGTCAGCACCAAAATATAGAGTTTGTACAGTCCAAACGCCACGAAGACGGCCTATACAGCGAAAATATCGATGCGTTGCTTGCTAGTGGACTAGCATATCGCGATTGGACTACTAGCAAACAGCTAAACGAACTACGCGAACAGGCGAAACAAGAAAAACGAGCCTTTTTGTTTCGCAGGGATATGGCAACGACAGAAGGCAACGAGTCACAACCATATGTTGTACGCTTAGACGTTATGGCATGCGATCAACTTGAAGGACTCATATTCGTACATGAAGAATCTGGCAAGAAATACCCAGCCGTGGAGTGGAGAGAGCCTGTTCGGGGTAATCTACACCAAAAACTTGTCGACATCGATGATTTTATCCTGCAAAAGTCAGACGGGTTTCCGACTTACAACTTTGCCAATGTTATAGATGACCACAAGATGCAAATTACCCACGTCCTGCGTGGTGACGAGTTTATAGCATCTACCGCAAAACACATTTTGCTTTACAAAGCCCTAGGTTTTAATGAGCACCCTGAGTTTGTGCACCTGCCAGTCATAAACGGAACCGACGGCAAAAAACTGTCAAAACGTACGGGTGATACCAACACCTTAGACTACCGCGACAAAGGGTATTTACCAGAGGCACTTCTGAGTTATCTCGCTCAGCTTGGCTGGAATGATGCTACTGAAGATGAAATCTACAATATAGAAAAATTAAAGGAACGCTTTAGATTAGATCACATACAAAAAAGCCCAGCGACTTTTGACGAAAAACGCCTAGAGTGGGTAAATGGACAGTTCATTCGCCAACATTCTACCCACGATTTGTACGAAAAGGTGGGTAATTACTGGCCTGATAATGCACAGGCCGCAGACGAACAGTACAAACTAAAGATCCTGGACCTAGCAAAAGACCGGCTCAAAACCTTGACCGATCTTCGCCAGTTTGGCTATTTCTTTGATGATCCGCAGCCCAATATGGAATTGATCGAAAGCAACAAACAACTCAGCAAAGTACCATCAGAGAAAAGATCGGAACTGATCAAACAAGCCAAAACTTCACTAGAAAATAGTGAATTTACCCCAGATGCTATTCAACAAACACTCAACCAACTACTCGAAACAACTGGTGAAAAACCCGGAATATTATTTAGCCTAATCCGCATATATACCACCTGGGCACCTTTTAGCCCACAGCTCAACGACACACTCGCACTACTAGGCAAAGAAACAGTGCTAAGACGTTTGCAGCAACCGTAATTTTATGATATAAATAACATAACTCTTTTACATCGTTGTAGGAGTAGTCAGCTCGTTAGCAATAACGAGAATTCACAATTCGGACGGAGGAAAAGGTGAGCAATCAGTTATCAGAAGCACCGCCAAATACTCGGCCGAGTGATGTCGAGGAGGTGTTAATAACAGCTAACGAAATCGCTTGCAAACTCGTTAGAAAAAGCAAAGCGTTGTGGCAAACCAGAGTTAATATGCGACTGCCCGTCGACGCCCAAATCGGCATCTACGCGCTGTGTATTCCGTACAAAAGGATGCCCAGCACCATGCGAAAAGCATTTGCAGAGATGGTGGAAGTCCAGTTAAAAAAGGAGTTCAACTTCAACAACCCGAAGGTGCACTGTGGGCGCTTTCGTATCCATGCAAGACTCTAAAGACACGGGGTGGATCATGAAAAAATCACTGCTGTTATGTTCTATAGCGTGCGGCTTCGGCATCGTCACGCCTTTGTGGTGGCGTATACATAACATGTCGCCAACAGAGAGGTATTACTACTTCAAATGGGGCTGACATGGCATGCGAGGACTCTCTGGAGCCACCGCTCCTCTGTCCTCGTACCAGACGAGTCGAACAGTCGACTATTCTGGTACGATACTATTGATATATTATCATTTTTGTGATATAAATATCGTAACTCTTTATTCGGTCAAACCCTGAAAAAAGGAGTCGTAAGAACTAGTCAACAGACAAGCTTCTAACAATTCGGGCAGAGGAGAAATGTGAGACTTGCAAACAATAACGGTCTAACTATAAAGAACAGCCAGATCCGCTGGATACGACAAGATCTCGTTGCCGAAGCAGCGGATATTGCCTATCGCATAAGAAAGGCACGCAGCAAGCCCTACCAGGGTGAGTTGACGTCGTACGGACCGATGCGTATGCGCATACCCAAAGCAACAAAACAAACCATCAAAAGACTCGTTGACCTCTTGGGGCACGAATCTAGCGAAATCCGCGAAGATCTCGCGTGCGAGATCGAGACAAGGCTTGGTGTGAACACCAAAGTCAACATCGGCCGCTGGTGGATCACGGCCAAATAGTTCTGATCATTCCATCAAACTCTAGATAAAGGAGACAAGATGAGTGGCACGGCAACAAGCATGATGACCTTGAACGAGCATTTTGGCTTCGAGGCCTTTTACAAGACAATCAACGCGTTCGCTGAAGAGCTCGCGACTGAGCTCGAAAACGACGCCGCACTCAGCTGGGATACGGGAGGAAACGCCACAATCGGTGAATACTCCATCCCCCTCAAGCAACGACTTGCTCTGAGAAAAGCTGGTAACAAAGTCGGCTTCAAAACAGTCATGACTCGCTACAAGCTCGCAGAACAACTGAGCAAATACCTGTCGGTGAAGACAGGTCGCGAAGTGACAGTCAATTGCAACTGGCGTTACAAGTTACGGGCAGAAAATCTGCACTAAGCAAACTACGAGGTTCCGCGGAGCCCCAAAGCTCCTCTGTCCTCGTACCAGACGAGTCGAACAGTCGACTATTCTGGTACGATGTTGACCAGTGACTATATAAAATGTTATAGTATAGCAAATCTTCAAGAAGTGAAGGTTCGTCCCTACAAATCGATAGAAAGAGGCAGCAATGTCAGCGACGTTAGTTGCGCCGATTCGCATACCTGCTCAGCAGCTTGTTGACGAGGAGTACCCAGACTCCACACAAGACGCTCCTGTTGCAGTGTTCGCAAAAAAAGTAGAAGAATCTTTGGGATACAAAGTCCCAAACGCTGTGCAGTTCAAAGAAGGCAAAACACCTAGGCTTCTGGCAATGTTCCAGGAGCATGAGTTCATGCTGTACAGGCCAAAGGATGTCAAGACCTACCAGAGACAGCAGGTCAATAGGGCTGAGAAGCAAGCCAACAAGAAACGCATACAGCGACAAAAAATCGCCAGAGCGTTCCTAGTACCAGGGTGGATAATCTCCCTTGTTGTTCTGCTAGCGACAGATGCAACTAGTCCTTGGGGCGATATGTCCAATAACTTTGGACTTGCGTTGGGGGTAGTGGCTTTTTTCAGCCTCGCTCTGATTTTTCTTTCAATAACGGTCACTGATAACAAGTTCGTCTTGAAAAAAGCCAAATGGACGTCCCGTCATTTGCACAGAAAAGACGGGACGCTGACCAGGGTCATACCAGAGTACGTCCTCAAGTTGATGATGGATATCCGTGCAGTGATTCCCGAAGTCGAGTTTGAGTTTTCTGAGCTCGAGGTTGACCGTCGTCGAGCATACGATCCAATCGTGTTCGCCTTTGTCGAAAACGAGCCCGAGTTCAAAGCTCCGATCGCTATCTGGGAAGAGCCCGACTTTCACGGTCAGCTCATTGACGCCAGCAACGACGGCCTCCTCTCGTAGGTGCACACAACCCCCGACCACATACCAGTGGCCGGGGGTTTTTCATGTCATTTTAAGGTATAATACGCTTATGGCTTTTTTGAACAAAGAAAAACGTAAACACTTCGATGGCACGCTCCACGACAAAGCTCAAAGATCACGCGAGCTCAAACCCAAACGCTGGACTAGAGTCCATCAGATCTTGCATGATGATCGCGGACTGCGTTATTTCTTCGCTAGTATATTCATCATCATAGCGACAGGCGTGGGCTTGCTAGCTATGCTGGCTCAGTACAAAGACCCAGAGATTATCACACTAGGCACAATTATTCGCAAAAAAGTAGAGCAAAAATACTACTCACCACTCACAGGCAACGAAGTGTTGGACGAAGCCGCAACGAAAAGGGCAGTCACCGCCATCATGCTAGAAAATAGCCCAAGCGCCCGTCCACAATCGGGGCTCAAAGATAGCGGTGTTGTGTTCGAGGCAATAGCCGAAGGCGGCATTACTCGATTTTTGGCAATCTACCAAGAACAACAACCTGCGCTCATAGGACCAGTACGATCTGTACGACCATATTACATAGACTGGGCAGCTGCTTTTGATGCAAGTATCGCACATATAGGTGGCAGCTATAATGCGCTGCAAGAGGTTAGAAATGGCCAATACCGCGATATTGATCAGTTTTTCAACGCCAGTACATACTGGCGTGCTAGTGATCGCAAAGCACCTCACAATGTCTATACCAGCTTTGAAAAGCTCAACGACCTCAATAGCCGAAAGGGCTATGTAGAATCAAACTTCACAGGGTTTGAACGCGTAGCAGTCGACACAAAAACCGCTGCAAAAAAGAAAACAAAAGCGACACCTACTGAGGTAGCGAACCAGGTACAGGTCACGATTTCTAGCGCACTCTACAACTCAAGCTACAGCTACGACAGTGCAACAAAAACATACATACGCTCACAAGCAGGCGCGGCACATGCAGATCGCGAAGCTGGGCAGATAGCACCGAGAGTTGTGATCGTCATCAAAGTACCAACAAAACTTGGGTTCGAAGATGGTTATCGAGAACAAATGACAACTATCGGTTCCGGCGAAGCACATATTTTTCAAAACGGCACACACATGGCTGCTACCTGGAAAAAAGACTCCAAAAAAAGCCAGATAACATTTGTTGACAGCGCTGGCAAAATCATTCCTCTGGAAAGAGGGCAGACATGGATTACCGCTATCGCACCAGAAAAGGCAGTATCGTGGCAATAAGAAAATATTACAAACACCACCAGCTAAAGTTCATATTGGCTGTCCTAGTCATACAGATCTGTATCGCAACTATGCTATGGTTCGTCACATTGTCCTTTTCAGAAACCGTCAGCTCGAGCGAACTTGCGCTCATCATAGTAGGGGTATTCCTGATCAGCGAACTACTAGTTGGACTGGCTCTGATGACAACCATATTTCGACCCCTCAAACAAATGGTTGATGCTATCGTCTACGCCTACCGAGACAAACCGCTTGATGCACATAGTACACCTATAGAACTGATCCGAAGACTACACGCAGAAAAAACATCCGAAGCAGATGCAGTCGTCACTGAACAGCAATTTGCAAGCGCTCTTTTAGACCATCTACCTGTCGGTATCGTGGTACTCGACGCAAAACGGTCTATTGTCTACACCAATGCCGCTGCACCCACAAAAGCTGGAGGCAAAGAGCTCAATATCAACTTTAGCGATAGCGACTCTCTAAGTGTTTGGCTCGATCAAATCGTCGACAAAAACATAGCAGCATCACGCTGGTGGAAACGTATGAGACAGGTCAATGCAACCGAAGAAAACCGTCAGTTTTTTGATGTCCTGGCGCTCTACAATCAAGACGGGGTCAACTCACTCGAAACCGTCCTGGTTTGCGTAGACCGAACGGAAGAATATGCTGCTGACGAAGATGACCTAGACTTTACAGCTCTTGCAGCCCATGAGCTACGTGGACCAATCACCGTGATCAAAGGCTATCTTGATGTGCTCCGCCAAGAACTAGATCTCACAGATGATCAAAAAGCCTTCTTTGAACGACTCGATGTCTCCGCAGACCGATTGACAACATACATCAACAATATTCTGAACGTCTCCCGCTACGATAGACGCCATTTACAGCTCCGACTAAAAGAAGAACCACTGTCGAAAATATATTCATCCGTCGGCGACGATCTAGACCTCAGAGCGCGTACGCATCACCGTATATTGCACGTCACTATTCCAGAAGACCTGCCAGCTATCGCTGCCGACCGTGGTAGTCTGAGCGAAGTTATCGTCAATCTAGTGGACAACGCTATCAAATACAGCAACGAAGGTGGGCTCGTCGTTGTCAGTGCTCAGGTAGTAGATACATTTGTAGAAGTCTCCGTGCAGGACAACGGTATAGGCATACCAGGTTCGTTGCTATCCCATATTTTTGACAAATTTTATCGTTCACATCGCTCACGCGAGAACACCGTAGGGACAGGTCTCGGTCTCTACATCACAAAAGCCATCATCGAATCACACGGCGGCACAATATCTGTCCGTAGCGAAGAAGGTCATGGTACAACCTTTACATTCCGCATCCCAACATACGCATCGGTTGCGGATAAGCTCGCAAAGAGCGATAATACTAATGAATCAATTATTCAGAAAAAAGAAAAGAAATTTATCAAAAACCACTCAATGTATAGGGGATAGTATGGACACAACGCAACAAACAGTTTTATGTATCGAGGACGACCGTTTTATCGGTGAAATGTATGTACGCTCACTGAACCAGGCAGGATTTGCAGTCGACTGGGTACTTAGTGGCAATGACGGGCTGGCTGCCGCAAAAAGCAAAACATACGATTTCATGCTGCTAGATCTCATGCTACCAGAGAAAAAAGGCAATGAAATCATAAATGAACTAAGGGGAAATGAAAACCTCATACCCAACACAAAAGTATTGATCCTGACAAATTTTGACGAAGACGATGCCGCTCGCAATGCCTTGCAGGAAAAAGTCGAAGCCTACCTCATAAAAGCCGAGATTACTCCTCGCAAACTTCTCGAAATTATCAAAGAGTTATAAACTGTTTTGTTATATCTTGATAATATTGTATAATTAGCATATGTCAGAAATACCCACTGCTCGAATTATCAATTTTCCACCCCTGCAGTACCCGAATCCTTTTTTCGTACGAGCAAACTGGGTCTTCAACGAGCTCTACGACCTCACGGAGGCACAAGCCGAAAAATTGAAACATCTCGGACGATACAAGTTTGAATGGGAAACACTAGTAGACCAAAATGAAATAATGACGATCAAGATTTTCGAAATAACTCCAGGAAAAGGTGAAAGAGTCAGCAAAATATACAAGATCCCTGAGCATACATCGGGGAGAGAATACCTAAGGTCAAAAAACAACCCCGATCCACTCGTCACGACCACATGGGTCGAACCAATCGAAGGAAACGACAACAGTGATATCGGAAGATTATTGCACGAGGTAGAAGAAGCCTTGGGGTTTGACTCAGCCGAAGTCTATGGTATTGAGCATACTTTTACCCGACCACATATCATGCATCCTCAAGTATCAGAAACAATCCGAACCATGGTAGGACTCCCTGCACAAAACATCGAACAGCTATCTGCCGAGCAGTAAATACTCCATCGCAGCTATATAGGCTCTACCTTTGAGATACTATTGACCACATTAATTTTTTAGTTTATAATACATTTCTATCACGTGCATACTGTACGTGTGTGAGCAAGGAGTATGTATCTATGAGTGCAACATTGGCCGCACGGCCTGACTCATCTGTGCAAGCAATTTCCATTCGAGACCATTTCGACTACCGCACGGTCGACGGAATGATCGCCCGCCTCGTGCTCGACCACAACGTCGATGACGACACCGCCGAGCGCATGCTTGACGGAGCGCTGGTTTTCATCACCTTGTGTGGTGAAGACCCCGAAGGTTTTTACCCGCCCTCGCAACTCGTCGATCACGCTTGGCACTTGCTGATCCTCTGTACCACCGAGTACGAGCAGCTGTGCGAAAAGCTGGCTGGGCGCTTCATTCACCACACGCCGACATTCCTCGAAAGTGCTGGGGTAGAGCCCCTTTCGATCGAGAGCACCCTCAGTGCGCTGGAAAAGTACGGCTTGCCGATCGACCAAGAGGTCTGGGGCAATGGCGCCGAACTGGCTCGCTGCGGCCCCTCCCGTCCGAGGCCAACACCCAGCGGACCAAGCTGCGGAGGTGGCAGCAGCTGTGGTGGAGGCGGAGGCGAATAGCCTCACCGAAACACATGCCCCAGCCCGTTTTACAACGGGTTGGGGCATTTAACTTTCAGTGTTAAGATTGAATACATACGGTCTCTAATCATTTACAAATATACATATTAAGTTCTTCTGATGGCCCCTTCGTCTAACGGCTAGGACATCAGGTTCTCATCCTGGCAATAGGGGTTCGATTCCCCTAGGGGTCACCAGAATAACTTAATATTACATTGTATTTTTAACTTATTTATGCTATAATATAGTTTATCAATCCAGTTCGGAATGATCTGTTGCGGCAGACCCGCATGCACCTTAAGGAGCTCAAATGAGAACTCTCTCTGTTTGTCTGAGCGGAGCTGTCCTAGCGGTGAGCTTTCTGGCTCTGAAAGCGGATCTTTTCGAAGACACCACTTTCGGCCGTAAGTCACGCATCGGTGAAATAACCATCCTGATGTCTATCACCACAATGACCGCTGCCAGCTGTTGGTTCATGTGGATCGCTTTCACGCCACCAAAGACAATTTGGTGGGTAGGGTTGGCAATAGGAGTAGGCTTGTTCTGCCTCCTCATATACATGATGGGCGGCGACACTCACTACGCCTCTTTGGCGTCAGTGACGGTCATCCTGTGCGCGACTTTAGCACTCGTGACAGTACCAATTCTCAAGCTGATCGACGACAACCCGTACCGTGTCAACAGGGGTGAAGTGATTGCGCAATACTTCACACCAGAACACACCGTCATGGTATGTTCAAAGATCTGCTCACCAATGTTCGTGCCAGACAATTGGGCCATTCAACTGCGTAACTGTACAGACTACGACCAGTGTCGTACTGGCTGGTTGCATTTTGGCAGCAATGTTTTTGAGCGGTATCCTGAAGGCTCTCAGTACCCAGGTGGGTAACATACCCGTCCTTACTAGTGTAAAACCTACGCTAGGAGGGCGGGTTTTACATTTTTATGTACTTTTGACCAATTAAAAAAGCGGTGACTCTGGGAAATGAATCCCAAAATCACCGCTGTTATACATCGAGGAGATGTGGTATTACCCAATCTCACTACAGATGTACCTATGTCGAGAATCACTTCTCGAATTTTTAACGACAATTTGCTTCGTCAATCAGACATTCCCGCATCTCGAGAGACACCCGATAACTCGGAGGCGCTGTAGCCTCAATATCAGTGGCGAGCGAAAGACTCTTGAAATCTTTCGCGTCGTTGGCTCCGAAACGCACTGCGCTACGGAGACCATACCTTTGCCAAATGATCTTTTGAATCTCGGGGTCTTTCATTGCTTCGATGAAGCGCTTGCCATCTTTGTTGAGTGCAAGGATCGGATGGTCAGCGTAAATCGTCGGCTTTGGGTACAGGCTGCGAATCTTTGCCTTGAACTGTGGACCAACACCGGCGTCACCGCCGCCTTGGATCAACAGTTTGATGGCGTTGTTTTCGTAACCCGCATATAGCGAAGCTTTTTGCTCCGCCCCTTGGTTGAGCCACGACTGGAAACCTGCAGTGGAATTACCCGGCTGCAAACCCTGTTCGTCGTATATCCGACGTATCTCCGGAAACACCTTGCGTGCCTGAGAGAGCGATGGCGACTTGTATGCACTGTCAACCGCCAAAATCGGCAGCAACATCTGATACAAGACAAAACCACTATAGCTCTTTACCGGGTCGGTCGATGTGATCTCTGAGGGTCGACCGTTGAGGTCTTTGCCTTTGAGTATGACATCTTGAAGCAGTCGCTTCATATCGACGGTCAGATATCCACCAGGCTCTTGCTTGGCGATCTTCTTTTTGAGTAGCTCCTTGACTGTGTTCGGCCCCGAATAAAGAACTTCCGGAGACTGAATCACAACCTCGGCGCGATACCCCTTGAAATCGGACAGCTTGTGAGTGCCCTCGAAAACCTGCTGTGCCGTTGTACTGGAAGACCAGATACAACTGACATCGTCGGCTGCGAGTTCCTCGGTAGTGAGCTGCACCATTTTGAAGGTTTCGAGCGTCTCGTAATTGACACTCAAACGGTAACGATCTTGCAAAATCTCAATGACGTCCTTGTCATCGAGAATCTCCTTTTTCTCGCTACCACCTACACAGTTGATCGCTGCTTGCTCCAGTTTTTTCACTGGGTTACTGCTGTTGATCTTGCTGATCACCAAAAAGGCGCCAGCGATCAAAAGTGCAACCACAGCAACTAGAGCGATGGGTCGTTTACTTGTCACGCTCCACACCTCCTAAGGTTGGAATTTTCATGGGCTGGACTGCTCGAAGCTCGATCCGAACTTGATCAAGCTCACCTTGGTTGTAGCGTCGGACCAAGCTGTGGACAAAATCATCAAAATCACGAAAGCCTTCTTCTATCTGCTTCTTCGCCATCTCTGGCTCGTGATAGTAAGTAGGTCTCTCGATAATTTTGAGGTACTGTTCCGCAGCGAGGCTGACCGCCTCGACCTGAATCTTGATCGTTGTCGTTACGAACTGGATGTTTGAAGCATCCTTTTCGCGTACAAGATCAAGCAGGTCATACACCACACGACACGACTCGTAGAGACGCTCTTTGATGTCCGAACTACCGGACAAGTGCGCCTTTTTCAAGTCTTGCAATGACACTCGTGATCCGTTGAGACGATTCCTCATCGCTGAGTTATCGGGCAATTTTTCTGCATACGAGCGTATTTTTTTGGTGTATCGTTCAACCTCTCTCACTAGCTGGCTGGCTTCCGCCTCGTAAGACACACTTTTATCTGGAAAGAAAAAGTATGCAACGATAGCGGCAATTGTGCCAGCCAACAGCGAGAGAACCAAGGCAAAAGATGGCTCTTCGAATATGACAAACGCTCCGACAAGTGCCAAGAGCGTTGTCACACCGAAGGCCAAAATAGCCTTCGTCATCTATCCACACTTCCTTTCCTTACTTGTAGCTAGTTGCATCTCGTAGGGCTTTCACCATGTCGCTAGACGTGATGAATGAACCGCCAGTGGTGCTAGCGATCGATTCCAATTCTGGCGCGCTAACAGCATCACCGAAACCAATGGCAATCACAGGGATACCCATGTTTGCCAGCTGTTCCGCTTGACCGTCAGAGCCGACTTGGTCTTCTCCGTCAGTCATCAAAATGACCAGGCGTTTACGTCCGTCAGGAGCTGACTGCTCAAAGTATCGAGCTGCAGCACCAAGACATCTGTAGATACCTGTGCCTCCATCGGCAATGGTTTCTTGGATGTGACGATTGAGCGTTTCGAGATCCGTCGACTGGTTGCCATTGACCGTCCACTGAGCGTCTTGTTTGACATCTTCATCAAACACGTACACTGTGGTCGAGTCTTTGCGTCCGATCTGCAAACGATTCTTTTTTGCCATCATCGGCAGGAAAAGATTTTTCGCTGCATCCTGGACACCAATCCACCCGCCGTTTTCGTTCATACTGCCAGATCCATCGAGACAATAGACAGCGTCTACTGCAAGACGATAGGTGAGCTGGTAGTTGTCCATCACGGCGTTGATCACATCAGCTTTTGGGTAGTTCATGACAGGTTCGTTCACATCGGTCTTGATACCCCAGTCGGGGTTAAATACCTTTGTGTCCGCACCCGCAAGAGACAGCCCGATGCTGTTGTACGGTCGACGTCCTAGGGCTTGCGCCTTTGTTTGTACCTCAGAGGAAAGCAGGTATTCCTGCAGTTCCTTGAAAGTTGCACGCTTTTCCGGATTGTCACCGTGTGGGAAAAACCCAATCGGTGCGTCCGAAATCGCAATGCCACCACTAGGGTACACCGCATAGAGAGGCTCTTTGCCACTCCGCGTGAGCTCTAGGTTTTTCTCGATCACGAGGTCTTCGTAAGTGAACATTGCCCCACAGTCTTGTGGACTTGCCAGACAATCATCCATCATACCGCCAGTACTCGGGGGAGTCTTGGCGATCGATCGAGTAAACCGCTTGATGCCGTCTTTGACCTTGGCTGTCTGCAACTGACTGAGTGTCAGCTGCTCCGTCGGCCTGTTGCCAGCAAGATAGTTCAGAAATGTGAGATAAGCCGTTGCACCAGAATTGGACTGAGTGGGGTTGGTGATCCACACTTTGGTCTTTTTCGATTCAATAGCTTGCAGCACCTCAGCAATACTGACCTTGCGGTCAACAAAACCAAGTTTTTGCATCTCACTTTTCCAGCCTGCAAATACAACCGGAGTTGTAAAAACTGGCTTTACGTCCTTTAGCTCAGACTTTTGGTCTCCCAGCTGCTGGAACACAGAGCTAGCAAACCAATAGACGTCATAAGGACTCTTCTCACCACCAGCTTCGAGCAAACGCGCCAGATCGACTGATCCCATCAGCTTGTAGTTACATGTGTACCCCTTGTCATTACACCAGGGAGTAACTACCTGCTCGAGAATCTGCTTTTGTTCACTGCCTGCAGCGATGTTTAGAACTTCGCCACTTGGATCGAGCGTGGTCGCAGAAGTTGGACCACTTTCAGCATTACCACACCCTGAAACAGCAACTGCAAGAGTCACTATGACAAGAAATGATAGTCTCTTGATCGACATTCGCCCTCCTTTAAGGGTCGTTTTCTTTTTGACTACAAATTGTTAAACCCTATCAGTACGTGACCGACAGGAGCAACATCTCCCAAAATGAGTTATGTATGACTCTAATTATACAATATACGTAAGATAAAATCAATTCATTCATCACATCGATGACGATTCATCAAAACAGTGTCCTCCGATATTATATTGAACAAGCTACCAAACCATGTTACTGTACTAATATATATGGTAGAAACACTTCAGAAACAGCACCAACATGAAGATGCGATCGCGTTCCCGCAAGATTTGTTTTATGACATTGAACAGCCCGACAGAGCACTCGATGCCCTGGACGCACAAGCCAATATGGCGAGGTATGTAGTTGCCAAAGCATTTTCAAAAGGAGTGCGCCAAGAGGAGATCCTAGTAGACATTGCGCGTCTCAAAACCAAACCAGAAGATTTTGTAAAATCCGTGAGTATCCTGTGGGGGAAGGGTCCAAATCGAAAGAGCAGAGAAATCGACGAGATGGACGTCATGCAAAAAGCCCACGCTCTAGGCGTGCTAGATGACATATTCGCAGAACAGTTTGATGGTGAAATAGCACCAGAACAGGAAGTTGTCGACGAAGATCTACTAGAAGAGCCAGATGAAGCCGATCTATTAGAGATAGAAACCATGGACGCTGAAGATGATGATTCCCAGCCAGTTTCAAACACATCTGAGTAGACTCCAAAAACACTATTGAACCCACTCTCAACAAACCATGCATAATATTGTAAAATATATTGATTTTATCAATGATTTATGTTATTATACTTAGATATATCTAAAGATGTATTTGTATGAGTGAACAAGTAAAGAACCAAGCAGTCAGCTTCGATGTCTGGAAGACACTAATCCGAAGCAACCCGGAGCACAAGCCAGCACGCAACCAGCTGGTAGCTGACAGGTTTGGTATTGATCCAGAAATCATGCAGGTAGCTCTACGACAAACTGACGTTTTGTGCGACCGTCTCACAGACTCGACCGGCACACAATTTGGACCCGTTGAGAGACTAGAAAAAATCGCCGACTTACTCAAAACTCCTCTAGGGGTAAAAGCCATTCAAGCACTGGCAATAGAAGTACAAGAACAATTTTTGCTCTATCCAGTCGTTCTATATGAGCCCTATCTGCTGTCCACTTTAGATGCAATCCAAGAAGACAACCCTATAGCACTCACTAGCAATACAGGTTTTTTTGATGGTGTTTACATGAGAGAAGCCCTCGATCAAGCTGGCATCTTACAGCGTACTGATCATCATATCTTTTCCAACGAAGTAGCAGCCGCAAAGCCTAGTGCAAAGATCTTCGCACAAACAGCAACCTTGCTTGGGTTAGCACCAGAACATATTACTCATGTCGGCGACAACCACACCGCCGACTACAAGGGAGCAACCGCTGCGGGCATGAAAGCTGTGCATTTAGCTGACAAGCCAGTAGATAACACCACCATCACTGCCACGACTATCAAAGATGCTCGCGAGAAAGGGCTAATCTAATGGCTCAATCAAACGTACTACAGAGCGCAGTTTACAACCTCGAATACGCAGACAATGGTGAGATCCAAGACGCACACGGTCAGATATTTGATGCTGCGTCCTACAGCCGCATGAAATATGGCAGTCGTAGAGACACCGAGCGATATGCCCATGAGCTCGTCGAGACCTTTACTGACGATGCCTCTTATATATTTGAATCAGAAGAAGCACCTACATTTCTCGTTGCCTTCAAAGCTGTCCAGCCAGCTTGCGGATACCTAACACGCTACTGTTTAGATAGAATAAATCGTCAACGAGTCGAGGGTGGTCTAGAGCCTGCAGAGATGTTACATGTCTACAAAAACAGTGTTACTAACACAGATTATTCGACCGCCAGCGCAGAGGAACGAGCTGCTGAATTGGCCTCGATAGATTTTAGCTTAGAAGGATACAGGCTAGATGATCGTGATGTTGTTATACTCGACGATATTCGTATTTCAGGTGGAGCCGAAAAACGTATTCTCGATACGCTGGCAGCAGAGCAGCAAACCCCAGCTTCTGTGTTACTGGGTTACATAGCAGTATTTGATACTGCACAAGCCGCAACATCACCACATGTCGAATCCCACATCAACACAACAGCAATGAGCGGCGCGAATGACCTCATACCGCTTATACAATCTGATGCTGGTTTTGATCTCAATATCCGCACACTCAAAATGATCCTTGCATTATCAGAACAAGATCTAGACAATGTACTACACGCAATGACACAAGAACAACTAGAAGTAGCTCTTAGAGGAGCCCTAGACACAGGTCCTGATTTTATACAAAAATACAAAAGTGGCTATCAACAACTAGTGCAATATACAGGAGATCTAGCATGAGTGGTCGCGTAGAAAGAACTTGGCTCGATAAAGTTGATCAGACGTCAATCGCAATCCCTCACACCCTTCAACAAGCCGTTATACCGATAGAATACAGTCGATTCAAATATGGTGATGGTGAGATAGCACGCCAATACGGTGAACTGCTTGCTGAAAAAATGATTGACGAGGGACTAATCGCTGAGGGTAAACACGCTGTGACATCATCAGCGTACAAAGTAGCACCGCCAGCATCGCATTCGATGTTAGGGTCTTTTGTCAGTCGCGCCCGGGAACTCGCACCCCAAGCAATTATCACGCCTTTCAAGATAGACCGACACAATCTAACCGAAGGGGATTATGCCTCGATGGGTATCGAGGAGCGAGAACAAATCATGGAAAAAAATGGCCTCTCAATGCCAGAAGGTTTCGATACAGATCTCGACAGTGTTGTAGCACTTGACGATATCTTAGTCACAGGATCACACGAGAAAATTATTCACAAATTGTTCATGCGTTCTGGTTTGTCCGAAACCCCGATATCCTACGCATATATCCTAAAAGTTGCTGAAGGCAGCAAAGACCCTCGCATAGAGGCTGCTATCAATCATTGTGCCATTCGTTCACTAGCAAATGTTGCAAAACTCAACCGCGAGACTGAATCTTTTGTACCAAACGCACGTATTTGTAAAATGATAGTCTCGAGTAGCCCAGAAGAAATCGTGCGTTTTTGTGACGCTATGAGCGACAAAACACTCGAAACAATTTCCCAATACATCGAGGGCGACAACTTGGGCGATATGGGAGCTTATCATGAAGGTGTAGACGTTTTTCGTCAAGCTTACATGAGTCGAAAAACACTTACAATAGCACAATAAAAATAGGTGTGAATCAGAGTTAGTACATCTGGGTGACCCCGCGCGAAATGCGCAGAGTCACCCGAGATGCTATTCGACCACTGCTGCTTGTGGCTTGTTAGTCGCTAGGGAATCTTTGTGATTCGCCCGATACGAGTGAGTGATGGCCGCCACGATGAACGACACACCAATCAAACCAACGACATACTCAGAGATCTCGATAAAGACACCTCCGAGCAGGCACGCAGCAAGCGCACCGATAGCCCAGTGAGCACCATGTTCCAGATAGCGCAACTCAACCAGCTTGTTGGTACGTAGCAAGTGCACAGTCATAGACCGTACGAACAACGCACCAATACCAAGTCCGGCTGCAATCACAATGATGTTGTTGGTAACCGCAAAGGCACCGATCACACCATCGAAACTGAATGACGCGTCCTGAAACTCGAGATACATGAACAGCGCAAAGGCCGCCATGCCTGTGCGAGGCACAATCTCACTTTGCAGTTTGTCGTCTTCATGCTCAAATACCTCCGCAAAGAGGCTCAGCCCAAGATACATTCCCAGGCTGATGAGTCCTGTCGCTACAACCGCCAACTGATCAGCGGAAGGCACAAACGCAGTGATAAGCAGGATCACAACAATCGCGATCATCGCCGCCAATGTGTCAAACCGCTCCGCACGTGCCAAGACACGCTCCAGAGGGCCAAGCCATTTGGTGTCCCGATCTTCAAACATGAAGTTCAAAAACACCATCAGCAGGAAAATCCCACCGAGCATGGCGATTTCGGAGTGCGCTTCGTGCAGTCGTTCTCCATAGAGATCGGCATCATGCAGAGCAAGATCCACGACATCCATGAATGGAATACTGGCAGTCAGCCACACAATTGCGATAGGAAACACAAACCTCATACCGACGACAGCAATCAAGATGCCGACAGTCATGAAAATTTTCTGCCACCACTCGCTCATGTGTTTGAGCACCGTTGCGTTGACAACAGCGTTGTCAAACGACAACGAAATCTCCAGTGCCGCCAAAATCAGCAGCGAAATCATTGGGGATATCCCCAAATAGATCCCGACCAAGACTGTTACCAGTCCAGTGATCAGAATATCGATCCTGTAATGCTTCATCCTTACTTCCTGTTCTTTTGATGACAGAAACTGATTCACACCGTTACCGTAAAGGTACACGTGTGGTTTTAATAAAACAAACTCACACAGTTTCTTTACGATATCATAAAAAGCTGCATATTACAAGTACTAGACCATAACAATTTTGTTACCTCGACAGTAGTAATAGTATTGACTCATTGTTTTCAAAATGTTATTGTAAGTTAAGTTCAACCAGCAAATTAACATACACTTACAAAGCCCGAGGTTGAAGGGAGGCTAAAGTGGCATGGTTTGACAGGCAAAAACCTAATCTGCCAGTAGTAGAGCAAGAAAAATACTCGATCGAGCACATTCAAGAACTGCTCGACCAAGTAGGGATGCTGCGCCCAAAAGTTCAGCATCCTCATATCAAGGTATTCCTCACCCGTATCGCACAGCAAGGCGAAAGCTTGTTCCTAAAACGTAGTCACAATGGCTCTCCCTCGGGAGCAGACATAGCAACGTTCCAAAAACAGCTTGAGACCATACTACGTGTGGTCGAGGGATATATCGAGATTGAGAATGATCCCGACGGCTACCCAGATGCAAGCATGTATCTGAAGCGTGGTCGAGATGCAATTCGCAATTTCGCAGTTGAGTTGTTTGAATCCAGACCGTCAGGCGGTAGTGCTAGCTTGACAAACTTCAAAGTCGACACGCAGATTCTATCTGTACGTCGCCTGTAAACGACAAGCCAAAGGAGATGTCTGTATGTCAACAGGCACAGCAGTACAATTGGCCACACCGGTCTCTGTAGAGATCGTTCCACCAAAACCCCTAGGGGTTGCTGAGGCTCCGCAACAAGGAGCTGCAGACATGGCACTTGCAGTGGTCGCCAAGACCCCTGAAAGTCGCCAGGAACTGATCTGCCGTGATCTCCTGCCACCTGCTATGCAGGCCGAGGCAGAGAAGATGGCAATCGCCATCTACCCGCAAATGCTTGCGGACACTCAGGTACTGATGAATTACGGAGTGCCTGAGCTCCAAGGAGTCAACACCATCGTGGAGCGACTTCTTCGTGAAGTCGAGCCCGTGAGGATCACCGAGTTGCACGAAGCAATGAAGGATCTCAACAAAACGATGCGCAACAAGAAGGCCAAGTACGACGTCAGCGACCCGGATGTTGCTGAGAGATACCGCAAGATGTCAAGCGGTGTCAGAAAGTGGCTCAACAGAGGCAAAGCCTTTGTCGAGGACATGCGTGCTGACCTGCTGAGCATGGAGAAGCAGCTGGACCGAATGGCAGCAGATCTTGCTGGCCGTCAGTCCGACATCACCCGAAACGTCGCTCTCTTCGACGTTCTCTATCAGGAGAACGAAGCTGAGATCGGCAAGCTCATCTACGTCATCGCCGTCATGGAGTACGTCGTAGACGAGGCGGGCAAGGACGCCGAACAGTTCACGCCCGACCCGACAGACCTCAGCAATCGCAACAACGAGGAGCGCCAGCGTCGTGCCGACCTGATCTCAGCCGTCAAGGCCAAGATCGGTGACTTCAAAGGTCGGCTGTTCATTGCGTGGGCCACCTCGCCCCAGACTCGCATGATGCGCAGTGTGGACGTTGGTATGGCCAACAAGCTGAACAACCTGGTCACATCAACCATCCCAACCATGAAGGGCGTTTTGCTCCAATGGCAGCGGATGGCAAAGACCATGGAAGCGGCAGATTTTGCCGCGGCAGTCGACGCGATGCACAACCGTGTAGTGACTGAGTTCTTCGAAGCAGGGGCTCAGACACTTCCGGACATTGCCTCGGTCATTCAGACTCCGTCGCTGACGCCTCAAACGATCGCTTCGGTCACCGACTCGCTCGCTCTGGCGGCAGAAGGTGTCCTCGAGGAGTTCGTCAACGGAGAGCAGAAGCGCAAGGAGCTCAACCAGGCCATCTTTGCCGCTCAAGGCAAACTGGCCACAGTGCACGAGCAAGTCGACAGTGCGATCATCGATCGAGTGGTCGAATCCGCATCGCAGTCTGAAGACGACCTGATCAAGGTACCGGCAACACCGGTGCTGACTGCCTAGTCAAACCACAGCCCAGGGGTGCTTAACCCTCAGGGGGTGCGTGCAATCCAGCACGTTACCCCCGCTAAACTCTATAGATATGATAGCTATACTGATGAGCCGTAAACGGCGAAAGTTTAGAAAAACAAAAAACGCCACCTATGAGTGACGAAAAATACCTAGAAATTATATATGGGACTGCACGGAAAGATAAAAATCCTTCCGCACAGTCCCAATTGTTTAGCCGGGAACCGGAGCCCCCTGTGCGATCAGCCCCTTGCGGCGAGCCTCGACGTAAAAGTCGGGGAACTCGCTGAGCATCAGCTCGAGCATTTTGCCCTGATCGTTGCCAGCGTCCTTCGCGTCGAAGAAGTTGGCGTTGTCGATGAAACGACCGTCCATGTCGTCCAGCTGACGCAGGAAGTCGAACCTGTGAGGACCGACGCCGATGAACTGCACGAAAATCGGCAGCTGACTCATCTGGCGCAGGTAGACCTCGGCTTGCCTCGGATCCTGCGGCTCTCCGTCGGTGACGAAGATGGCGTATGTCGGGTAAGCCGCTGCGGCCTTGACCGACAGTCCACCGCCAGAACCCTTGCTGCGACTGAACAGGCCTCCTCCGGAGGCGCCGTCGTCGAGATTGACGTTGCCGAAACCAGCCTCGTCAACGATCCAGCGCAGTGCGGCTTCGTAGCTGGTGCCACCGAAACGGTAGTTTTGGTGCTGAGCCACGAAGTTCTTGCAGTTCTGGAGAGTCATGTCGCCGAGCGGGTTGACGCCGTTGTCAAACAGCGACAACGGTACGGCGCCATCGTCATCGAACAACAGACCAGCTGCAAATGCGATATCCGCAGCTTCCTGCATGAGACCCTGGTCGTAGAGACCAGCAGCCGAACCCGAGTGATCGAGGGTCGCTATAACCGCAGACTTGTAAGTATCCGGATTCAACCCCTTCTTCTCGAGAGTGACTCCGGCCTGCTTGACCAGACTGACCATGTGCGGAGCTTCACGCTCCACCTTATCGAGCGAAACGCCCATGTAGACACCTCCTGGGTGACTGATTGTGTTGATAGTTTGAAGCTACCTTGACACGGAATGCCAACCATCACATAGTATATGAAAAATATATACTAGTCAATAGCTTTGTATGTTGTATAAACATATTGCATAGTATATTTTTATGTGCTACAATTCCTTCTAGCTTCTCGGTGGAGATTTTCAAAACCTAGAGGGGCAATTTCACAATTCAGTCAACCAAAGGAGAACACATGTCGGGCGTCGCCCTAGTGTTTGGTCGTATTGGACCAGACATTGTCGACGACCTACATGTCGTCGAACTTTTACAGCGAACGGTCGAAGGACAGTACCAAGCTACTTCTGTCTTTGACAAAGAAGTTGAGCTACTCGTAGCTCACAACAAGCCAGTCTGGACTCAACCGATTTCTTCGCTGACATTGCTACATAGTCAATGGCTGGCAGCAATGTTGTGGCAAATGGCAACCAGTTTCCTCGACGGCGTCGTCAAGATGTACGCTGAGAACGCTGCCATTCCCGAAAACACCTACCAGCAAGGAGATGCACTATGCGATCTAGCCGACGCAGCTCGTCTGCGGTCGGTCGAAGCACAGACCGCATCTCAGCTAGGTAGTCGACCCCTAAACGCAACCCTCGCAGACTTTCCGGAGCTTAAACTTCGGCAAGACGACTTCGTGGGCTCATGGGATCTATGTTGCACAATCATCGAGCAAGTTGCTGATGATCTGGAACGTATCGAGAGCTGTGGCATTCCGCCACAAATGCAATCGCTACATCAGAGCATTAACCAACGTCTGCAGCCCCAGTTGGAAGTGTTCCGTCACCTGCGTCAAAGCTGGGTGACAACCACCACGACCAACAATCAGTTGCAACTGCTCAAAAAGATCGTTCCAATAGCCGAACTTGCGTTCACTATCGGACAACAACTATGGGCGCCATACCTGCTCGGTACCGCGTACAAGGAAGCGCTGACTCGTCAGCCAACCCTGAACGAACTCGAGCTACAGGTCGACCCATGGCTTTTGACTGACCCCTTGCAAAAGAAGGTTCGTCAAAAGAGCAACGAAGACCTCAAACAGCTGACTGATTTTTGGACAAATGTCGCCGACCCGGCAGCAGCAGCCCAACTTTCAGCTCAGGTGAACGATGCACTACAAAAAGATCGTATCAGAAGGCGAACTGGCAATGGGTACAACCAAGTACCCTGGCAGTCACAATTTTTGGTACGGTTTCCCGTAAAGATAGGCGAAAGGACTTTTACTCCAGGTCAACTGATCGCTTTTTATCCGTCCGATGACGGCTCTGGAAAGCTTCAGCTGGAGATGAAGGGAACTGGGCGCTTAACTCATATTCTCGATCTTCTCGGTCAGAGAAAGCGCAAGTAACTACAACCAGGGCAACCAGCCCTAGAAAGGAAACGTGCACATGCCCGTTTCACTGCAAAAGGGAGGCAACGTCAGCCTCACAAAGGAAGCCGGAGGACAGCTGTCAAACGTCATGGTCGGTCTCGGCTGGGACGAGCGAGGTACGTCTGGCGAAAAGTTCGACCTCGACGCCTCGGCGTTCGCAGTTGATGCTTCCGGCAAAGCAGCTGGTGACAGCTGGTTTGTTTTCTACAACAACCTGGCGAGCCCCGACGGCACCATCGTCCACACCGGTGACAATCGCACAGGTGCCGGCGACGGAGACGACGAGTCGATCAACGTCGACCTGGCGAACCTGCCACCGACGATTGAGAAAGTCATCGTCACCGTCACCATCGACGAGTGGGAGACGAACAAGCTGAACTTCGGCAGCGTCCAGAACGCGTTCATTCGCATCGTGGACTTGGCGACTGGTCAGGAACTGGCTCGCTACGACCTCGGAGACGAGTTCTCACTTGAGGTCGCTGTCATCTTCGGTGCTCTGTACCGCAAGGACGGCGAGTGGAAGTTCCAGGCCATCGGCCAGGGTTACAACAATGGCCTGGCTGGCCTCTGTGCCGACTACGGCATCGCACTCGCGGCTTAGTCACGGTTGACTGAACGATTACTACGCTCTCAAAGCGTTGTGATCAGCCCACGGGGCGATCTCTTGTTCATTTTGGACAAGGGGTCGCCCCATTTTTTTATCTATAAACACTCTAGGCAACACCGCTAATATTTGCAATAATAAACACTAGCAACTAAACACGAGGAGGGTGGGGGATAGACTCGGACGAGGCAACGTTTACCATTTCGGCTTTTTGGTATAGACGTATCTGCGAAATATCATTTTTTGTGTCGCTCTTTTTGATCGGCTTTTTTGTCTTTGGCCTGCTATCAGGCGGCACATTTGTGACAGCCGAATTTCTCATTCCTCTACCTGTAGCTATTGTCGCTTTGCTGGTCGGTATCTCCAGTATCGTCGCATATTTTGCAGCACCTAGTGAAAAATTATCCCAGGTCACCCTGGCAATTTACGCAGGATTGTGTTTCAACATCGGATTACTCCTCGTGTTGACACACCCCATCTCATCACCGTTTATAGCATTATGGATATTGGCCAGCGTGTTCGCAGGGTTGTTTGGCTGGCGAGTGCTGGCCGGCTTTTTAATCATCACCAATCTCTACCTCGTAGCTGAAATACTACTGATCAAAAGCTTTGATCTCCAATCACAGATACTAGTGTTTTTGCTCGCCTACGAAGTACCGATATTGGCCAGCTGGCTGATCTGGCACCACAAAGCCCACCCAGACCAAGCAAAAGATCGTGCCTACAGTGACCTCGTACGAGAACTCTCCCAGGTAGCGAACAAATCTGAAATCGTTATAAATGCGATTGCCGATGGGGTAGTCGCCGTCGACTCGCAGGGCACGATACAACTAATCAACCCCGCAGCCCAGGCTATTATTGGTTGGGGCAAACAAGACGCTCTCAAACTAGACTACCGATCAGTCGTCAAACTACTGACAAAAACCGGCGAAGCCGTCAACGCCAACACCGACCCCATACAACTCGTCTTGAGATCGAACAACCCTGTGACCACCAACGATCTCATGCTAGAAACAAACTCTGGCAAAAAGCTCCTAGTTTCCGTCTCGGCTTCCCCAGTCGGGCAGATCGGCGCTGGTGCTATCATCGTGTTTCGCGATGTTACCCGAGAAAAAGCCGAGGAAAGACAACAAGCAGAATTTATCTCTACAGCCAGCCACGAGATGCGCACACCTGTAGCAACTATTGAAGGGTACTTGGGCTTGGCACTCAACCCAGCCACCGCACAAATAGATGAAAAAGCCCGGGAATATTTAACAAAAGCATACGCCAGCATCCAGCACCTCGGCAGGCTCTTCCAAGATCTTCTAGACATCTCACGTGTCGAAGATGGTCGTCTGAAGAACACGCCGAAAGTCGTCGATCTGGTCGCGTTCATAGGAGAAATAGTACATACCTTTGAAGAGCGTGCCAAACAAAAGGGAATCGTGCTGCTTTTCAAACCCACCGTACAAAGTGGCACAGGTCATCCACTCAATCCTATATATTATGTTGACGTCGACAATGACCACTTGCGCGAAGTTGCCAGCAACCTGCTCGAGAACGCTATCAAATACACCAAAAAAGGAAATGTCACTGTAGATATAGTTGGCGACGCTACCCACGCCAGATTATCAGTCCATGATACGGGCATAGGTATACCAAAAGAAGACCAGGTGCATTTGTTCCAAAAATTCTACCGTGTCGACAATTCTGATACGCGCGATATTGGCGGTACAGGCCTGGGCTTATATTTGTGCCGTCGATTGGTTGAAACAATGAGTGGGCGTCTGTGGCTAGAGAGTACGCCAGGACAGGGTAGTACATTTTTTGTTGAATTTTCACGACTAACACACGAGGAGGCGACGCGCAAAATAGAGACGACACCAGCAGATATTATGTAAAATACATAAAAACACTAGCATTTTTATACACTAGCATTTAAAATAGGAGATAATATGACGAAGATTATGCTTGTCGAAGATGACAAGAGCCTACGCGAAATTTATGGCGTCAGGCTACTTGCCGAAGGATACGATATTATTTCAGCTGGCGATGGTGAAGAAGCGTTAGCTATGGCTATAAAAGATCGTCCAGATCTAATAGTTAGTGATGTGATGATGCCAAAAATCAGCGGCTTTGATATGTTAGACATCTTGCGTTCCACTACCGAAACAAAAGACATCAAAGTCATCATGATGACCGCACTCTCTAGCGACGAACAGCGAAAACGCGGTGAACAATTGGGTGCAGATATGTACCTAGTGAAATCTCAGGTAGGTATCGAAGACGTTGTGAAGGCTGTGCATCAAGTACTCGGTGACAAGCCAGGCGCTGCTCCTGCCACAACTGCTCCCGCACCAGCAGCTCCCGTACCTCTAACACCAGCCGCACCGCCTCCTAGCCCAGTCGCCACAGGTGCTGCGACAGCAGTCGCACCAACACCAGTCCCACCTCCACCAGCGCCAGACCAACCAGTTAGTGACGTTGCACAGGCTCAAGTGACTACTACCATACCAGAACCAACAGCACCATTTACAGGAGATCGGCCTAGCTCGTTAGGAGAAAGAGTGATCCAACCATTAACAGACAATCCACGCGTCAGCAATGTTGATGTTGGTGAACTGATTGACAAAGAATTTAAATCTTCTATTCAAGATATCGAAAATGTGCCAGACGGTGCCTCATCAGCGGTGCCGCCAGCAGAGATTCCAGCCGCACCCGCTGCAGAGCCGCCAGTTGTTCCACCAGCAGCTCCTAGTCTAGAGCCAGCAGCACCTGCTCCTACGCCGACTCCAGTAGTAGAAGTACCGCCTATTCAATCCGAAATAACAACACCGCCGCCTGCCGCCCCGCCAGTCGATGAACATGGCAGCGCTCCTATTGTGCCACCAGAACGCTAAGCTATACTATTTACATGACTCGTCTCAATAAACATATTGCTCGCATGTTGGGCATCTCTCGTCGTGAAGCTGACGACTTGATTGATAGTGGCAAAGTCATGGTCGACGGCAAAACAGCCCATCTAGGTCAGCAATCTGAAAAACATACATCTATTGTCGTCGATGGCAAAGAGATAGACCAAGATACTCCAGCCCAATACATTGCACTCAACAAACCCGTGGGTTATGTGTGTTCTCGCAAACAACAAGGGGACAATCCAACGATTTTTTCTCTGCTACCACCAGAGCTTCAGCAGCTCAAAACCGTAGGGCGGCTGGACCGTGACAGTTCGGGTATTATACTACTGACCAACGATGGTGATTTTGCACATAGCATGACACACCCTAGTTTTTCAAAGGTAAAAATCTACGACGTAGAACTTAACAAACCGCTAGAACCACTCCACCAACAAATGATCAGTGATCATGGCGTGCAGCTAGAAGACGGTCTCAGTAAATTCATGATCGAAAAGATTGAGACACATAGCAAGAGATTTTCAGTAAAAATAGACTCCGAAGAAGCGAACAACAAAATAACTTATAAAATCACCATGAGAGAAGGTCGCAACCGCCAGATTCGCCGCACCTTCGACGTGCTAGGTTACACCGTCACAAAGCTTCACCGTATACAGTTCGGCAACTTTTCACTCGTCAATATCCAAATAGATTCCGGAAACTGGAAGAAGATTAATATCTAATTGACTTTTTAGCAAAAATAAAACATAATACATAACATATTCTTACTCAATCCTCAGAGAAAGGGGCTAGAATTGACACCACTCGTACTAAAACTACTTGTGGGCGTAACCAGTGTGTTGCCGCTTTTGATCGGTATTGCCGGAACGGCTCTCAGCGAAAAAACACCCGCGTCAGGCCACTCGCACTTGGCGGTCAGAATTTTGACCCCAATGCTGTGGCTTGGAGCGATCATCGCTATGTGTTTGTACTGGAGTTATTTCAATAACTGGCAGGCAACACATCACGAGATCAACAGCAATATCGACCCGATAGCGATTGCTTCAATCACTTTGTTGCACATCTTGTCAGGTGGATTCGCGGTTGCGGTTGCAGCAGACAAGCTTTCTGCAACAGAAGCAGAAAGCGAGGTAATCTGATGGGTATAGCACTCTACTTCATGTTGGGGCTCAACCACTGGAGACTTGCTGCCTAACACAGCGCCAGGCGCCCCTTCGGGGGCGTCTTTTACTTTTCTCTTCACCTCTGTTATAATAAATAAAATTATGAGTAAAAAACTACCAACAGTCGCTATCGTCGGTCAAACTAACGTAGGCAAAAGTAGCCTCTTTAACCGCATCATGCGATCCCAGCAAGCTATCGTCGCTCGCGAGGCTGGTACAACACGCGACAACGTAGTGGGTAAAGCAGAGTATAACAACAGGCACTTTTGGCTAGTTGATACAGCAGGATTAAAAGACCCAGACGACGAGTTCGAAGCGAGTATACAAGAACAAATTGAAGAAGCAGCCCTGGCCGCTGATGTGATACTAGTGGTTGTCGACAGTACAAAATACCCCAGTGACCAAGACCGTATAGTCGCTAAAAAAGCCCTCAAAAGCAAAAAACCGGTCATACTACTGACTAACAAAAGCGACCTAAAAGGCAGCTTGGACCCTGAAGAATTCCGTCGACTCGGTGTCAAAACTATTATCGCTACTAGTGCGGAACACAGTCAGGGTATCAAGACCGTTTTAGATGAAATAATCTCCATAATACCAGCAGCCAGCCAGCTGGAGCAGGACGATATACTACGTATAGCTCTCATAGGACGCCCAAATGTGGGTAAAAGCCACCTTTTTAACACACTCGCTGGCAAACAGCAGGCAATTGTCGCCAATATTGCCGGTACAACCCGTGACATCAATCGCATAGCGCTCAAATACCAAAAAAGAGACATAGAACTACTCGATACTGCTGGTATCCGACGCCAGGGCAAACAAGAGGTAGGCATCGAAAAATTCAGCGTTCTGCGCACTCTACAGGCTATCGAAGAGTCAGATGTATGTTTACTACTCATGGACGTAAACGAGCTCAATACACAGCTAGATCAACGCCTAGCAGGACTTATCGACGAAGCGGGCAAGGGTATGATTATAGTTGTCAGCAAATGGGACAGCGTAGAAGGAAAAGACGCCTATACTCGCGATGCATTGGCACCAAAAATTGCATACTATTTCAAATTCACCCCATGGGCACCACTCATATTCACGAGCTCAGTAACAGGACAAAATGTTACCAAAATATTCTCTCTGGCACTCGATATCCAAAAAAGACGTCGCGCCGAGCATCAGACTGCAAAACTCAACAAAGTGCTCTCTAGTGCAGTTGCTGCACACCCACCAGCAGGGTTAAAAAACACGTATCCAAAACTCCGCTATATGGTACAAACCGACACAAACCCACCCTGGTTTGTTGTGCACGGCAGCAATCTCAAACTCCTGCACTGGAGTTACAAGCGCTATCTAGAAAAGAAAGTCCGCGAAGAGTTCGACTATATCGGAACACCGATCAAATTCAGCTTTCGACAAGAGGAAAAGAAAGAAAAGTAAAAGCCGCCCAGACGAGATTGCATCAGTGAAAAATCACCGGAAATCTTGCCTGGACGGCTGGTTGTATTGCCACTTCTCGCGTTCACGCTGTGCTTTTGTACGGTGTGACCATCGCCAGTGTAGTGCTTCCTCGAGATCACTCATCTTTAAGGACCTGGCTGTCTTCCTCTTTCTCGCCTTCGAAAAGGTTGGAAACAAGAGCTGCCAGCACCAAAAGAGCAACCGGAAATCCTGTGGCCAGAGCAAAGATGATGATGATTATCACTTCGCCAAGGTTCATATGACATTCTCGCTTTCTAGGTTCGAATCTTTACAAAAGTAAGACTATAGGTATATATTAGAATATTTTTATACAAAAAGCAATACTGTACACTGTTATATATGAAGTTAATCGTCGGCCTAGGCAACCCAGAAAAGAAAGTCCGCGAAGAGTTCGACTATATCGGAACACCGATCAAATTCAGTTTTCGACAAGAAGAGAAAAACGACAAATAAAAAAGTTGCCGGTGGTGATCTTGGAGGACATTACGCCTCTAGATCAACCACCTGACAACTAATGACACGGCGCTCTGGCTACGTTTTTTGTGTCGAACGACCCTTCGTGAAGAAGTAGAAGAGAAAAACGACAAACGCGACGCCTAGGAACGTCATGGAGAAGACGAAAACGACGTGGCCAAACAACCCCAAGATCAGAAAGAAAGCCAGCAATGCGCTGATCGCACCAATAACGATGTTGTTGATTGATGACTTCTGAAATTGTGAATAGGCCAGCCAGCCGAGTCCTGCGATTAGCAGGATTCTGATGAGCATACATCACCTCCGATATCTCGAACCTTTGCAGGATTGCATTGGTTATAAATATATATTGGCATATTCACTAATAAAAAGCAATACTGTACACTAGTAGTTATGAAACTGATCATTGGCCTTTGCAACCCTGAGCAAAAATACACTCACACACGCCACAACACCGGTGCTATGGCTGTTGATCGTCTGGCAAAGCAGTGGCAAGACAAGCCCAAGTTCCACGCTATGATCGCAGAGAACACCTCAGAACACGAGAAGGTTTTGTTTTTTAAGACAACCGACAACTACAATACAACAGGTCTTGGGGCCCGTGCATTAAAAGATTTCTACAAACTCGACAATAGCGACATCTTAGTCGTCCACGACGAACTAGCACTACCGCTAGGGACAATACGTGCACGCGTAGGTGGTAGTGACGCTGGTAACAACGGCATAAAAGACCTGAACGCGCATTTAGGGGAAGATTACAGCCGCATACGAGTCGGCATAGCTCAAACAGGACGCACACATTCGGACATTGATTTTGTGCTCAGCCCATTTGGTAGCGAGCAGACAAAACAACTTGACCAAGTGTTCGTCATCACCGATCAGTTGATAACCGACTTTATCAAAGGCACATTCGAAGCAACTAGCCATAAAATCAAAGAGAACACAGAAGATAGCCAAGAAAATTTATAGGGCCCGACCGCTGTGATAGCGGCCGAGCCCATGCATGCTGAATGCTCTCCTAGCGACAAATCAACCAGAGGGCAAATGCGCAAAAAGCAAGAAACGCGACGGTTTCTACTGCACTCGCCAGGTTGGTGCTGGAAGCTTCAGCAATTAAGACGGCAAACATAGGGGTTTCCTCTCCTCGTATCGCACACTGTCTTAACTACCAATATAACATATAAGATTGAATATGTCAATTATATACAGAAGCGTTATGATTTTTTTCCAAATTAAAAAGCGACCATAGCAAGGGTGGGCATCGCTATGGCCGCTATTTAACCCTTCAACGCACCGCTAGGCTCCCGAGAGGGAAACGTGACCCACCTCACACATTGCAGGGGTCCGCTGGTTAAAGGGATTAGTGTGCTCGCGAGTGTTATATTGTCAAAAAAGTGGAGGGTAGATACTTTGGTGACACACTCACGGACACTCTAACTTGTTCATAAGTTTACTCGCAGTAAACTTATGGTTAGAATAGGGGGTATAAGGTGCGTTTAGTTATCAAAAAGATAACTGAACATATGCCATATTAGCATGTCTTTGACTTTATGTCAACATCTTTAACACTAAATCTATGAAAATCAATACATTAATTACAGATAAACATGAATATTTAAAGAAGTTAAATATCGTTGCAAATTATCCTAAAAAATTATATAAAATAGGGGAAATACCAGAAAAAAACACTACTACAGTAGCAATTGTTGGTTCACGCAAACCTACGCCTTACGGACGTGAAGTCACAGAGATGCTGGCGACAGAGCTATCTCAGCACAATATCGTCGTTGTCAGCGGGTTGGCCCTGGGCATAGATGGCATTGCGCACAGAGCAACACTACGAGCAGGTGGAATAACCTTGGCAGTACTCGCCCACGGACTCGATAGCGTATATCCGACAAGCCACAAGGCACTTGCCGAACAGATAGTCCAAAACAAAGGGGCGCTTCTGAGTGAATATGCCCCTGGCGTACCAGCATTGCCGCATCAGTTTTTAGCACGCAACCGTATAGTCAGCGGGCTCGCTGACGCGGTGATTGTCGTCGAGGCAGCCGCCCGTTCCGGAACGCTTTCGACAGCGGCTCATGCGCTAGACCAGGGCAGGGAGGTGTTTGCTGTTCCTGGCAATATCACTAATCCTCTGAGCGCTGGCTGCAATGCACTGATAAAACAAGGTGCATTACCCGTCACAAGCACGCAGGACATTTTAGAAATCATTCGCCCAACACACACACCGACTCAAACACAATTTGCACTAGGAGATACGCAGGAGGAGAAAACAATACTACAGCTACTGGCACAGGGGCAGCGCGATGGCGACATGCTCCTAGAGAATAGTTTGCTCAACCCCGACATATTCAGTCAAACACTTACTATGCTGGAGATAAAAGGACTGATCAAGCCGTTAGGCGCAAACCAGTGGACACTTCGTTAATACGATAATATTGTCAATATAGTTTATTTGTTGTATTATAAGTATTAGTAAACATACTATGTCAACAGTAGATCCAAGCCCAAATTGGCACATTCTATCAGAAGCAGGTGTAAGTTCTGCGTCCTCTATAGGTGGGGAAGTTATTCGGGTACAGCAAATGAGTCAAACCCTTGCGCTACGTCTAGGCTACGCCGCCACTATAGAGATTGATGAACTATCAGGCAGGCCAATTTATCCAAATCTCAGCTCAGAAGAGTACGATACACTATTTCTCCGAGACAACAGTCTTGAGACTCGCCCCGATGACCGCAACTGTGCAGTCAATGTAAAGAAAAATGGCACAAGCTACGATATGACAATTGATATTCGCAATGAATATGAAGATGATACAGCTTTGAAGTCTAAAGGTGTAGCCCTTATCCAATCGTCTTTTATTGTTGCTGTTGAAGGTCTTGAACTTTAGACACCCAAAGAATAAGTGTCTAGTATATACTTTACATTTGCATTATTATTAGCAGTTGTGTTTATATCAAACATACCTAACGGGCAAATATATGAAGAATTTAGTAATAGTAGAGTCACCGGCAAAAGCCAAAACGATCGAGAAATACCTCGGTAGTGACTTTGTTGTCAAGAGTTCTATTGGCCATATCCGAGGCCTACCGAGCAAAAACGGCAGCATCGACGTTGATAATAATTTCGAACCAAAGTTTGAAGTCAGCAGTGATAAAAAGAAAGTGGTCGCCGAGCTACGAAAAGACGTCAAATCTGCTGACACAGTCTGGCTAGCATCCGATGAAGACCGTGAAGGAGAAGCCATCGCCTGGCACCTGGCCGAAACCCTAAAGCTCGATCCGAAAAATACCAAACGTATAGTTTTTAACGAAATTACCAAGAAAGCCCTAGACAAAGCCGTTGCCAACCCCGGTAACATCAACCAAGCACTGGTCGACGCTCAACAAGCTCGTCAAGCACTAGATTATCTGGTAGGATTCGAGCTTTCACCAGTGTTATGGCGCAAAGTTGGACCGAAACTAAGTGCCGGCCGTGTACAAAGTGTCGCTGTGCGTTTAATAGTAGAGCGCGAAAGAGAACTCGAAAACTTCACAGCAGAATCTACCTTCAAACTAGAAGCCATTTTCACTTTAAAAGATGGTAGCGAACTGGTCAGCGAAGCGCCTGTGAAATTCAAATCTGTAGATGAAGCCGAAAAAGTACTGCAAGAATACGCCAAAAGCGAATTTAGCGTGGCAGATATCAATAAAAAGCCAGGCACGCGCAACCCGAGTGCGCCATTTACCACCAGTACATTGCAACAAGAAGCCAGCAGCAAGCTAGGTTACAGCCCTCGCAGCACCATGAGTTTAGCTCAACGCCTGTACGAAGCCGGACATATCACATATATGCGTACCGACAGCCTAAATATCAGTGGCGACGCACTGAGCGCCATGACTACATATATAAAGGGTGAGTATGGCGAGAACTACCATCAGGTTCGTACATTCAAGACAAAATCATCTGGCGCACAAGAAGCTCACGAAGCTATCCGCCCAACAAATGTCACCAAATCTGTAGCTGGAGCTGATGAACAGCAAAAGAAACTATACAATTTGATCTGGCGACGAGCGCTGGCTAGTCAAATGGCGCCTGCCAAGCTAGAAAAAACTACTATGACAATTAGCGCCAGCGAATCTGACCAAAACCTCGAGGCAAAAGGTGAAATTGTAGTATTCGACGGCTTTTTGAAAGTCTACGGCCGCTCGGGTGAGGACAAGCTACTACCAGATATTAACACTGGTGACAACTTGGAACTTCTGTCTGCAAATGCCACCGAAAACCTATCACGTGGACCTGCTCGTTACACCGAAGCCTCACTAGTCAAAAAACTAGAGGAAATGGGCATCGGCCGACCTAGCACTTATGCATCAACGATATCTACTATCCAAACCCGCGGCTACGTAGAGCGTGGTGATGTCGAGGGCGAGGAGCGCAAGATCACCGTTCTAACACTAACTGACGGCAACATCGAGAAAGCTCAGCCAACTGTCCAATACGGCAAAGACAGCAACAAACTCGTCCCAACAGATACCGGTAATGTGGTGACGGACTTTTTAGTCAAACACTTTAGCGAGGTCATGGAGTATGACTTTACCAAAGAAGTCGAAGACCAGCTGGACAAAATAGCCGACGGCAACAAACAACGTGTCGAAGTACTGCAGAACTTTTACGGACCATTTCATAAACTAGTTGAGAGCAGTGCTGATATCTCACGCGCTGATGCCTCACAAAGTCGCAACCTGGGTAACGACCCAAAATCTGGCAAACCTATCATCGCTCGTTATGGCCGCTACGGCGCTATGTTGCAGCGCGGCGAGACGGGCGATGACGATAACAAACCAGACTTTGCACCCATGCCTAGCGGTGCAAAGATCGATACAGTAACTCTACAGCAAGCTCTAGAGGCCTTTCAGTTACCGCGAGTAGTGGGTGAAACCGAGGATGGCAAAGAAATCAAAGCTAACATCGGTCGTTTCGGACCTTATATAGTAGTCGACAAACTATTTGTATCAATCAAACCACTGGACCCTCACACAATTACACTGACAGAAGCACGCAAATACTATGCCGAAAAACTAAAGGCCGAGGCCGAAAAGAACATCGCCGACTTCGGTGACGGCATCAAGGTGTTAAAAGGTCGTTTCGGACCATATATTACCGACGGCACCAAAAACGCCAAGATCCCGAAAGATACAGAACCAAAATCAATTACCCACGATCAAGCTAAAGAATTACTAGCCAAAGCCCCAGCCAAAAAAGGTGGCCGCAAACGTATCATCAAAAAATAGTAGTAGTAGCACACTACTTTACTGTCATATAACTACCTAATATGTTGTAAACAGCGAAAAGCGATACCAGAAAACGACACATTGTAAATTCCAGAAAGAATTTTTGGCTTTGCCGTCCACTTTGTGCTATAATCTTGGTTATAAAAGGGTGAGGGTTCGACCTTTAAAAATAGCTAAAAATGTTTTAGAATAAGTATTGACTTTATATAGAATGTGTTCTAATATAGTATTTAAAGGATAAACCAATACTTAGAAAAACAGTAGAGGAATAAAGATAATTATGAGTGATACAGCCGAGGTAAACGCAACAGCTCTCGATATGAAAGGTGCTGTTGAAAATGTGCTCGCCAGCATAGATCGAGAACGAGAACGAGAAATCATAGCTCGTCGGTTTGGTTTGTATGATCGCAAAGAAACCCTAGAACAAATAGGGGAGATGCTCGGTATTACCCGTGAACGTGTACGTCAGCTAGAAAAGGCTATCCTGATTCGCCTTAAGATTGCTGCTGAAGAAGGCCAAGCTGATATTGCAAAACTCGAAAAAGAATTCGTCAAACACCTCTCAGAGATGGGCGGCGTTGCACGTGTCAAAGATCTGAGCCAAAAACTCAAACAAGACGCAGATGCACGTGATCAAGCACATGTTGCTTTTGTCTCTACGCTCGCGCCTAGCCTAGCAGTTGTTGATGAAAATGATGACTACTACCACTCTGTTGGACTCAAAGAACATCACGACGAAGTCAAAATCAAGGAAAATATCAACAAAGTTCACAAAGCTCTCAAAGAGCTCAAAGGTGAGCCAGCTACTATTGATCAACTACATACTCAAGTAAACGGCTTTGAACACCCTTCTAACGTCGAAGCAGTAGCAAAATCAAGCAAGCATATTGCTAACCTAAAGGACAAATGGGGACTCGTAAAGAACCCTCTAGTCAACCCAAAGAACATTCGTGACAAGATCTACGCTATTCTAGCCGAAAATGGCAAACCAATGCACTTTAGTAAAGTCGCCGAAGCTATCAAAAACAGTGATTTCAAACGACGTCACGTCACACAACAAGCTATTCACAACGAACTGATAAAAGACAGTCGTTTCGTACTCATCGGTCGTGGTATTTATGCCTTGAGCGAGTGGGGATATTCATCTGGTACAGTTGCTGATATCATCTCTGACATTTTGCGCAAAGAAGGTCCATTGCACCGCGACGACATCGTACGCAAAGTCCTAAAGAAGCGTCAGGTCAAAGAAACTACAATCCTATTGAACCTACAGGGTAAACCTCAGTTCAAACGAGTTGCCCGTGCAACTTACGGCCTAGCTGAAGAGAAATAATCTTTATTCTACAATTAACAGACCAGCAAGCAGTTGCGATTAGACCTGATTTGGAGGATAATAAAAGATAGATGTTGGGCTCAATTTTCGAATTTTTATTACAATGGTATGTTTGGATGCCAATTGTTGGTTTATTACTTTATTTGACATGGCGCAACAACCAAAAGGCAACTCATATTCAATCAGTTGACCCGGTGCTTTTGGTACTGGAGATCCCGCGTACCAACGACAAACAAGAACTGGCTGCCGAACAATTGTTCGCCAGTCTTCATGGTATCTTGCGCGACCGTATGGAGCTAAAACAGAGCGGGGGAGTACAAGAACATATCAGTTTTGAAATGGCTTCGATCAATAAAATGATACGGTTTTATGTGTGGACACCACGACACCTAAGAAATTTTGTCGAAGGACAAATATACGCCCAATATCCAACTGTACAAATCCACGAAGCCGATGATGATTACACCAAACGTCATATTACCCATAGCGTCGTCAACACTGCAGAACTGACACTGATCGACAATGAAGTGCTACCGATCAAAACCTTCACAAACTTTGAAGTAGACCCTCTTGCAGGTATTACAGCAACTCTCGCGAAGCTCGAAGATGATGATGAAGAGCTATGGATTCAGGTACTGGCACGTCCAGTAGCTGACGATTGGCACCAAAAAGCTTCGCGCTATATTCAACAAGTCAAAAATGGCAGCCCATTAATAGGGGGTATTACTGGTGGTGGCCTGGGCTACCTAGGCCAAATGCTCACCATGCTTGTTAAACCCCCAGAAGCTACGGGCGGCAGCGCTCCTGCTTCACGCGAGGTTAGCGAACGAGAAAAGACGCGTATCTCCGAGATAGAGAAAAAATCAACAAAACTAGGTTACCAGGTAAAGATACGCATCGCATACCTTGGCACATCACAAGTCGTTGCTAGACAAAGAATCCAGGGGCTCGTAGGTACATTTAAACAATTCAACTCGACCAACCTCAACGGATTTCGGCTCGCAGACAGTAGTTTCCGCCACGAAGATATTGGTGCATATGTTGCACGATATTTCACAGACAATGGCTATATCCTCAATATCGAAGAGCTTGCCAGTGTATTCCACCTGCCTCATACCAATGTCGAAACACCTAATATTGTATGGGCGAGTACCAAAACAGCCGAACCTCCTGCAAAACTCCCAATTCTAACTGGAGATGACACAACTGATCAAGATATTAGTGCGTTCGGTGTAACGAATTTTCGAGGAATAAACTACCAATTCGGACTAGCACGGTCGGATAGGGGAAGGCATATTTATATTATCGGTCAAACTGGAGCAGGAAAATCTGGTCTGTTAGAACTTTTTGCATTGAGTGATGTGTACCACAACCAGGGCTACGCAATCATCGACCCGCATGGTGACTTTGCAGTCAATAACCTCCGATTTATACCAAGTAGCCGGCTAGAAGACGTAGTCTATTTTAATCCCGCCGATACAGCTTTTCCGCTAGGCTTTAACCCGATGGAAGTCCATGACCCGTCTATGAAAAGCAATACCAGCAGTGAGATTATAGGAGTGCTTAAACGTATGTTCGGGGATAGCTGGGGGCCACGACTAGAATATATCCTGCGTTATACTATTCTTGCACTCCTTGACTACCCAGACAGCACAATGCTCGATATCACACGTATGCTCACAGACAAAAAATTCCGCAAAAAAGTACTAGCTGAGTGTGAAGATACAGTGGTGCTGAATTTTTGGAATGTTGAGTTTAATAGTTGGAATGACAAGTTTCAGGCCGAAGCAGTAGCGCCAGTACTTAACAAAGTCGGGGCTTTTACCGCAAATCCTATTATCCGAAATATTATCGGTCAACCAAAGAGTACCTTTGATATCCGTGAGATCATGGACGAGGGTAAAATACTGATCGTCAACCTATCAAAAGGTCTAATAGGCGAGGATAATGCTGCAATCCTGGGATCATTTTTAGTAACCAAGATCCAACTAGCAGCTATGAGCCGCAGCGACATACCGAATATTGAAGACCGTCGTCCATTCTACCTCTATGTTGACGAGTTCCAGAACTTCGCCACAGATAGTTTTGCAACGATCCTGTCTGAGGCTCGTAAATACGGACTCAACCTAACCGTTGCCAACCAATATGTCTCACAGATGGACGATACTGTGCGAGACGCAGTGTTTGGCAATGTTGGAACTATGATATCCTTCCGTGTCTCAGCAGACGACGCACCTATCCTTGCAAAGCCATTTGCACCGCAGTTCGACCCCGAGGATCTCTTACATATGGCGAACCGCAACTTTATCATCAGCATGGTTATCAAGGGTGAAAAAGCCCCAGCTTTTAGTGGTCGCACGCTGAGTATCCCACCGATACAAGCTGACAACTCGGCAGAGATTGTACACCTTTCCCGTCAATCATACAGTCGTGACCGAGCATCTATAGAAAAAGAAATACAAGAAGTCCTAGGGAAGGCGAGTGAACCCACCCCACAACCTGCTAAAAATTGGGTGACAGGTACAATGTCTCAAAAGACCCAGAACAACAGCTCCCAGGACGATCAGGCTAATCCACAGAAAAAACGATCGCGCAGTCGCAACCGCAAGAAAAAACCAACAACCGACACAAATGTTGTAAAAAATGCATCTAGTTCAGAATAAGCGTGAGATAGCAGTAGCTTTGATAGACAAGCTATTATACTAAAGCTATGATTTTATACTCGTCACGCTACGAAAAATATAGGAACAAATAAACAAAAAACCTGACACAACAAACAGCCCAAAAGGCGTATATGCGTTTTTGCGAAATAACACCTTATTAGCAGGCAAACTAGTCGGCAGGGTAGATGTAACAATATACGAATAGTAAACAGGTCAAATACTTGTGTTAGGTTGTCATAAAGTTGAGTACTAATACAAGAATCATAGATATATGTAATGTCGCACAATATATCTTTTACGACATATTAGTATGTGTAACATATACTACACTACCACCACCCGGAGCGTAGTAGTTCCATCCAAAACTATACTTTTGTCCTTTACGATGCTATTTACTCCTTGCGCTACGTAGCTCTTCAGGGCTACCTCGAAAGCACTTCTCTCAGTGTAGCACTATCCTGACACTGCTCTGATAGCTGTACTTGCTTTTTCCACAATCAGTATTATAGTATACTTTTCACGGTTTTAGATATTTGCTTTTTCACACTTTTCATATATTAAGATATATTTTACGCTTATCCCCTATGCCCTTGCCTTTATAAAAAATTTGACTTTTTATTGAACAAGCATTTTAATATAGTTTTGTAAACTTTCTGTAGTCATCTTATACTAAAAAGAACAAAAATAGAACATAGGGAAGAGTGGTTATTTGTAGTATGCACGTCCGTTCACACGGACATCGATATAGCTCGGCTGTATCTTTTTCTTTTCAAGATAATTGATGACTCTACCTATATCCTCTACTGTCGCTGCCGGATCTCTATCAATATGTGTCTTTATGAGAAAAGGCTTGTTCTCAATCCTGACATCTATCTCCCTTGTTGTGTCCTTTGGCAACGACGCGTCTTTGACCGAACCTATACCCGAGCTATTAGTCAGAGCGATTAAGCGTCCTAAAAACTTCAAAAATCGCTCAGAGACCACTACTCCTCTATCGTCTCGTTCACTTACTGATTCAATACCACTATTATCGACTATCGTTACCTTTGGCTGGTCAAAGTAGTTTGTACTGAAACTAACTCCTTCACTGTCGACGTATGACTTTATGTTTGATGATTGCCAGCTTGCAACAGGCTTTCTAAGAGTTACTTCAAAACTACCTTGCCCATCATGCACACCAGTGCTCTTCACATGTTTGACTTCAGGTAGGGACTCACGTATATGAGTATCTAGTGCGGTGTGATCAAGTGCAAAGCTCAGCCTCTCTGCAGGCATTTCACTAAAATAGTCATTCACCGCTTGTCTGTACTTGTCTGTAGGCACTCTAGATGTTGTATCTTGATTGGTGATAGAAACGACATCAATCCCCCGCTGGTACTGACCGAAAACATACACAACTATGATCACTGACACAATAGTCAACGCCATAATAGTCGTAACATGGCGTTTTCTTCGGTCAGTCTGTTGTTTTTTGAGTCGTTCAGATTTGAGTAGTGCTCGTTTTTGATTGGCAGCTTTTACATGTGGAGAAGTAGTACCTTGCAAAGTCCTACTACGACGAAATGTTGTGTCATCTTGTATTTCAGAAGATTGAGGCTGACGACTCCTGGTTGTTTTTTTGTTTTTACCAAACATCTATCGTATCGCCTTATTGATGAGCTGTGCAACATGTTTCGCAGCATTTGGTTTGGCAAAATCATACAAATTTCTACTCAGTTTTTGTCGTTTTGCAGGATGGTCTAGCAAATCCCCTATCGTTTCAAGTAAATACTGTGGCCGACTATGAATCTTTTGCTCATCGAGCACGATTGCAGCGTCAGCCTGCGCATAGATATCGGCATTTTTTAGTTGATGCCCTCCAACAAGCTGGCTGTTTGGCACGATAATAACACTCGCCCCAACACTTGCTAGCTCAGCCATCGCACTCGCACCTGCTCTAGACACGACAACATCAGCTGCCCCAATTAGCTGATCCATATGCTGACTAACAAAAGCAACCAGCTGATAATCGTCCGATGCAGGTACTTTATCAACAAGTTCCGTATACTGCCTCGCACCACAGACATGTACCACACTACTACGTTTTATAAGCTCTGGTGCAATATTGATCAACGCGTCATTGATTCTCTTTGCCCCCAACCCACCCCCAACAACTACCACTAGAGGCTTCTTTTTTGCTACCTTAAATCTCTCTTTCGCATCTTGTTTCTCTTCATTTTGCAATAACCTGAAAGCTGCGCTAACTGGAATACCCGTGTAGGTAGCCTTTGTTTTAGGATAGTCGTAATAACGCAGCGGAGCTCCAGTGGCGATCGCTTGTGCGGACGGCGCAAGTAGCCTGTTGGTCAAACCTGGGTGAGCGTCAGAATCATGTATAACATATGGGATTTTAAGTAACCGCGCAGCATAACCGACAGGCAAACAAACAAAACCACCTTTTAAAAATATCACTCCGGGTCTCCAGGCCAAAAGTCTGATCAAACTCTGCAAAAATCCCGCCACAACCAACAACATATCAAACATATTGTGCAGTACAGTAGGCGCATCTAACAGACGTTGTAACAATGATACCCCATGATAGCGGCGCAATTTTCCAGCAAAGATTGAAGATACCTCTACAGGCACACTAGCAGACTGCATCAATGCTTTTGATTGAGGTAAATAATTGCGATCACACCAAAAACGAATCTCTGCCGAATCATCGACGGCCAGAGCGTTGATAACCGCTACTACTGGCGCGACGTGACCCCCCGATCCTCCGCCAACTGCCAGTATTTTGACTTTCTTGTGTTTCATTGTTATCTCTTATTTTACCATGAACAGTATACCTTGATATATGAAACACTAAACCAAGTGCTAACATAATAAATAACAGACTCGTGCCCCCAAAGCTCAGCAGCGGCAGAGTAATGCCTGTCAATGGCACAACTCCAACCATCGCACCGATGTTCAGCAGGCTGTGCGTAGCGAGCCACCCAAATACACCAGCTACAACTAGACGCAGTCTAACATCCTCCACCCTGTCCATAATTGCTAGTATTCTGAGTAGTAAAGCAACTAAAATAATCAAGATAACTAGCAGACCTACGAACCCAAAGGCCTCGCCCATGATAGCGAATATCGAATCATTCGGCGCTTCTGGTAAATAGCCAAATGATTGAACGTTTTTGCCTAGCCCAAGGCCAAACAGACCTCCTGTCCCCAACGCAATCTTTGCCTGAGTAATATGATAGGCTGCTCCACCTGGGTCACTAGTCTCACCAAAAAAGGTAGTGATCCTGGCAATTCTATGAGGAGCAATCGCTATAAACACCGCCGCCGCTGCCAAAACACCTCCAAAAGATAGCAGAGCAACACGTTTGTTTACTCCTGCTACAAACAACATACTACCTACGATACCGAGTAAAGCAAGCCCAGTACCCATGTCTTTTTGTAGTCCAATGATGAATACAGTCGTAATACCTACCAAAATGCCGAGCGGTATCAAAGTCTCCTGTATATCATTCACCTTTTTTTGCTCAACTCGCCTACCGATAAATCCTGCCAAATATATCAACATGCCAAATTTTACCAGTTCAGCTGGCTGAAAATTAATAAAGCCAAGGTTGAACCATCGACACGCACCCAAACTACACTGCGCAATTGGTACATCAAAAAACCCAAATACTGCCAGCAGCAAACATGCAACAAGCGATGCAGCAAGTATTTTGCCTGCCATTTTTTGCCAAAATTTCAGAGGTACGTTTGCAGCTGCTATAAACGCAGCTACCCCAACAGCTAGATAAAGAAGCTGACGTTGCATAAAATGCGCCTGATCTAACGATGCTCCCCCGTCATTGATTAACTGCGTACGAGCAGGACTAATAGCATAAAGAACGATTAAACCTAGTAGCAACAATAAACCAACAAAAATAATCATCTGGTAGTCCGGACGATGTCTTCGAACAAGTCCTCCTACTGCCCGAAGTTGGTTCATCTAGGTAATACTCCCTCCAGCTAGAGCAACAAGCAAACCTACAAACCCACACACCTGGGCAATCACCCAAAATCTCATTGTCACTTTTGTCTCTGGCCAGCCGATTGCTTCGAAATGATGGTGTATCGGAGCTGATATAAATACCTTGCGCTTGAAAACTTTCTTACTAAATATCTGTACAGCACTTGACCCCGCCTCAACAACAAACAAAAGACCGATGATCGGTAGCAAGAACAAAGTATCAGTGAGCATCGCAACAACACCCAAGCTCGTCCCTAGAGCAAACGAACCAACATCCCCCATAAAGAACCTCGCAGGATGTATATTGAACCAAATATAGCTCAGTAGCGCGCCAACAACTGTGAAGCAAAAACCAGCAATACCAAAGTTCCCTTGCAAGATCGCGATGATACCAAATATGCCAAATGCTATCGCACTAAGTCCTCCAGCTAAACCATCTAGTCCATCACTAATATTGACTGCATTGCCGGTGGATATGACCGCAAAGACAAACAAAGGCATGATCAACCAACCCAGTTCCCATGGAGCATCTACAAACGGTACATGAATATTTGTATAACCAAGTTTATAATAAAAGAACCATGCCCCAGCTGCAGCAACAGCAGTGATCATTAAAAATTTTATTGGCGCTCGGAGACCTTTTACTCCACCGCCAAGCCCTCGCAAATTTATCACATCGTCCAAAAGCCCTACTGCTCCACCGCCGATCAAAGCAGCAAGTGGTAGCCATGTTTGTTGACGATCTAGATTGAACAGAAGCGTAATGATCGCAATAGAGAATACTGTAATCAAACCTGCCATAGTTGGGATATTACGTTTAAATTTATGTGCGTGTAATTTCGTGAATATTTGCAATTTCTCACCTGTTGTCGTTTCTGTCCTCTGTACTTTCCAGAAACGATAGCGATATGCTAAAAATGTGTAAAAAGGTGTCATTGTCATTGCCAACAAAAACGCCCCAACACTTAGTCCAAACGCTTTTGTAAGATGTACTGTCAGTTGTGAAATCGTGAATATATCCATATATGCCTTTCTTTTGTTTAGTTTGGTACGATCTGCAAATAGTCTAACAGCCAGTTAGAGACGTCGCCAAAGATTGGTCCTGCAGCCGTTGTACCAGCGTAACCAGCAGCTTTACTGTCTTTTACTTGTACCATTATGACATACTGTGGCGTTTGATTGCCTCCAAACCCTAGATAGCTACCGATCGAATTGTCATCAGTATACTTGCCTGTTTTCGCATCGATTATCTGCGAAGTACCGGTTTTACCGCCAACAACAAAACCCGGCTTGTCTTTACCGCCGAGCGCACCGAGCTGCCTACCCTGGACAATCATATTGCGTAAATCGCTAGACGTTGTAGATTTTATAACATTCTTTTTTAGTACTTTTGCTTTACTGATTTTCGTAGATGAACCATCTGTCGTACTACCCGCTACAACAGTTGGCTGATAGTACGTTCCACCGTTTATTGCTGCAGCAAATGCACCAGCGGTCTGAACCATTGTCACATCCATCCCTTGGCCAAATGCCATATTGGCATACCGTACATTGTTACCTTGCTCCTCTGTAGGAGCTATAATTGTGCCCTTTGCTTCACCAGCCTGCTCAATCCCAGTAAGCTGGCCAAAACGATAGTTATCATGAAAATAGCCGTACAGTTTGTTGCGAGCTTGCAGGTTAATCTTCCCGCCACCCATCTGTTGCGTAATATAGACAACTCCCGTATTGAGAGAATAATGCAACACATCTGTCATTGTAGCGTTTGCACTTACCGGATCCTCTTCTACGTTGCTAATTTTTGTATCATCTACCTGGACGTAGCCTCGGTTATTAAATGTAGTATTAACATTGACCACACCGCTATCAAGGCCTGCTCCCATCGTCAGCGTTTTAATAACAGAACCTGCTTCGTACGGCTCACTGACTATCGCATTTTGAAAAACACTATAATCTTCGACTTTATTATATTGTGCTGGGCTGTAAGTTGGATAGTTTGCCATTGCTAACACATGACCATTGTTTGGATTCATGACAATCACACTACCTTTTGTCGCTCGAACACGGTCAAGCCCACGCTTCAGGGCGTCTTCTGCATAAGCTTGTATGTTACGGTCAATAGATAGAACAACATTTTCACCATCTTGTGCTGGGATACTAATATCGTCGTCACTCACAGTAAGAGGTATTCTACGAACATCAGTCACAGCCTGCAACGTCCCATCAACGCCTTTCAGACGACGATTCAACGCACCTTCCAGCCCATATTGTCCTTTGCCTTCGTTGTTCACATAGCCGAGCACCTGAGCTGCAAGATCACCTTCTGGATAAACTCGTCTATCAGCAGTTGTAAGTCCAACCCCAGCAATATTAGCCTTTTTGATGTTCTCAGCCTCTTTATAGTTGAGCTCGCGCGCCACAACTATATATCGTAGTTTGTCACTATCAAGCAAATCTCTATATTCACCTACTACTTTTTCCTTGGAAATTTTTGAAACCATAGTGATCAGTTCTGACTTGTCGGTCATCTGTTGTGGATCAACATACATAGTGTAAACTGGCTCATTTAATACTAGAGGAACTAGTGCGGGACCATCTTTTGCAAAAATCTGCCCTCTCTTGGCAGGTAAAACAAACTTGGCTACTTGCTCCTCATAGGCTTTTTTCTTGTAATAATCGTGACGAATTATTTGTATATAAAACAAATTCAGCACAATCACGGCAACAAAAGCAAGCATAGCAACTGCCAGTAGTTCCGACTTGCGATATTTCGAAAATTGAAGATGGAGTTTCATTGTGTATTCAACGCTACTGCAGTTGTACTAGCGGATATAATCCGTACTTGCAGGCTGAGTTAGATTTGCTGCTACTTCACTAGACTGAATCTTTTGTAATGATTTTAGTCTTGCGCTTTCGACTTGTAGCTCACTTTTCTTAGCAACCAGCTCGGTTTTTTGGTTATTCAGCTGTTCGATTGCGTAGCCATAGCTACTGGTTTTTGTTACCTGAGTAAGGTATATCAAACCTAGTATAGCAACCATCATTGCTACCAGCACAGTGTGTGACACTGGCCCTAGTCTAGTTGAATGCTCAAAGCGTGTAGTATTTTGATTTCGACGCCATGCGTTTTCACGACGAGATATAAATGTATTATTGTGACGATCTGACATGTGGTGGTGTTTTCTTTTTTTATGTTTGTTTTGCGGCGGGAAGACTGCTTTTTTGGCAGCCTTCCCCTTTTGTAGTTACTCGTTGTTAAACGCGGTGAACTACGATTTTGACCGCGCGTGATTTATTGACTACCTTGATTGGCATCGCGTTTGGTCCTTTCGTTTTTTATTTTCACTGCGCCGCGAAGTTTTGCACTACGCGCGCGCGGGTTGTGAACATCGGTGGTGGAACCCTTTATCGGCTTTTTCTGCATGGGTTCGAGTTCTGCTTCCAGCCCCATTTCTTTTTGAGACTTAATATATCGCTTTACTAAACGATCTTCCAGACTGTGAAAGCTGATTATAGCTACTCTTCCGCCGGGATTCAGTAATCTCGGTAAAATTGGTAGCATTTTTTCAACTTGCCCTAGTTCATCGTTGGTAGCGATACGAAGCGCTTGAAAGGTGCGTGTAGCTGGATGTATTCTTTTACCCCAACTACGTATATGCTGCTTGATGACATCTGCCAGTTCAGTCGTTGTGCTGATTGGCCTTTCATTTACAATTGCTTGCGCAATCGCCCTAGCTACTCGAGGTTTTTCTTCACCGTACCTTATAATAATGTCTACCAATTCAGTTTGGCTTGCATTATTGACTAGTTCGGCTGCAGTTTCTTTTTGCCGACCGTCCATTCTCATATCGAGTGGAGCGTGCCCGCGGAAACTAAATCCCCTTTCAGCTTGGTCAAGCTGTGGTGACGAAACACCCAAATCAACAAGAATCAAATCAAACATGCAGTTTTTATCTGCAAGCTTACTCGCAGCTGTTGCAAAATCTTGATGAAGCAATGTTACATCTTTCAAACCTAGGGTTTTCAAGTGTTTTATTGCATTTTCATCACGATCAACAAGTGTTGCGTGCGTACCAGTTTTTTGCAATATCGCCTGTGCATGACCGCCATACCCTGCTGTAAGATCAAGATAGCTCTCGCCTTTTTGAGGATTTAGCATCTGCACGACAGAATCGAGCAAAACTGGTATATGTTTTTGGAGTTGTTGTGGTGGATGTTTTTTACTCATATTTTTTTGTTTTTTTCGAGGTCACCTAACCGACAGTTAGCTTTTTTTGTTTTTGCATTGTTTTTGTTTTTGTTTAGTCTACTGACAAGTATATATATGAGAGTTGAAAACAACTTACAAATACTTATCAGCTAGAGAGACTTTGTGTGAGGTGGAGTTTTTTTTGGGAGGTGTGTGTTCCTAGAAAGAACGAGGATCTTAAAGTTTTTATAGTGGCAGCCTACGTTCCACTTGCTAACTGTCAGATAGCTGACCTCGGAGTACTTATTTCTGTATGCTCCGAATACCGGACTGTTAATGTGCCAACAGCCTAAAATAGCTTCCAACGCGCACTGCTTCGACCTGTTTGTCTATGCGTGCGAAATCTAGTTGAGCTTGTTTTAGCGTCACCCTACCCTGCTTTTGATCTATCGCTGACTCTGTTTTGCCCGTACGAAAACGAACACTCAGATTGGCAATATTTTCATCCAGCAGGCTTCCTTCGAGCTCTGGCTCGATTTTTTGTTCCCATACGGCACGAGGATACAAGTGCAAATAATCACCAAAACCTTTGGTGATTACAACGCCACTTGCAAACTCTTCTCGAAGCTCAACCGGTATTGTTAAACGGTTTTTGTCATCGAGTTTACGTGTAAAATAGTCTACTTTTGCCATGGGTATGTATGTGTGGTGGTTTAAGTTACTGTGGTTTTTGTTTTGACACTTTTTTACTAGTGCTACCCACTAGACATAGTGTACTCCCCACTTGTACCCACTGCAATACTAAAAATCATTGTAACATATAAAAGCATAAGAACTTTTCCACAATTTTGTGGAAAAGTAACGGTTTCTACAGATACAGATTATTGTGATATTGAGAGATGAGTAGTATATTTTTTACAACGAGTTACTGTACAATCGCGAGTGCAACTAAGTATGCGTAATCAGTAGACGTCTTCGTCATGATCCACAGTATCAATACAATCAGGTTGACTAGTAGTGATACGATCAGTATCGAGTTTTTGAGGTCTTCTTGTGTATACGGTACGCTTGCCAAGATTTGTCCCTCGTGAGTACCTACTTTGAAGCTTTTCGTAGTTGTAGCTTTTTTCATTGTTGTGCTGTTTTTTGTTTTTGATTTCATAATATGTTCATATTAGCATAAATACTTTGCTATGTCAATACAACTTCGTCTCCAAGCGAACGACTCATAGCCATCTCCGCATATATGACATTGCGCAGGCTTGATACTGCCGTCACTCCGATAGGCAATTTTTTCTCCTCTGAACCTTCGACAAGTTTTGCAGTGTGCACATCTGGATTCACCAGATACCCTTGCATATTTACAGGCATGTCTTCGAAAGCAACTTGTTTGTCATCTATAACAACGACCCTTGAGACCGCTAACAGCTGCCTGCCGACAGTCAACTGGCGTGGAATATGAAATTTTTGACCATCGAACCACTCTGCTGCCTGACGTGCTTTTTGTTTATGATCAATAATCATACGAGGAACATCACCAAAGCCAGATGCTTGTATCTTCATCTCTTGCCAACTCTTGTCACCATAGCTTAATATGCCGTGCGGTATACCCTCTTGTCTCAAATGTTCAATAAATTCATGAGCACCCTCCATTGAAAGCGTATCCTGTAGATGCTCGGCCTTGGTGACAAAATCATCCCCTAACATAGCTAAAACATCCTCGTCAATCATGTTCTGTTGGTGGATAAAACTCGTCACGCTAAAAGACGTACCCGACTCAACAGCATGTTGATACGCATTTTCGAGCGCGACCACCGTATGCAGGTTGCCGCTTTCTTTGAGTACCTCGAGAAAAAGGTTGTAGAGCTCTGGTGTATTACCAAGTACACGGTCAAAATCAATCGCAAAAAACTCATCAGATTTGTGTGATCCTAGTGGGTTTTCAGCGTCTCTATGCGTCATACGTTACTCCTATGATGCATATTATACCATAAAATAGCAACAAAAACAGTATGACTTGGGTGTTATAATAGAGTGATTATATATGATTAATATTCTTTTGCGTATATGTTGGCGTTTGATTATCTTGCTACTAGGCGTTGTGATCGCTTTTGGTATTGTTGATCAGGCTTTTCCTTTCCTGGATCAATACATGCCTGTTTGGGTAGTTTTCTTGATCTTATATATTGCCCTGGCATATATCGGCATACCTGCCTTGATTCGCCTATGGCGCATAGTAATAAAGCCTGATCATTTGCCAATTTATGCTACTACACGGGACGGCTGGGCATCTGACCCGGTGAATATTGCAATTATCTGTAAGTCGGAAGATCACCTGATCAATGCTATGGAGAAGGCTGGCTGGACACTATACGATGAATATCACTTTGTTAATTTCATAAAAACAGGATTGGCATTGTTATTAAAACGTCCGTACGCAAAAGCAACCATGAGCCGCCTGTACCTATTTAACAGATACCAGGATCTATCTTTTCAATTGCAGGATGGTGATTCTCCATCTCCTCACAGAAGACATCATGTTCGATTTTGGCGACTAAAGAAAACTGACAATCAGCACGAGCATCATGATTTTTGGCATAATTTGTTGATTAAGCTATTTAAAAGACAGCGCAGCGAGATATGGATAGGTGCAGCAACCCATGATATATCTATACTGTCGCTGCGCCGTGATTTTAAAATAACTCACAATATGGATGCAGACACCAACAAAGAGCGTGACTACCTGATCAAAAGCCTACAGGACATCAATATAGTAAAAGACGAACCTCAGTTTGTCGACACTGGTCATGTTCTAGAGTTCAAGGGACAGCAATTTGGCATCAATATCATAGTAGACGGACGACTCAAGGTCATCCGTCTCAAACGACGTTAATGATTAGCGGTGGGAGCGTGGTTCGATGAATGTCAGGGCTTTGCCTGATTTTCCACCACGGCCAGTACGGCCAATACGGTGTATGTAGTCATCATATGTCTGAGGTGTATCAAAGTTAATCACATGTGACACATCAGAGATGTCCAGTCCCCTAGCAGCAACATCGGTAGCCACAAGAACACGAACTTTTTCATCTTTGAATGCTTTTAGCGCACGTTGTCGTTGAGCTTGAGTTTTGTTACCATGGATTGCTTCTGATGGTATGTTCTTGTCGCTCAGTGATTTTGCCAAACGTTGCACGCCAAATTTTGTTTCGCCAAAAACAAGTACTTTATCAAATTCATCTTTTTGTAGTAGTCCTTGTAGGATTTCAAGTTTGTGCAATTTGTCACGAGCTTCGATAACATCTTGATCAACATGATCACTGGTTACACCACTACGCACAGAAACTGTTTCTGGCTGTTGCATTAGATCACTCACAAGGCTAGAGATTGTTGGCGTCATAGTCGCACTAAAACATAGCGTCTGTCTCTGTGACGGCAGCTCCCCGACTATTGCTTTTATATCAGGCAAGAATCCCATGTCTAACATGCGATCTGCTTCGTCTAGGACAAATGTGTTGATATTGCCAAGACGCAGAACCTTACGGTTGAGCAAGTCTTTAAGACGTCCGGGTGTGCCGATAATAACGTGCGGCCCTCGTTTGATCTCACGAATTTGCTTGTCGATATTAACACCACCGACAACAACAGCACTATACAGTTTCATACCCCCAGAAAACCGCTTGAACTCTTGATCGATTTGCTGAGCAAGCTCCCTGGTTGGTGCCATGATCAAAACAGACGCAATTTCTCGGTTGGCATATAGTTTTTCGAGTATTGGTAGCAAAAAGGCCACAGTCTTGCCTGTTCCAGTATTTGCTAGGCCAATAACATCTTTGCCTTGCAAAGCAACTGGAATAGCTTGATCTTGAATAGCAGTCGGTTGGTCAAAGCCGATTCTTTCTAGGTTGTATTTTATCTTCGCATTGAGTGCAAAATCAGCAAACTTGTGAGTAGACTCATAAGGCTGTTCCTGAACATCGTTAGTTGATTTGTTGATAAATTTACTAGGGTGGATAGATTGTTTCGAAGGACCACGTCGATTAAAACCGCCTCCGCGACGCGCTCCACTAAATTTTGATTTTTTGTTACCGTAGGACTTTCGCCCACTAAAAGAGTTGTTTCTCTGCATGAATACCTTTCTATGATCATTCATTAATAAAATGATGAATGACAAGAATTTTTAGGCTTATGTATTCATCCAGCGAATTTCGCTATCCCTCAATTGTATCACACTAAAATATATTTTGCAATATTATTATTTATATGGCAAAGATGTGTTTGCCTCATAAATCTAAACAAGGGCTCTCGTTTCCCGAGGAAAACATCCAAATTGCCCTATACTACTTTGCAAACAATCGGCGTACACGATTCGTCACCTGTCGGCGGAACACGGAACGCATATATTCGGCACCTAGATAGTAGTATGGGAATACTGTGATAACTAGGAATGTACTAGATAGCAGACCAAAGATCAGCACAACTGCCAGACCTTCCCAGAACGGACTAGAAAGTGCTAGTGGAATCAGCGAGACAACTGCGGTAAAGCTTGTTGCAATCAATGGTCGGAAACGCTCTGCCAAGGCTTCGTGCGCTGCATCGACCGCTCCCATACCAGCTCTTCGAGCTTGGTTGGCGTAGTCTGTCAGCAAAATTGTATTTTTCAAACTCAGACCGATCAGAGCAAAGAATCCTAACATCGCAAAGAAACTAAAGGCATTGTCGGTGAGATAGAGTCCAAGTGTAATACCAAATAAGCTAAACGGGATTGCCATAAATATCAGTAGCGGCTGCAAAAAGCTTCTAAACTGTACAGCAAGCAGCACATAGATCACACACAACAATATTGGAAATGCAATTGCCATAGTAGCGAAACTATCTTGGTTGTCGTCCTCTTGCCCAAAATTAAAGCTAATAGCATCTTCGTTCAGATCATAAGATGCAACTTTTTCAGCGTCAAATTCCTTTTCAACAGCTGATTTTGCCAAGGTAACAAGAGTTGTTGTATCATCGTCGACAAATTGAGCTGTAATCGCTATAAACGGCTTGTTGTCAGATCTTGTGTAGACACTGGCGTTTGCGACGGTGACATTGTTGATCTCTGCGCGTGTTCCATCTGGTCTTTTGAGCTTTGCGTCCTGTAGATACGCAGCGATATCGTTTGCCAAGTTGATAGCACCCTCTCTATTTTGGCTCACATCTATTCTAGCTGCGAAGTCCGAGGCTGGAGGGCCTGCATCAACTTGCCCTATACTTGCCTCTGCGCCCTCAAAATCTTTGAAACTTTTTTCAAGTTTTTCAGCTAACTCTGGCGCTTTTACTTCCCTTTCGTTGTAATCTATCAGATCTATGCCTAGTGTTGCAGTTTTGTCGTTTGCCATACCACTGTTTGTAGCTCGGACAAAATTATCCCCCAACTTTGCAGCTAATAAACTATTAGCCTTGTCACTGACTACTGCGGCCTGCTCGATTGTCGTACCTGCAGGAAAATCTAAAGTGACTGACAATTGATTGGCATCTTTTGCAGATGGAAAGATATTGAATGTGACCTTTTGGAACAAGTAACCTCCTGCACCGATAAAACCAAATCCAATCAGAACTGCAACCATACCGACACCAGCAAGCTTCTTTTTTGAATGACGAGCCCACAGCATAGGCCGAGAAACAAAACCAGCGATACGCGCCTCTACGCTAGCCGACGTGCCACCACGTTTTTTGCTACCTAACTGATCTTTGCCTAGTAGGATAAACCTCGCAAATAGAGGAATAAATACCAGTGCGACCAAGAGGCTAATAACTAATGCAGAAATAATAGTAATAGGGATTGCTTGGATAAAGCTACCGAGTATTCCTCCAACAAACAATAGAGGTGCAAAACTGAGAGCAGCCGTAGATGTTGCGGCGATCATTGCCTGCCCTACTTTTCCGGTTGCTGTGGTGATGACCTCGTTGGCGTTCTTTTTTCGACGACGCTGAGCATCGATAGCTTCTACCATGATGATTGTATCGTCAACTATTAGAGACAGAGCAAGAATCAAGCCAAACAAAGTAATAGTATTGAGCGAATAGCCTGTCAAGTATAATAATCCGTTTGTAATAGCTATAACCGCGAGCATAGAGATGACAGTTATAGCTGATGCTCGAACAGCAATAACCAAAGATCCCACAACCAGCACAGCTATGATACCCTCCAGCAACACGAGCTGCAGTTCGTCTATTTGCTGGTTGATTTGTGGTGCGTAGCTAGCACTAATCACCGCCTTGTACCCGTCAAATTTCTCTTTGTCGTTCAGTTTTTCGATTGCTGTTTGAACTTGTTCGTTGAGCTTTAGGTTGTCAGCTTTGTCTGCAGCCTCGATACCTATCACTACTGCACTATAAAACTTTGTCTCGTCGTGTTTGCGTACGCCATATCGTTCAAATGATTGCTGCGTAGTCTGCGACTGACCTGTGAATGGATTTGTAGCTGTTTGGTACTGTTCGATTATTGATGCTTCTTTGACCAGTTCTATGTCTTGGTCGTTTATAAACTCGGCTGCTAGTTTGGCTTTTGCGACCAGTTCGGCGTTGCTAACCTGGTTGCCTTTTGCATAAAAAGATATCACCATATCATCACCGCGCTCGGTAAAGCCAAATTTGAGTGCTTCTATTTTCAGTGTTGCTTGTTCAGGCAGAATATTGGTCTTTTCCACCTTTGCCTGGAGCTGCTCGCTCCTCTTAAGTGCATTTACGCCCTCTTCATAAGAAATAAATGCAGTATAAAAATTGCCTAAACTACTGGTGGTAACTGATTTGACTCCACTTTGATCTAGCAAAAAGGTACTGAGTGGTGATGCTACATCCTTATCAACTTTTGCAGGATCGTTGACTAGGTATGTCCCCTGTCCAACCGCAACTGGCGTTTCAATACTTGGGAAACCTTCTCGTTTGAGAAGTGTGGTGTAACTTGCCACTCCGAACAACACAAGCACAAGAAACAACAACGCGGTCTTGCGTGGTCTCTGGAAAAAATACAAACTACATTTTTGTAGTACACCCAAATTTTTTTGTTTTTTTATAAATGGCAGACTTAAACGCATACACAGCACTCCCTATATTTTTTACTACTCATTCTATTTTAGCAGACTGTTACTGACTAGGATACATGGTGTTTGTCAAGTTCCATCAACTGCCTAGAAACCGCCTCGGCATCATGGCGTATCAAACTCCTCGAAGTCGCAATTGCATCGTGGTTACTGTGCTTGATAGCTTCCTGGGCAACCAAAGGTAGTCCTATTGCCTCGTAGTGGGCTTGCTGCATAATATCGAGATCATATTGAATGATCTTTTCTTGGTCATGTGTGTATTTTTCTATCAAATCCTTGCTAGGTGTTTCGGTATTGTATAGCACATAGTCTACTACCTGAGCACCGATAAAACGCTCGATCTCGTCTACATAGTCATGCACCAAGAAGCCGTCTGTCTGGTTTGGTTTGGTCACGAGATTACATACATACACTATTGTTGCATTTGTAGATTGCAACGCTTGTTTGACGCCGTCTACAACCAAAGCTGGCGCAAGTGACCCATAGAGATTACCAGGTGCAATCACAATAATATCTGCTGCACCAATTGCCAGGCGAGCTGAATCAGTAATCACTGCCTTCGGATCTAAAGAGATATCTGGACGAGTATATCCAGAAAAATCCATGTTGCCGATTTTGTATTCGCCGCGTACTTCGCCACCGTTAGGGTCACGTAAAACTAAGTGTGCATTTGTCAGTGTCATCGGCACTACTTTGCCATGTATGCGCAGCACATCGCTTGCGATGCTCACCGCTTCTTCAAAATTGTCAGTCATTTTCTCAACCCCGCTCAAAAATAGATTGCCAAAACTATGGCCTTTGAGTGATCCCTCTTCGAAACGATACGTGAAAAGCTCGCGCAATTTTGGTGAATCACTTAGAGCAACCAAACATTGCCTGATATCACCTGGTGGCAACACCCCTAGTTCGTCACGCAAAATACCGGTCGAACCACCATCATCAGACATATTCACAAGAGCCGTCAGATCATCGACATGAGATTTGAGGCTGCTGAGTAACGTGAAACTACCGGTGCCGCCTCCAATCACAACTACATTTGGCTGCTTTTTGTTCATGAATCTATTGTACCGTACCTTTATACGCTAGGTAGTATGCTCTTTGATGTGGTGGTAACTTTTCGATAGCGTAGCGTAACATTGTACGTGGCATTTCATGTGCATGAGCATCGAGAAAATCGATCAAAATCGCCTCATCAACTCTTTTACCAATTTCTCGAAGCATCCAACCAACGGCTTTGTGCATGAGATCGTGCGTGTCATGTAACAACAATTCAGCGAGAGCAAGCGTTGTATCCGCCTGGCCGTTCTTGATGTAATAAAATGTTGTCAGCACCGCTACTCTACGTTGCCAAAGATCTTTGCTGGCAGCAAGCTCAAACAACAAATCCTGCGATTGATCAATGAGCTGAGGACCAATGATCTTTTCAGCCGATAGATCCACTATATCCCAGTTGTTCACACGACCAGCGTAGACATTTCGAAGATACATATCATATATATTATTGCGAGCGTTTGGCTGTCGCTTGTATTTTTCCACCAACAAGATTGCGGCAGCTAATCGATGCTCGTGCACAGGGCTATCGAAAAGTTTTTGCGTCTCTTGTAGTGATAGATCGTAAAAAGCGCGACAAACCATACGTGTCGCGGGTACACGCACACCTATAAACACATCTCCTTCGCCATACTGACCTTTGCTAGTTTTAAAAAACCGCTGGAGAAATAGTGCATCACTATCGCTCGCATGAGAGCTAAGTGCATCCATTACTTCTTGGGCGGTTTTCATACTAACAATGATAGCATTTTGTATATTGCTGGGAGTTGAAGATGTACTTGGCGAGGAGCTAATAAAAGCCTCCCCGCCAGGTACGTTAGTTGCGATCAGCCAGTATACACCGGCTTCTTGACCACACACGTTGGCTGGTATGTTGCCTTCAGAGTCCGCGTAGACCCGTCTGTGTAGGTCACAACAGCACTCACTCGATTGGCAGGCACCTTGATGTAATGCTTGCCATTCGATGTCGTCCGCTTCTTCGTCTTGCCTCGTTCTCTCCAAGACCATTGGACTTTGGAGATGCCTTGACCGTAGACCTTGTAGCCTACGTTGTTGCCTGGCTTGATACAGCGAGACGAGATGGCGATGTTCGACCATTTCACAACCGGCGTCGGTGCAGGCGTGCCCTCGCCTTGGACTGGTGGACCAGTTGGTGGTGTTGGCGGAGGTGGTGCGTTCTTGCAGGCCTCGACATTGTAGTCGATGGCGATCTTTGTGATTGTGCTCTGATCTTTGTGCTTGATTGCGTAGAACTTGACGAGATTGCACGGCACCAATACCTCGAAGGTATTGATTCCGTTCACAAACGTAGCTGGCTGACCGTAATCAGCCTGTCCCGTCTGTGTATTTGCAGTCGAGTCCTCCGTAAACACATTGACCGAATAGCTCGAGCCTGTGTAGTGAATGGCGGCCGGAATTGCAGCTGGTGCGCTGAACCCTACCGCCGTAACAGAGATCCTGATCTTGCACAGATCACCGGTCTTTTGCAGGCACTGCGCAGTACCTGTCGGGTTGAAATGCCAGGCTAAAGCATTGGGTGCATATGCACCTAGTGCAGCCGTAGCAACAACGAGAGCAAAAAGCACTCGCATTTTCCTGATGTTCAATGTACTTGGTTTCCTTCTTTTGGTTGGATATCCACTACTTGATTTAAAGTTCTTGCTTGTTTGCCATAACTCCCAGCAATGAGCAATATATTATCATAAAAATACAAATAAATCAATGTTCAACAAATCACTGCGCACCGCTCAAAGATGCTCGTCCGAGAGCCTTTTTTGCTCCTTTTTCGTGCACATCTTTATCTTGAACTCTATCAAAATCCCAAATAACCACCACATCGTCTATTGTTTTTCCTAGTGTTGCACTATTCATACTCTCTACCGCGCCTACAATACCATTTTGCTCGAGAACACTACGAACAAAATCTGTTGATAGATCACACATACCACCCGCATCGACGTAATCCCGACCGCTCAACATAGGAGCAATCGAGTTTCTCATCTGAAAATTAACAAGTATCATATAGCTGTTGACTACACCAACAAATTCCCGCAAGACATCTTCGTCTACACCGGCCTCTTGGGCAGCAGCATGCGCATCAACCATCGTGATAAGACCTTTGTGGCTACTGAGTAGATCGGCGACGACCTTGTTCATATTTGGGTCATACCACTCTTGTTGTGAAGCAAACTTTTTCGGAGACCCAACAAGCTCTTTTGGTAGAATTGCTTGTGCTGCCTCTCGGCTGAGTAGTAAACTCTCGTCTGATGTTGCGACAAGCTGATGTAGCGCTGGTTCGGCATCTGGTTTTCGCATAGATCTTTTGTCTGCGAAATCTTGAGCATCTTTTTTATTGAGCGTGCCATACAGTATATTGTCGTAGACATTACGAGAAGCTGTAAAACCATTTGATGATTCGACGCGCCAATCCTCGCCCATAGTAGCCCGTCCATGCCAAACCTCGAGGTCGTTAAACCTCAGTAAAACACCCTGTTCAATCAACATCTCACGCGCTTCTTCTCGCGAAACATGTTCGTTTTTTTCTGCCTGGACTGTTTCGGATGTAGTCATAATATAGTGTTTTTTGTTATTTTATTTTGTATACAAATCTAAAAATATACTACACTAAATAGCAGTTTTTGTCAATGCCAGTAACTACTGTTTTTCAGCTTAGTTGGGCTATCTCATCAGCGATCGACTGGAGTGCTCCGTCGTTTAGGTGTTCGAAATCTGGGTGAGAAAATGGCAGTTCAAATGATTTTAGCACCTTGACCCTCTCACGTGCGTATATATCGTCAGGCACCCAGTGGTACTCTTTACGAATAGCTATGCTGTATGCACGATATTGCTCGGCACTTCCCCCTAGTATGCTCATATCGATCGAACATACCAACGCTTCGTCTTCATTTTGTGGATCGTGGTATTTGGTAGATTCTATCAGGCGCTGTACTGTATCTGCACCAGATATGCCGAGCTGGTCAAGCATAGTATATGCTAGCAAACCGCTATTCTGCTCATTGTCAGTTGCGTGCGTATCGTAAACAACATCGTGTAGCAACAGTGCAGCCCAAAGCTGTAAAAAATCAGGCCTGTCTCTGTAGTCTTCAAGAGACGCCAAGCAATCTTTTATATGCACGAGGTTATGGTATGCTCTGGTTTCATCACAATAGGCATCGATGATTTCATCGATACATTCTTGGGCAAACCCGCATTGCTCAAAATCTAGCATAGGGACGATAACAGTTTCCCATTGCTCGCGTAGGTATGATTCTGCTTCGCGCGTACGTTCTGACTCCTCGCTGACAGGTCGTTGCTCTACGCTCATGATTTTATATATCCTTTACAGGGCCAACGAAACGAAATCGTACTACACTATAGGTATTATCAGGTTCTTGGTTAAACTCGACTACATGATGCGCTTCAAAATAATCTCCTGTCTCGTCTTTGTACACCAAGAAAGCATCGTCATAGTTGCGATTAGTAGGTCGATTACCCTGAAACACATTGAACCCTCGAGCTTCCCCAGGTCGCAACACTGTATCTAGCTCTGTGGCAACACCCAATAAACGAATCTTGTCCAGTTCGATTTGAGCGCTAGAATGATTTTTAATATCCACAGTAACACGCATGTGAGATCCGTTGTTGTGATACTCCGTGCGCTCAATAACAACTGTCGGAATATTTTTAGAACTAGTGGTGCCTGTTGTACCCTGCTCGCTAGCAGATTTTGGTGTGTCTGTGGTTTGTGTATGTTGGGGTGTTTCAAATACTGGCTTGCCCTGAGCTACGTTGGCTAATGCTTTCCAAAATCCCATTTGATGATCTCCATATTATTCTATTATTGTATCAAAGTCGGGGTACAATGATTGATCAATAGCAAAACTACCAACTACAGTGTTACCAATATAAACGCCGCGACGAGGAAACTGATCAATGAACCAGCTGAACTGATAGCAATTTTGTGCCAAACCCAACCGTCTTCTGCGCCACCAAATATCGCCGCACTAGCCTGTGCTGGCAATGTAAAACCGAGCCACAATAGCACTGTCAGTATATATGGTGCGTAGTCGGTGTGCTCGATCATCAACGCTAAAACTACTGTTGTGAGCACTGTGACAACAAGCTGCACACCATACCAGGGACCCATTTTCGATTGCATGTCCTTTTGCTCTTTTTTGCTGAGCTTGTCAAAACCGTGCATCTCACCCCAGATTTTGCCAAATGGCACCATGTACCAAAATGCGCCAATAGCAAACTGCGCCACTACCGCTAGTGCTACCGCAAAATAACTTATTTCCATATCAAACCTCCTTTTATATTAGACATTATACTCTCTTCACTATACTCAGTCATCTTCTATTTTTATGACCTTGACCTTATTGGTCAGCCCCCGCACTATTCCTATGCGAGTTTTTGGCACACCATAAAAGTCCGACAATAGCTCGATTATCTTTCTGTTTGCCTTGCCGTCAATGGCTGGCTCGCGAACATGTACCAGAAGCTCCCCGTCCAAACTAGGCTGTACAACGTTACCTTTTTTGCTGCCTGGTTTTACACGAACTGTAACTTTCATGTCTATTTACTACGGCCGGCTTTGAAATCCGCAGATTTTCGTAGCTTTTTTGCTTCTGGCATCTCACGTCCCTTAAATAATCTATACTCTATCCTGCTGGCTGCATCTTTATACGAAGTGTTTTTTATTATCTCTAGGCCTTTGTCCTCATGTAATTTAAAACTCTCTGGCAAAATATTAATTAGTTTGTTGGCTGTCAGCTCAACGGACATCACAGGACTCTCTATATAACCCAACCTCAATAAATACCAAGCAGCAATAAACAATGAGCAAGGATACTTTTTATCTTTGGTATAGCGCACTAGTTTCTTTTTTAAAACACTGGATGTCAATTGATTGATGACAATATCGCAGACAGGTATGAGTTGAGATTCCCTAATAGCCAGATCAGGTCCATGACCCTTTTCTGTCAGCCAAAGTATGAAACCACTGTAATCAAATGTTGGGTCAGGAAACGAATAGTCATCTATCATCACGAATAATTTGTAAGACTGCTCGGTCTGTGCTAATTCAGCACGTAGCTCATCTAAAATATCCAGTGATAATTCGTGTTCTAAATCGATTTGCGAATTTGTATATATGTGAGCATATTCTATAGAAACATCGTTCATACTTGTTCAATCATATCATTCTCTTTAAACAACTGGCTCACCTAACTCTTTTTTATACTCCGCAACTCTGGCATATCTATGACTTTCGTGCATTCATTTAAGACATCCTTAGACACAATAGATATTCCTTCGGTTGGGTGCAGCGATAAGATCGTGATATGGCTCGGCTGATCGGGTATGTCTACTGAGTATTTTGTTCGTAATTTTTCAAAAAATTTCCGATTTGTATCTAGAGCCACCATGACCACGACAGTCTTTTTATCCCCTCTCTGGGCAAAACGAAATTCTGGCAGTAGCTCAAAATCATTGATTGGGTTTTGAGTATTATATTTCTTAAAGTCAGCTATGATCTCGTCTTGTATTTTGTCTTTGTCAACACCATCCAGCATACTTGCAATCTTTTTCGTATCTACCAAGGTTAGATGAAACTCTACTTTCTTGACGAGTCGTACTCCTTCTATCTCTAAAGTATCCGGCACATTAGTCAATTCTATATTTTCTAGAATGATGTACTTGTTATTCGGACTGACTGTAATGTGAGAATTGTAATCCTTCATAGTTCAATATTACCATTTTGCGCACATGATGATACTTCCACTATCTACACACTGCCGCGATCTATCATGACCTCCAAGAAAGGATCCGTTTGTTCGCCAACATTACTCACGATTTTTTCAGCTACTTTTTTAGGGTCATTAAATGTGTTGAAACTTGGTGGTTCTACACCTTCCCAAAAAGGCGTTTGCATGCCTCCTGGCAAGATCAGTGCTACTTTGATACCCGCCTTTAGCCTCTCTGTCTCCATACCGAGACTTCTGCCGAAGCCGACTTGGGCGTGTTTCGTCGCTGCATAAACCGCCTCGTCAGCTCGTGGCTTAATACCAGTAGTAGAACTGATAACAACGAAGTTGGAGGTCTGTGCAGATTTTAACATCGACCCCCAAACGAACTGAGCAATTGGCATTACATTCGCAAAATTTACTTCTGCCATTTTCCGTGGATCCTCCTGAGATGCAAAGTCTCCATTGTACCCGTACCCAGCTGCCCAATAAAATTGATGTATGGTCGTAGAGCCCAGAGTCTGTTGAAGCTTTTCTAGCGAGGTTTTAACATTTTCAGCATCAGACAGATCGATCGCCAAGCCTTCGCCATGTTGATTTGCATCATAACTTCTACCAAGCACCATTGTATCTTCATCATTTTTTCGTAGCGTCTTGGCTATTTCCCAGCCAAGTCCGTGAGTACCGCCTAGTACAATATTCATACATCAATCTCCTTTTATCAGCTTCTCGATAATTTCTTTGTAGCCATTTTTTTCTACATAGTCCCAAGCTTTTTTATAATCTTCATGCTTGCTACACAGTGCAATATCTCGTTCTAAACGCTTTGGTTCGTCTAATACATCTAACAATAGTGCTTTATGTGCAGCGTGAACTGGGATATGAACTAATGTGACAAAAGAATGATCTTTGCCAAATAGTTTTTCCCATTTAGCAACATAATCCATTGGGTATTCATCTCTGGTATTATCTGTTAGCAAGCGATGCAGTATCTCATGCGTCAAAATATCTACAAAACGATCTGGTTTTGATTTAATACCTATAACCATAGGATCGCTAAATGCCAAAAACCATGGTGCAATGTACACATCAATAGTATTCTGGCGAAACTCTAATCCCAAAACCTTACACATACCTTCGATAACTTTTTTTTCATAAGGCTTCCAGGCTTTTCTGTATGCCCCCACGATTTCTTCTAGCTTCTCATCACTTGGCAATTTCTGCCCTGGCTCAGCCCAAAGTTCATGTAGATGAACAGAAGCAGCATCTTTCAGTAGCCATGCGTTTTTTATTCGTATTTTAGGATAATTCATAGCTTCATGATAACACTGATAGCTCTCTCAACCCAGCCAAGCCCAGCTCCCGCCAATAACTTATTTCTTCGTTATCTTCGCCAGATTCTATAACTTCTGCGATGCAACCTAGGTATTCCATCGCAATTGCTCCAGCTGTATAGTTGTAAAGCCATTTAACTTCTACTTCGTCGAGCTCCCCTCCACACTCTCTGTAGATAGCGACAACCTTTTCGTTTCTCTCGCGCACCGAAAGCCCATCACCATTAAGAAGGTTCGCACATACAACAGCTAACTCTTGTATCCTCGGATACGTATTGGTACATGAGAAATCTACTATAAATGGATCTCCTGATTCACCAACAATCACATTGCTCTTTATAATGTCACCATGAACAATGCGAACCGGTAGCTGTTCCACAGAAATCTGATCATAAAGATCTATCGCATCTTCTACCAGCTTTTTATTCTCCGGCGGCATGACATCACGAGTTTTTTCGTACATAGACCCGATATTGGTAACTGACCACTCGTCTGCATAATGTTCTAGGCTCATTTCTAATTGATTTATTTTTACTGCCTGCTCTATGATCTTTTTTAGCTGATCGTCAGACGGTGGATCTGTTTTGTAGAACGTACTACCTAACACAAAATCCATACATACAGCCCTGAGACCAGTTTCTTGGTCAAGATAAATCATTCCTTTTTCGCCAGAATACACATGCGGGTGGGATATCTTGGCTTGCATTACCGCGCTCAGAACTTTTTCAGATCTACCTGCTCGTAGCTCGCTATTCTCAACTGCAAAGATTTTTACTACATAATTTCCGCTATCTGTTTCTAGCTTGACATTATAATCCTCAAAACCAAGTGCGATGATTTCATGATTTTGCAAATTACCTATACCAAAATATTTGGCTGCCCTAGTCAGCAAAGCCTCGATATCTTTTATCTCTCCTAGCCGTTCATCAAACCAGTTTGTCATATATAGTACCATCTACTTCGACCATCCCAGAGGCTTGGCTGTCATTGTATGATTTTCTAGCCCTTTCGCCAGGTAGGCGTATCTTTTCATCAGCGTTCTTGGTACGAGATTTCTTCATGATACTAATTAAATCTGTGCAGTTTGCTTTGAACTTATCTAAGTCTACTAGTAAATTCGGGTCGATTGCTATAAATGTACTTCCCCACTCTTTGTCAAAAGTTTCACAGTCGCAATAAGCCGAAGCCGCTAATGGACCAGCCATAATCTCGACTACCATTCCTATACCAGAACCTTTATATCCTTTATCAAACGGCAGTAGCGCACCGCCGCCCATCACTTCTGCTGGGTCTTGAGTAAAATCGCCGTTTTTATCGATTGCCAACCCTTCTGGTATTTTTTCTCCACGAGACTTTGCTAGTACTAGTCCGTACCAAGTCATCGCTGATGTTGCCATATCAAATACCAACGGTTCGCCATCTGTTGGAAATCCAAAACCAACTGGGTTCGTACCAAACAGTGGATCGATCGAGTTAAAAGGCGCTGTCGATCCTGGCGATCTAGATAACACTATACCTATCAGATCTTCATTTGCGATACGCTCCACATAGTACGCCTGAGCACCATTACTAGAAAATGTATTATGAGCTCCAACAATCGCAAAACCATGCTCTTTGGCTTTTTCTATTGCGATATCAGTTGCCCGTTGAGCAACTAGAGGCGCGGGATTTTTGTTACCGTCTAGTAACGCCGACAACTTCGTTTCACGTTCTATTCTGATTTCGCCAGACGGCTGTATATTTTGCAATGGTTCTGTACCAGTCAGTTTTATCACGCCCTGAGTATTGATACCCGACATATCCGCCCATAACAAATAGTCTGCTATCCGCTCTGCTTCTTGCTCTGAGAAATTTTTAGATAATAGGCTTGTAACCTTGCTTCTAAGCTCTGTTTTCGATATTTTCATAGTTCAATCATATCATTCTCTGCGCAGTTAGTTGGACAATAGTTCGCATATTAAACTCCTTCATGCTCTTTGATAAGATCTACCAATCTATCGCCAATCTCGCCGTATTGTATACGCCCATTGAGATCGTCTAGATCGATTAGCGAATAGCCAGTAACACTACCCCCAATATCTTCAGTAAAATCACCAACTTTTTCCAGTTTTGCCCTCACCCGCAGCTGGTATGTAACTTTTCCAGATGGTTCTATATTCTTTTGATAACCAATAGGATACCAAGATAAAACCTTACAGTTAATCTCCTCATTAATTTCTCGGCGAATAGTATTGTCTACTGCTTCACCTTTTTCGGTTTTTCCACCAGGCAAGTTATCTTTGTCGCCTGTTTTATAGTGGACTATCGGCACCTTGCCTCCAACATCACCTATGACGTAAACTTGTTGCCAAGCTAGATCAGGCATCTCTAGTCCAATCAAATCAAACCACTCTACATCAATATGCGTACCGTTGTATATAAAGGAGCTTTTTACATCTGGGATTTTATTGTTTACCATTTTAAGATTCTACTGATCCCTTTGTAAAAAATGTGATCTCAAAACCTTCTGGATCAGATATACAAAATGATGTATCTCCCCACTCGTTATCACGTAATGGAAAGATAATCTTCTGGCTATCTTTCATAGCGTCCCAAAGAGTGTGTACATCTTCGACCCACAAAGATATGTCGCTACCTACAGCTGATCTATTTTTCTCTTTTCGAGATAGTAGCTCTAAAATAGCACCCCCAACATCAAACATTACACCTTTATCGTCGTTACCTCTGTCCCAGTCTTTCACAGCATTAAAGCCTAATACATTTTCGTAAAAGTTTCTAACTAGATCAAAGTTGTTTGGATATAGTTTTAGACGAAATTGTTTGATATCCATGCTTATTTATTCGTAAAATAATTTTGCTCTAGATTTACAATATGCGTTATTTTAAAATGTTCTTTCATTTCCTCAGGAGAATTTAAACGCACAATCTTGTATTTTCCGCTTGTAGTTTGCGAGACATAGTCGTGATTTATTTCTATAATATAGCAAAGACCCCAGTACAGCCACTTTCCATCAAGATCTTCTACAAGTGTATTGCGCACAGGTGGCTGCTGATAGACTCTAAGTTTCTCCTTGGCGCTAAACTCAAATATCTTTCCTTCGATATCATCAAAAGTGAATGGATCCGTAAGGTGACGCTGTATATCTAAAAAATCCGGAAACCCTTGCTCTTTTGAAATTCTTAAGCAGTCATTGAGCTCTATCAATGAACCCACTACACAAGCTCCTCAATACTTATGCGGGTTTGCTGCGTAGTATCACGGCTACGGAGCGTGACAGTGCCCGCACTCTCGCCTTCAAGTGTGTCGAAGTCAACAACAACACAGTATGGCGTGCCGATTTCGTCTTGGCGGCGGTAGCGTTTGCCGATGTTTCCGTTGTCGTCCCACATGACATTGCCGTGTTTTTTCTTCAAAGCGTCGTACACTTCACGAGCTTTGGCGACTAGCTCTGGCTTGTTCTTTAACAGTGGTGAAACGGCGTATTTCACAGGAGCCAAGTGCTCTGGCAGTGCCAGGTAGATTCGCTTTTCGCCGTTTTGTTCATCTTCTTTATATGCACTAGTCAAAACCGCCATAACCATACGCTCTACACCAAAGCTAGGCTCAATTACATGCGGTATGAACTTATCGTTGGTACCTTTGATCGTGTATTCCATGTTTTTTCCAGCGTTGTTCTGAATATTTTTCAGGTCAAAGTCGGTACGATACGCTAGACCCAATAGTTCTTCACGACCAATTGGAAAGTCGAACTCGAAATCAACTGTTCGCTTGCTGTAATGCGCACGGTCATCTTCTGGAACTTCTAGCTCATGTATAGACTCTGCAGGCAAGCCGAGCTCTTGAGTTAAAAACATTCGTATGCCTTTAATCCAACCTTCGAAAATCTTTTCCCACTGATCAGGGTGAATGAAATATTCTATTTCCATTTGTTCAAACTCACGTGAACGGAATATAAAATCACGTGGTGAGATTTCGTTACGAAATGCCTTGCCCATTTGGGCGATACCAAACGGTAAATCAGGATAAAAACTATCTAGAACGTTTTTGTAATTGGTGAAAATACCCTGCGCTGTCTCCGGCCGTAGATAGCTGATTGATTTGTCGTCATCAACAGGCCCGACATTTGTTTTGAACATCATGTTGAACTGACGCGCTTCACCAAATGTACCTGTTTTGCCACAATTTGGACATTTGTCGCCCTCGAGATGATCGGCACGGAAACGACCTTTACAGTTGCTACACTCAACCAACGGGTCGGTAAACGTATCGACATGACCGCTGGCCTTCCATACGTTTGGGTTCATCAGTATCGCAGCATCGACACCATACATTTCATCACGGCTATCAACAAATGATTTCCACCAAGCATTCATAATATTTCGCTTTAGCGTTACACCTAGCGGACCGTAGTCCCAGGTACCAGATAGACCACCATAGACTTCACTACCCTGGTATATAAAACCACGGCGTTTCGCCAATGATACGATATCTTCTAGTTTTACTGTGCTCATCTAACTAGACATTATACAGAGGCAGGTCGAAGTACGCTAGTAGATCCTCGAAAGACACCGGCTGATGGATTGTGATGCTCATCAATGAGAGCCAAGATATCGGCTGAATCATTGTCTGGTTTTGTGTACACTGGCGAAAATAGTTCTCCTGCAGGATGTATATCAGGTATCAGCTGACCAGTAGGAGCAATGAGTTGGGTCTGATCTCTGAGTGCAAATGTACCGAGCGGCACAGATGTTTTCAGAGGAAAATGTCCGCACACGCGCTGTTCGATCTTGCCTTGTTTTAGGTGTTTTGCTTTTTTTGCTACGGTTAGCCAGTCAAAATGCTTGCCACCTGCAGCCCAAAAATCGGCAATAGATCCATTGCCAATCAAGACCAGATCTGTGACTTCCGGATCTTGTAGGTCGAGTACAAGATCACCGACAACGGATTGATGACGAACTATAATATCCTGGTGGTGACCCTGTCGACTCTCGCTGAGCATTCCTGCTTCTTGTTCAAATGCATTGATTTGCTCGGAGCGACTCACGCTACTAGCAAAATTTCCCTGACGAGAGACAACTATAACGAGCTTGCCGAGCCCACTCTCTAAGCTAAACTGCTCCCTATCTAGCATTTGTTGTCTATCGACAACCGCATGCTCTAGTCTAGTGTGAAATTTGCGGATCGATCGTCCTGCTTTTTTCGACATAACAGCAGTATTATATAATTTTTCGTTTTACTGAGCAAGATGATAGGACAGCTCTGTAATATCATCGAGATATTCGTCAACACCTGATATTTGCGCGACCCTGTGGGGTGATTTGAGTTTTAACAGCTTGAAAAGCTTTAGATGCTGCGCACTGAACTTGCCTTTCGGGGTAATCACAAATGACATTTCGTTTGTATCAAATTCGTAATGCAACTCTACGCTCAGTGGCTGATTGTTGCCATCGCGCGAAAGATTGAGCCCATGTCCAGAAATATCTGCAACCCTCAAGAAAAACCAGCTTTTGATAATTCTCAGATCTATCTGTGGATTATTGAGACTCTCTAGCAAAACAATCGCAGTGTCGAATAATAGCGGCTCAACGATGTGCTCACTCAGGCGGCCGGTCTTTTTGAGTCCATCATAGGCAAATTGCAATCTATCGTAATCTTGTAAAATCTTGTCATAAAATGTGACAAGTCGAGCAGATGTCAATGTATGTAGATCGCCTTTGCCTTTTGCAACGGTCACGTCACTGATGCAAAGCAGCTCGACTGCCCCAGCAAGCTTGCTCTTTTCTCGACGCACACCCCTGGCCATCGCACTAATCTTGTGCCCATCTGCTAACAAAAACTGCACTACGCGATCTGCCTCGCCAAAATTCGTGCGTCGCAAAACTACTGCCTTAGTCTTGTTGGATTGCATGTTCTAATGCCTCCACAATATCTTGAGGTGTATTTTTGGCCTTGTCGATAACTGATTTTACTCCATAACTAGACAACACATCTGGGCTAAATTGTGTCATATCCATAGATGTACAAATAACTATTGGCAGTTGCGCCAAATCTGTATAAGATTGCAGCTCATTGAGCAGTGCCGGCGCTGCTACCTCTGGCAACATCATATCCAACAAAACAACATCGGGAGAAAACTCATCTATCAAATCGATACCTTTGCTCCCACTTTTTGCCAAAGCAACTTTCCAGCCAGATTTTTGTAGTATGTGCGCAATTGTCTGAGCAAACCAAGTATCGTCTTCTATAATAACTACTTTTTTCTTCATATCAGTGAAAGCTGTGCTGATGTTGGCACGTCTATATAAAATGTATGTCCGCCTTTTTGGTGCCTGGTCATACCAAGCTCTCCACCCATTGCTTCGGCGAACTGACCTGCAATATACAGACCTAACCCGCTACTATTTGGCCGACGATTAATAGGCTGAGGCGCAGAACCTAGACGAGATTTGAGTTTGCGCAGCTCGGATTTGAAAATAGATGGGCCGTAGTCACGCACAGCCAATCTAACATACTCGCCTACTCGTCGTGCTTCGAGACGAATCGGCGCATCTGTCTGGCCGTAATTGAGCGCATTGTCGCAGAGCCCAAACACCACACTACTCATAAGATCTCTGTTACCCACCGCCAAGAGAGATTGTTTAGGAATATGCAGCTCTATATTTTGTCCAAGCTCTTTGCATAGCGGTAACAATTCATGAGCAATCTCATCACACAAACGGCCAACATTGACTGGTTCGCTATCGAGATCACTAGTCCTATAGCTACGAGTTAGAGCTTCGGTCAATCGCAAAGAACGTTCGGCCGTCAATCGTATGCGGTCAAAAGCAATGGCTTTTTCCTGGTCATCATAATGTTCACTCGCTAGAGCTATATGACGCATCAGCGCTAGTGGTGCTTTGAGTTCATGAGACAACGCCACCAAAGTGGGTAGCTGATTATTTTCACCTCCATATTGTTGCCTCATAGCTACTTTCTATAGTAGCACAGAGCACTGGGCAGCAGGTTTTTACTGCTCGAATTTGAGTTCTTTTAGAATGATATTGTCAAAATCATTAATAAACGCAGTTGAATCGGTCTTGATCACCAACGTCTTGTCACGAATCTTGAATACAACTGCTGCGCCCTGGATATCTTTTGAAAAATTACCGTCAAAACGTTGTCCATCAAAACCATTTGCAGTAATATTCGAACTTCTCAAACTGCCCTGTTTTACAAACCCACTATATTGCTGCAGAACCTGATCGTATGACTGCGTCAAAATAGATACCTGAAGAGCAAACTTGTTCTGTGCTGTCGCTACTGGTGGAACTATTTCTGGGTGCAAATATGCTTGATACGCAGTCCCGTTAAGGCCATCGTTTGCAACGAATACACTCCATGTTTTTGGGTATGTGAATGCAACTCGTCCGAGATCGTTAGGGCCAACAAATTCTTTTAGAGGATTTTTTTCTTTTTCATCAAAATCTTTTTGGTCTACTGCTTTTTGTTCAGCCTTTGCTTTTTCCTGTGCAGCGATGACCTTTTGTTCGACATTGTTACTAGCGTCATTGTACTGTACAAGAGCCCAGATCATCACTGAACCAAACACTAGCGCCAAAAGGCCAAAAATAATGCTCGTAACTACTGCTCCAGTGATATAGCCCTGCTCGTGGCCAGAAAGATGTTTACTCATATTGTTACTATAATATGCAAAACCCTTATGTTTGTAAAGTGGGACGAAATTCGTACAAAAACATCGGCCCCTCTGTCTTGAGTATTTTGCGGCCTTTTATCTTGAACCCGTACGTAATAAAACTAATCTTGCGACCATGCATATCTACATGTGCTTGCAGTTTTCGTTCTAGACGGGGCATGAATTTACCATTTAAAAATGTGTATACTACCGTAGTATCGCTCGGCAATTGCTGCCGCCAGAAGCTGCCAAAATATATGGTGACATTTGCTTGCTTACGGCTGAGTACCCTAGAGAGAAGCCATAGATATGGGCTCAACTCGTAGCCTACGGCTCTGGATACTTTTTTTGATACAGCACGCAGAACAACACCGTCACCCGAACCAACATCTACAAAAACATCTTTGCGATCTAGCGGGTATATGCTAATGATTTCTTTGACCTGGTCTTTTAGTGTAGGTACATATGGTGCGCCGAAAAAAACGACAAAACCAAATGAAATAATAAAAAAACCAAAAACCAAAAAAACGATATCAAGCATCAAACTTTTTCTTGATAATCTCTATTTTGTTTTTCGCATTACTGAGCTCTTTTTCGATGTCTTCCGAAAGCGCCTCTGCGGCTTCAAACTTTTTCAATGCTTGTTCGATATCTATATCGTCTTGCTCAAACCACGCAACAAGCTCATCGAGCTGGGTTAGTTTTTCTTTGATCGTTTTATTTGCTGCTGACATTTTTTACTCCTGCCTGTATTATACTTTTGCTAGTTTCAATCTCCAACAAGTCGCCTATCTTTGCCGTCTGTATTGGTCGGTCGTTCTGCAGTTTGACCAAGCTATAACCTCGTTTGAGAACATTGCGTGGATTGAGCTGAGATAGACTACGCGAGAGCGAGCTGTGTTGATTTGCCACCGTATCAAACTGCATATTCAACGCATGGATAATTGCACGCATTGACAAACCAACCTTTTGCTGACGATCGCTGTACACTTGTTCAACGCGAGAAGCTGCCCTATGCAAGGTCGCATGTAGATTCTGTATGAATTGGTTTTTGTCGGGCACAACAAGCTGTGCTGCGTTACTAGGCGTACTAGCATACACATCTGCAGCCAAATCTACTAGAGAAAGATCTGTCTCGTGTCCTATACCGGTCAGTACAGGCAGTCGCGAGCTGACAATCGCACGCACAAGCAACTCGTCGTTAAAAACACTCAGATCGTCCAGACTACCACCACCACGCACAATAACGATCATTTCCGGCGGCTCAGCGGATTCATTAAAATACTGCAGTGCGCTGACAATTTGCTGCGGCGCTCCAAGTCCTTGAACCTGAGTATGAACAACTGTGACATATATGCCGCCCCACCTCTGGTCAAGAATTTTGACAAAATCCGCATAGCCAGCAGCATCAACCGAACTAATCACACCTATGCGCGCAGGGAGCTCTGGCAAGAGACGTTTACGCTCCGACGCGAACAACCCCTCTTTTTGCAACTTGGCCTTGAGTAGCTCAAAACTACGTTTGAGACTACCCTCGCCTACTGGCTGGATAGATCGCACTGTAAGGCTGAATTTGCCTTTGTTAGTAAGTTTTGGCTGTGCTACAATCGCAATTTGCATACCATCCTCTATTGCCACACTGAGCTGAAATTTCATCATAAAACACCCAACACTCGTTGCCTCGTCTTTGATATCAAAAAAAACAAACTTGTCTTGATTGATTTTAAAACCAGACACCTCTCCAACTACCGTTACACTAGGGTATGCATACTCCAGTGTTTGATTCGTCAGTGCGACAAAATCAGTTGGGGTGAGTTGGAGATTTTCCATATTTGATAATAGTTAGTTGATAAAAAACGTATCCAGATATTATTGTGCCCAGTAGTAACACCACGCGAGTCACCAGTACGCCAGCGATCACCACGCCCTGGGGTATACCAGCGCTGCTCATAAAACCAATCATCAATGCTTCGTATGCGCCTGCCCCGCCAGGCGTAATCATAAAAAATCCAGCAAGAGATGCAATACCATATGCAATAACAATCACAGCCGGGTTGACCGTATGCCCCAGTGCCCAAAACCCAATAACGAACAACATGACATCCATGACATTATAAAAAATGCCCCATAGATATGGTCTGATAAGTATCCTTTTGTCGTTTTTTAGCTGTTTGTAGTCGTCATGAAAATCTTTGAAAAATTCTTCTATTGCGTGGAGTTTCAAGACCTTTTTCTTTTTACCAAATGTGAAAAAAGTAATAGCTCTATTGCCCCAGTGGGTCAACCAGCCAGCAAAATTTTTGAGACGTACTTCACTGCTGATGATATAGGTGCCGAATATCATAAAAAAGATAATGGTTGATGCCAAAATACTACTTACCAGTATGATTGGCCTACTCACACCTTCGTCGAGTGTAATGAAGATTACAGAGACAACAAGTAGTGTTAGATATGCTAAAAATGCTGCAACGTAGCGAACAATCTGGGACATAGTTGCCCTACCTGGAGAAACGCCCAGTTTTCCCAGCCTCCAAGTCATATACGAAATGCCCGACACGCCACCGCTAGGCAAAATATGGTTCACAAAATTCAGCTCCAACGCCATACGACCTTGCATAAAGAGCGAGGTTTTTCTCATGGCTTTTTTGTAGCGAAGATAAGAAAACATCATTTCACCACCGGCAAAATAGACAATGATTTGTGCAGGAATCAAAAGAGATAATATCCAAAGATCAAGACTACCTATGAGCTCCCACGCATGCATTATCTCTTTGCGTGCAAAAAACACAATCAAAAGTAGTAGCAAAAGCGTAACTAAACTAATCATACCCCGTCGTGACATATACCCTATTATACCCGATTTGCTGTTTACCTACGCAATCTATAGAATAAATAGCAATGATATACATATTGGGAAGACAACCCGCGATCGGTCTCGCCGAGCTTGAGAGTCTATACGGCTCCGATATCCTGCGACCCATCGGAGATTATGCGACATTGGTTGACACCGATAACACGGTCGACTTTAGTCGTATTGGCGGAGCTCTCAAAGCTGGTAACGTCCTCGCTACAGTCGATTCAATTGATATACATGTCATAAAAAAGCAGCTTGAACACGTACTGTCCACCCATATCGGTAGTCTCGTTGAGGGCAAATTCAAACTTGGAATCAGCTGTTATGGTTTAGATATTAATCCCGCAAAGATAAATGCACTAGGTCTAGGACTAAAAAAAGTCATAAAGGCTAGTGGTCGTTCCATACGATTGATCCCAAATCCTGAAAAAACACTCAACAGTGCCCAGGTACTACACAATAAGCTCACTAGTGAATTGGGCTGTGAAATACTGTTGATAAGAGATGGGGTGAATACAATAATTGCTCAAACAACCGCTGTGCAAGATATCGATGCCTATACCCTGCGCGACCGCGGGCGACCAAAACGTGACACCCGGGTTGGTATGTTACCGCCTAAATTAGCACAAACAATCATTAATATTGCCGAAAATGACCCACAAAATACCGCAAAGCGAATATTAGATCCATTCTGCGGAACAGGGGTCATCCTACAAGAAGCAGCACTAATGGGATATCAGGTTTATGGCACTGATCTAGAAGAGCGAATGATTCGCTATAGTCGCGATAACCTTAACTGGCTGGCTGATACACACAAGATGACTTTTGATTGGTACCTGCATCAAGATGACGCAACAGATGCAACGTGGCAGCAACCAATTGATATTGTTGCCTGCGAAGGGTATCTAGGTCGCCCATTCACCTCTGTCCCGGACCGTGAAATTTTGCAAGAAACCGTACACGACTGTGACGTTATTTTGAAAAAGTTCCTGCGAAATCTGCACAATCAAATAAAACCAGGTACTCGTATATGCTTGGCGGTGCCTGCTTGGTTCGCTGACGGCAGGGTTTATCACCTCAAAACCCTTGACCATCTGAGTGATCTGGGGTACAATCGTATAAGTTTTGTTCACTCTGACAACAAAGATTTGATATACCACCGAGATGACCAAATCGTCGGACGAGAACTATTAGTAATAAGCAGGAAGTAATATATGTCACACGTAAAAGCTGGCGGTACCAGTAAAAACAATCGCAAATCACCCGGTCAACGACTCGGAGTGAAGCGTTTTGGTGGCCAAAAAGTCAACACCGGTGAAGTATTGGTGCGTCAGGTTGGTGCAACAAAAATCGCTGGTCCTGGCACATATATGAGCCGCAATTTTACTATTCACGCTAAAATAGCTGGTACAGTTACTTTCAAATCTGTTAAAAAGCGACTCTTTACAGGCAAAACAACTCGCCGGACACAAGTTATAGTCGAATAATACGACTAACTATTGTAAATCTTCAATATATATAGTTTTTTGAAAGAGAAAGCTATCTAACTACTATGCTTCTTGCGGAGGAGGAGTTGAGCCAACACCCAAGTGGTGTTTGACACGTTCAACAACATCACCGATTACAACCTGAGACTTGACCAAATATTCATCGGCGCCGAGATTCTCTGCACGCTCTTTGTCTTTTTCCTGTGACAGTGCTGTCAACATGATAATACGAACATTCGTTGTCTCAGGTGTGTTGCGCAAAATATCGAGTACATCAAAACCGCTGATTTTTGGCATCATTGCGTCTAGCAAAATAAGATCTGGTTTTTCTTTGACAGCACTAGAAAGAGCGTCTTCGCCGTTGTTGACTTCTACTACTTCAAATCCTTCAAGCTCCAAACGACCCCTGTAGACAGCCGCGAGATTCGTGTCATCTTCTACCAATAATATCTTTTTCTTTGCGAGTTCCATATGGCTTATAGTAGCATAACTATTTTATGATATCCAGTGCTTTCTCTAGCTGTGGATCACTAGTAGACTGCAAATCTTTTGGCTGTGCGACTTTCTCGTCAGGAGTGATCCCAGATTTGCCAATATTCTTGCCCTTTGGGGTATACCACTTCGCGATGGTAACTTTGAGTTTCGCACCGTTTGGCAAATCTACCATCTCTTGGACAGAGCCTTTTCCGAAGCTTTTTTCTCCAACAAGCGTCGCTTTGCCGTGGTCTTGCAAAGCACCGGCAACAATCTCACTCGCACTTGCACTACCTTGGTCTATCAACACAACTGTAGGCATGTTTTTGAGCACAGGCTCACCCAAGGCCTGATGCGTTTGACGAACAGTATCACCTCTACGCTCGGTCACCACGATTTGACCTTCATCAAGCCATAGACTCGCTACCTCTTGGGCAGATTCGAGATAACCTCCGCCATTGCCCCTAAGATCTATGACGATTCCTTTTTTGTTAGCAAATTTCTCTGCGGCCTCTTTTGTCAGCCCTGCTGTATCGTGGCTGAATCTAGAGATACGAATGATACCAATATCTCCTTTTTCTTCAGTCTTGACACTAGGGTCTGTGATAAGATCTCTCACGATAGTGATGTTTTGCGCTTCTTCACCCCTGATAATAGTCAGTTTCACCGAAGTACCTGCCTTGCCCCGAATCTTTGTGACTGCCTTGTCTATCGTCCAGTCTACCGAGTCGACATCGTCGACACGCGCAATGATATCCCCTGCTTTTAGCCCTGCCTTTTGCGCTGGACTAGAATCAAGAGCCGATATTACAACCAGTTTGTCATCTTTTTTGCCCAGTTCCGCGCCGATACCGCTAAATGTTCCTTCTATATCATTTTCAAATTCAGCTGCTTCCTTTGCGGTGAAAAAAGCCGTATATGGATCACCAACAGCTTCGACGAGCCCTCTATTTGCCCCTTCTATGAGTTTTTTGTCGTCAAGCTTGCCATCATAATGCGTTTGCAGTTCGCGGTAAGTTTTTTTGATACTGGCAAGGCTATCGTCTGAGATAAGTGCATCATCAACGCGAGTTCCTATGACAAATCCTACCAATATCGAACTTACGATACTAATAGTCAAAACAAAATATGAGACAGAATGTCGTCTTTTTGCTACTCCTATTGTTTCGTGAACTTGTTTTTTTGGTTGCACAACTCGTCTTATACCCTCTTCATATATTCAAATAAAATACTCATACTATCATACCACGCGTGGTCGAGAACGAGAGTTCTAACCGCCAAAGTAGATGTATGTGTCAAAGGCGCTCGCCGAAACGGTCATCTCGCTATATTCGCCTCGTACGCCCCAGTTGTATTGACTGACACGGACACTATTGCCATTGACTGATTCAACCCATGCAACATGGCCGTAATAACCGCCGCTCATTACCGCGACTGTTCCAGCGCGTGGAGTGCTGCTGGTGTGTATCCCCGCAGCTCGTGCATTGCCCGGCCACTGGTTGGCATTGCCACGACCGCCCCAATATGGCATATAACCGTAGCGTTGTTGTACTTTCCAGGCGGTATAACTGACACATTCACGGTTGTACATACCCCATGGATCAACGATACTGTCCTGCGGTGCAGATGCTAAGTAACCAGGATAACCACCCTTGTTTGGATCACCAGCGACAATATTACCACCACCAGAAGAACGCAGACGAGCACTGTTCGCAGCCGCCTGTTGTGCACGCAAATTACTGATTTGGCTATTTTGCTGACCAATCAGACCTTGGTATGCTGCTTCGTTGTTCTGAGTCTGTGCGAGCAAGTTTGCCTGCTCAGCTTGCTTGGCTGCTAAAGCTGTCTTTTGAGCCTGTTGATCATCGAGAACTTTTTTTGCATCATCTCTTTTAGTTTCCAAATCTGCTTTGAGTTTCTTTATTTCTTTTATAGACGATTCTAGACGGTCACGAATTGTGCTTCTATACTCTTGCTGATCTAGATAGTCACCGATATTTTGACTACTTGCAAGCATTTCTATCGGAGATGTCTCCCCATTGACGTATAAATCGCTGATTGTCTCTTGTAAGACTTCCTTGTTACGGACAATTTTGTCTTCGGTATCTTTTATTTGTTGTACTAGTTGGTCATATTTTGCCTGAGAAAGATCAACCTGGGCTTGTATCGTGTTGACCTGTGCCTGAAGCTCATTGACTGTGTTTTGCAAAGAATCAGCCTGTTGCGAAAGTTTCGCTGCTTCTGACTGATATCCATTGATTTGACGTTCTATTGACTGGATTTGATCGTCAAATCTATCAGCATACGCTGGTGTCACCGTAGAAAAAGTCATTGCCACAGCACTAGCTACTATAAGCGAGCTTGTAGCAAATTTCTTTATGACCGGTGTGGTGGACCGTAGTTTCATATACCCTCCAATGTAGCATATTTAACCATAAGCGTCAACGCTTTGTGGTCGGCATGTTTAATTTTATATTTTGAGATGACGACTAACTGCAAAAAATGACGATACAACACCGATCAGCGAGCCTAAAATTATCAACCCGACGATAATAAATGGCGATGCTGTGATCACAAAATCAAAAGTACTACTCACCTCGATCCCGTATGCTTGCAGCTTGGACTGCAAAGATATCAGCCCAACAAGCCCAACAACAAATGCAATGATAGCAGCAAAAAAACCATACATCGTAGATTCGACAATAAAAGGCCCTTGTATAAAGCTCTTCTCTGCTCCAATCAGTTTCATCATCTCTATCTCTTCCTTGCGGTTAAAAATCGCCATACGAATGGTGTTGAATATAATCAAAACCGAAATACTAATGAACAAAATACTCGCAGCCAACCCTATCTTCTCGGCCGCACTGATCCAAGTACCTATCGTCTCGATTGATTTTTTGCCTCGACCAGTAAAAGATGGTTGATGCGCTGGGTCGACATTTTCTTGGAACAATTCGTCCTTGCTGACAAGACTTTCAATTTTTGACATTTTATTGAGATCTTTTGGTGTCACGCGCAGACTTGCCGGTAGTGGATTTTTGAGCTCGGCCAATGTTTCCAGCTGAGCGGCTGACGGATTATTTTCATCAATATACAGCTTCTTCGCGTCTTCGACACTAATATACTCAACATTTGCTACTTCGTCTTGTTTGGCAAGTTTGTCAGTCAACTTATCTACTGTTTTTTGGCTAACATCTTCTCTCAAATATATTGAAAAATCTACTTTTTGCTCTAATTTATCTACAGTATCGACGAGTACTTGTCGTGATACCAGAGTAGCAAACACGATCAATAGAGTGATTGTCATCACCGCCGTCGCAGCTATAGTCAACCACGCATTGCGAGAAAAGTTATTCACACCATAGCGACACATTCGTATAAAAGTGATATACCTTCGCTTGAGACGCTTGTTACGACGTAAATCTGCTGTCGATTTTGTAGCTGTTTTTTTCATTGTCGATAACTCCCGCTGACTTGATCACTCTTGACCTTGCCGCCATCTATAGTAATCACGCGACGCTTGAGTTTGTTGACGATTTCGGCATTGTGAGTAGTCAAAAGCACAGTTGTACCATAGCGATTGATTTTCTCTAACAGTTTGATAATCTCCCAGCTATGGCGAGGATCCAGATTACCTGTCGGCTCATCTGCGATCAAGATCTTTGGCTGACGAACAACTGCACGTGCTATTGCTACACGCTGCTGCTCGCCCCCGCTAAGCTGTCGTGGGAATTGTTTTTCTTTGCCCTCTAAACCAACGAGTTTAATGACCTTTGGAACTGTTGTTTTGATCTCGCGATTGGTCATACCTGCAATCTCTAGTGCAAAAGCAACATTCTCAAAAACCGTGCGCTGTGGGAGTAGTTTAAAATCCTGAAATACAACGCCGATTTTGCGTCTCAACAATGGTATCTGATGAGGTTTCAGCGTATCGTAGTCGATACCACCAACAACTATCTTGCCGCTTGTCGGCTTTTCTTCGCAGGTCAAAAGCTTTAGCAGCGTTGACTTGCCCGCACCGCTCGTGCCCACCAATATCGCAAACTCACGTGGTTCGATGTGTAATGTCACGCGGTTGAGTGCAGGTTTTGTGTCCCTAACACCGTAATTTTTTGTTACCCTATCTAAAAGAATCATGTATATACTATTATAAAGCTTATGCGCGTTATAACAAAATTGCCACTATAGGGCCGAAGGGTTTGGCAAGGCTGCTATGCAAAATGTTATATTTCCTGCGGCATCGTTAGCACTTCTACCGTTTGAAGGTGGAGTTGACGAGAAGACGAGCCACGTAGTGTAGGATAAGAGACCAGACATATTACATCTCACAAGACCTTTTAGATTGTACGCAACATAATAAGGGTACACCGTGCCGTCGAGAGTGGCTGTCGCACTATATACAAGACCTCCACCAACTCTTGGCGAGCCCCAACTATTGCTTATTTGTTGTAGACTGGGGCCAGGAAGAGGGTTTTTGTTACCCATATAGGGTCGCAGTGCGTTATTCAGTGTTGGACTAGCAGAAGAAGTAGGCCAACAACTAGTTAAGTTTGTCTCATTAAAACAAGCACTTACTGCTATAGGATAAGAACCGTTGTCTGTCGCATATTGAATCATGGCTTTTCGCCAAGCATTGACTGAGGCTTCGGTCTGCGAATTGTTTGCTCTATCTTGCACCCCTCTATAGGCGACAATTACTAGGGCTGCAAGAATACCAATTATCACAATAACAATGAGAAGTTCTACTATTGTGAAACCACGGTTGCTAGAAAAAGTGCCCACTTTTTGCATGTTTTTAATTATACAATATTTGATTCCAGGTACGCAGTAATGAAACCATCGATATTGCCGTCAAGTACTTTTGAAGCATCTTTTGTCTCAAACTTCGTACGTGCATCTTTGACCATTGTATATGGATGCAAAACATAGTTACGTATTTGAGAACCCCAGTTGGCTGACTCGCCCGCCTGGAGATCAGCTATGCTCTCAGCGTGTTGTTCGAGTTGTAGCTGAGCTAATTTTGATCGTAAAATTTTCATTGCTGTCTCGCGGTTTTGCAGCTGGGAACGTTCGTTTTGGATAGCAACTACTATATTGGTCGGGATGTGTGTTATACGTACTGCACTATCCGTTGTATTAACAGACTGCCCACCGTGACCACCAGCTCGGTAGACATCAATTTTGAGATCCTTGTCATCGAGCTTCACTTCGTCAGGTGTATCAATTTGCGGCAGTACCTCAACTAGGGCGAAGCTGGTTTGGCGCAAATTATCACTATTGAACGGACTCAAACGAACAAGACGATGCACACCATGTTCTGAACGTAGCATGCCATACGCAAAAGACCCTTCGATTTCGATCACCGAACTTTTTATACCAGCTTCTTCACCCGGGCTATGTTCGATAACCTTCGCAGTCATGCCAGATTTTTCGGCAAACCGGATATACATACGCTCTAGCATCTGAGTCCAATCCTGCGCGTCAGTTCCGCCTACCCCAGCACTCAACCTTAGTAGAGCATTGTGATCATCGTACTTTCCCCGCAAAAGAAGCGCTTTTTTCAGGCTCTTGTAAGTATTTTCACACTCCTCTGTCTGCTGTAGCAAGTCTGCCTTGAGACTATCATCGCCCGTTGCGATCAACTCGGCTGTTTCGTGGATCTGTTTTTTGAGATGTTGCCAAGGTTTCACCAGCTGCTGTAATTGAGCAAGTTTTTTGTTCTTTTCCTGGGCGGCATTTGTATTATCCCACGCATCGGGTTGAGCCATCTGCTCTTCGATTGTGGCGATATCTTGCATTTTTTGTTCAATAGAAAGCTGATCAAAGGCTTTTTGAACAGATTGGCTAATGTCATTGATACGTTTTTGCAATGGTTGCATAGGCTTTAGTATAACAAATAAACAGATATGAAATACAATGGATATCCCTCCGACAACAAGTGTCGGAGGGAGAGGTATCCATGTAGTTGCTACGCAGCAGCCTGCATACGCAGTTGTGAGTACAGCGCACGCGGAGGAGTATCGAATTCATTCAAAATGTGAATGACTGCTCCTCCTTGTTTGCGCAGTAGACCTAGCAAAAGATGACGAGGAGTTACCACAACGTCTTTGTCATCGTCAGTCATCTCACTGCGAGCCTCAGACACAGCTAGCTGAAAAGCTTCGAGGGTGATCGGAGCAAAGCTGATCTGTTTTGGACGAACAGGCTTTCTCTGAAAATAACGATCACGTTTGGCACGAACCTTTTGGATCGTGATACCGTGATCGCTCAAAAACCGTTCTTCGTTGCCGTTTTGTAGCAAAATGGCAATCAAAAGATTGACACTCGGCACGCACGACAAGTGCAAAGCTTCTGTTTCTTCGATGCATCGTGATACAACATCACGTGCTGACTCGTCGAATTGTTCGGGTAGTTCTACTGTCGCCACTGTCATTTATTACCTCACGGGACTATTTGGATACCGACTGAGGACCATTGGACCTCATATATATCTATTTGTAATGTACTTTTTTGCACTCACGCAAAACGTATACAAATTTTAACCTTTTCTATGGTTTTCGTCAAATAGCGATGTCTTGTGATTCGTATCTTGCGTTGTAATCAAAGCTAGAACTAGGTACACCAAACGAGAGCTGTCCGTACTCGTTTTTTGCCTGTGCCATATGGTACGCTTGCCGCAGCTCCTCGATCTCGCCAACGCATTCAAAAGGTTTCATCACACCATCAATGCCTAGTAGACCTTTGAACGTCTCTTGCAGGGCAGCACTAGTGAATAAATCTTGTCCTCCAAACAAGTTTGCAAGTTCTTCTTGCGTCACAAATGGTGCAAATAGCAAGAATGAGTTTGCACATTTTGGACACTGACCGCACCATTTCAGCTGTGTGTTATCTGCGCCCTGCGCGTAGTTAGCAACATTACAAGAACTAAAACCATGACCAAATGTCTGCCATGAATTGTTGACAAACAACTCGGCTACTTTTAGTTCACTAAAACCTCGCAAAGGTGATCCTATAATAATATCAGGCGAGATATATCTTGCTACGTACTCAGCAAAATACTGCTCGGCCGACCACGTTTTCGACCACTGATGCGTAACAGGCAAATCCTCAATACTAGCATGTGGCTCTTCGCCTTCATGACCGATCGATACCAAAATTTTATTTTTGCTCAATAAAATTGCCTGCACTAACGCAAGACTTTGCACAATATATGTAATAGGCACATGACCATTTTTGCCACCTTGCTTTGCTGCCAACTCCAAAGCCTGGTGATCTATACGACGCTTGGCAACAACTAGGGTCTGACCAAGCTGGTCAAGTATAGCAGGGTGAGACTCTGAGTGTGAGAGATACCATGGAGTAAACTCGTGCTGTCCACGCTGCAACAGAGTCGCAGTCAGCAGAGAGTCTTTTCCACCACTCACAAGCGACAGCACCCCTCTTGACTGATAGCCTACAGGAGGCGCAGATAGCAACTTTGGACTAGGAGAAAACCATGCGAGACTGTTCCTATTGAGCTGATTTTCAAATGCGAATTGACTCAAGCCTTCCTGATATACAGTGTTAAAAAACTTCACTTGCCACTGATCTAGCTGACCTGGTATGACTTTGACATCTCGCGTTGGAAACGCCTTGAAATACGAGCTACCAATCAGCAAAAAGCTCAAAAACAATGCTTTTTGCAAAACTACTTCATCATACGGCGTTTCAGTTATAGCAAAATCAATCTCTTCGGCAAATCTCTGCCCGCCTTCGAAGCTATAGACAAAGCGTGCTTTGCCTGCCTCGAAACTATAGCCCTCGAATACAAATTTACTCATAACTCACTCACTATCCTAGCAAATTCTTCACCTCTATGCGTAAAATTATTAAACATGTCAAAGCTTGGACACCCAGGACTCAGAAGCACTACGTCACCAGGCTCTGCAAGTGCTTTTGCTCTACTAATAACTTTACTAAAGTCATTAGTTTTATCTACCTCATATCTGCTTTCACCCACAGATTCGCATAGTTCGGAAAGACTTTTGGCTGTTTCACCCATAAAAATGATTTTTTTAATATTTTTTTGCTGGATTATTGCTTTTATTAAACTGTCAAAAGCTGCATTTCTTTCTGAACCTCCAATTATCACTACTTCTGGTTGTGCGAACGATTTTATGGCAGCAACCGTTGCTGCAGGCGCTGAAGAAAAACTGTCATCATAATATGACACACCATCGAGCTCTCTTACTTTTTGGGTATGATGTGGTAGGCCTTTAAACTCCACGATAGCCTTTTTGATAGCTGTAACGTCTTGCGTGTAATGCCACGAAGCAGTTACGGCAGCGCATATATTTTCTAGATTGTGTTCACCTAGCAAACCAACGTCGCTCACAGAACATATTGTCTGATCAGCTATTATGATATTGCCGTCCTCAATATACGCACCTTCGGGTGCGCAGTAACGCTGCTTTTTGCCAGAAGAAAATTGGGCGATTTTTGCGCTTTCTGGGTTCGTCGGGTGGTAGATAATATTGTCACTGGGCTTTTGGTGTTTGGCTATATTAGCCTTTGCCCCGACATAATCTTCCATCGAACTATGGACGTTGAGATGGTCTGGCTCAACAAGAAGTACAACTGCAGTTTGGGGTGATTGTTCTACATCCCACAGCTGAAAACTAGATAGTTCATAGACAACAATATCGTCTTTTTGTACTTGGCTCAATATATCAAGCGAAGGCTTGCCTATATTACCAACTAGCCATACTTTCTTGCCCGAAGCTTCAAGCATCTTTGCTATCAGTGTACAGGTTGTACCTTTGCCTTTTGTTCCAGTCACGCCAATAATTGGTGCTTCACATGCTTCAAAAAATAGTTTGGTAACAGTAGTAACCTCGCCACTGACCTGTATCTTATCAAGAGCAATCCCCGGCGTGCGAACGCTGATATCGGCTTCAATATTCTTGAAATCTTCTACATCTCCTAAAAATTCTACATCCTCAGGTAAGTCTCGAGCTGGATCTTTTCGCTGATCATAAATAGTGAACTGAGCACCTGAGTATTTGTCTTTGAGATACCTATACGCCGCAGCGTTCTCAATGTCGTATCCAAGTAGTGCAATTTTCATATACTTCATTATCTCATATATTACAAAATTAAAAATCACTAGTACTAAATATGAGATTTTTATAAAAACATATAGAAATACTAGTGACTGTAGATAGTTAGTGTACTCTCTCGGCTATTAACAACCGAGAGAGTACACTTGTTTCAATCAGCCTGCCCACACTGGAAGCTGCCCTTTCCAAATCCAGTGAAAGAACAGCATGCAAACCACAAGTGCTACTGAGACGAGACCAATCGCCCAACCCGCCACAATCACAAAGAAAGTGGCAAATACACATGCTGTCTTTTCGCCTCGGGACAACCCAGCATCAATCCTTTTTGAAAGCACATCTAAAGCATCGTCAAAAGGCGACACAAGAGTGCTTAGGAACAGCAGGCATACGCCCAAGCACACAAGAGTGGTTGGAACAAAAACGAAACCAACCTGTGACTCAAGTTGATCGAAAAACGCATACAGCGTCAACAATGCAAAAAGCACTGAGACAAACATGCCTAATCGAAAAAACATACCTCGCTCCAAATGTTCTTTTCCTTCGACCTTGTGTCAAAAGATAACTTGTTTATTATAACATCTAAATATTAAAAAAGCCAGTATTCTGAAGTGCGGTGAGGCACATGAATACTGGCTTGAATACCTCCTCGATCGTCGATGTCGAGGAGGGTTTGCTCTGCCTGAAGCTTACGACGGTTGCAGCTTCAAACCTTTTTCGGCTAGAGCGTTTTCGACACTATCGAGCGACAAACGACCGAAGTTAGGAATCATGGCAAGCTCAGCCCTACTGCGCTGCAGAAGCTCGCCTATTGTCTGTATACCGCCCCGTTTGAGACAGTTGTACGGACGGACCCCGAGATTCAGCTCCTCAACCGACTCGTCAATCCATTTCATCAAAGGAGTGGCGCCTGGTACAGACTTCTGTAGTACAACTGCGTCACCATTGATGCTGATTTCGTACTCAACGAGCACGTGCTCAGGGCAAAATTCCGTCAGAGTGACGATGATGTTCTTGGTCTGAACCTCGAAAAGCACTTCGTATTTGTTATCCCCCAGATGAGTCACCGATGACCCTTTGAGGAGGTCTTGCTTGAATCCACTTACAACTTTGACAATGTCGTCAGAAGTAACGTGGAACTTGATGTTAAAGATCACCACCAAATCTCCTTTTTCGTCGTCTTACTTTTTGGGTAAATCGAATAATATTACTATAAATTGTATTGATATTTTTGTCAATTAAAAACCGGCACTTGTTTGTGCCGGTAACCCATCCAATCATCGGTGCTGGATTGGGGTTGTATCTTGCGATCAGTCTCCGCCTGCAAACGCAGCCATAGCACCAAGCGCTGCAAAGATGATTGCAACTATGATGCCGGCCGGCCCAAAGGCAGCGATACAAAACACAAAGACAAGGATTAAAAAGATAAAAAACATCTCAAGACCTTTCTTTTGACATTTCTGCTTCATCCCTCAAACGTCTATCAACCCTGATCACAGCTTGGACACCGAATACCAGAAAAGCAACCACACCGACGATTGCAACGAATGTGCTGCCCTTCCAGATCATCCAGCCAGCGACGACAGCACCGATCACGAGAGCGATATTCGTTGGTTTCAATATCTGATACCAACGCATCACCGCCCCTCCTTGGCCGACTGAATATGTCAACATTTCGATCAGTAGCAAAACAAAAGCTACTACTGCAATACCTATGACTAGCAAACTGGTCACTTTTGGTCTCACCTTCCCTTCTGAGTATTGATCATCTGGTTAATCAAAGAGTATCCAGACGACAATTCCGACCAGTGCGGCCGTTTCAAAACTGCTCTGTGTAAACGCAAGCATGCACACAAAGACGACTACACCTGTCATTTGCATCACCTCGAAAGTACTCTGGCTAACGCTCTGTGCGCACTAACCTAGTAACATACATAATGACAGAAAAATCTATAATAGTCAATCAAAAGACAGGGGCGATTTTGTCATGCAGTCGATCAAGCAACTCACGATCTGTATTAGCTACACCTGCAAGCACCCACGTCTGGTTGTCAACGAACTCCTGGGCCAGTTTGGCAAGATTTTCCCTTTTGATTGCAGCTATTCTAGCTGGAAGCTTTTCATAATCGTTCACAACACCGTCAAAGAAATAACGCCCCGAATAAAACCCAGCGATTTGTCCTGGCGTTTGTGCGCCCATTTGATACCTACCGAGTGCATATTGCTTCGCTGCTTCGACTTCTTTTTCCGTGAGTTTGCCTGCAAGAACGGCCTTGAGCTCTCGGACAATAATATCAAATACCGCCTCTGCCGTATCGATATTCATCTCTCCACCGATTTCCCATGTGCTATCTGTTTCCAGTGAAGAAGCATCAGACCATATACCGTACGCCAAACCTTTTTTACGCGCAGCGCCATAGATACGCGAATACATAGTGCCTGTTAGCAGGTGATTCAAACAGCCCATAGACGTCACTTCGGCATCACTCATAGGACGTGGCAACACCATAGAAATACCAAAAGTGAGGTTAGGAGCTTCTTTACGTGGGATCAATGTCGGCTTGACGATTTTTGGATGCTCATCTACATGCATCTTGAACCTTTCACCTCTCGGTAAATCCCACTCTTCTAGCATGCGTTTTAGCTGACTTTTGCGGCCGTGTAGTTTTCCAGCGACAACAAAACGTAAATTGTCAGCTGTGTGTGTACGCTGATGATGTTCGCGTATATCCCGCAAACTAACATTTTGGATTGTTTTGAGACGTTGAGGATAAGTCAGTACATTTTCCCCCAGTAGTTGTTGGATTCTTGGCCACAAAATACGGTTATAGTTGCTCAAATATCCTGTCAGCTCACTCTTGACATTACCCTTTTCGGCTTCGAGTTCTTCCTGTTTAAACCTGGGTGATGTGATAGAAACTTGTTGCAAATCGAGTATTCTATCCCACTCAAAATCAGCACAACTGGCGATATATTCTAGTGAATAGTCCGATGTTACGGCGTTGTGATATGCACCATTGCGAGTAAATTCTGCCTCAAAAGCATGCTCATCTCTAAATCTTTCGTTTGCACCAAATGCCATGTGTTCCATGATATGGGCTGTTTCATAGATTTCTTTGTCACGAGTTAGCCTACTACCAGCTCGAAAATTAAATTGAAAACTCATTACGGTCGCCTCGGGCACATCTATTAGTAGGCCTTTTGCACCGGATTTTAGTTTGACTTCTTCAACTGTATGCCTCACTGTTTTACTGTCCTATCTGCCCACCAGTTATCTGTTCTTCTTGCGATTTTGTCGTTGTTGCTTGCGTTTCTTTTTAACTGTTTTCTTCTTGCCTTGTGGTTGTTTTTTTATCGAAAAATCAACTTCCTTTTCACCGCTACTGACTTCATTAACACCAGCCTCTACTGCACCTTCTGCAGCACGAGTCAGTTCTGTATCAAAATTTTCTCGGTACGCAAGATCTGACTTTTGTACATGCATAATAGCGCGTAACACTTCACTACGCAATGTTGCCTGCAAACTATCGAACAGTTTTTGACTCTCAGCTCGGTATTCAACCAATGGATCTCTCTGGCCTACACTACGCCAGTGGATACCTTCACGTAGATGTTGCATGTTCTCTAAATGCTGCATCCAAAGCGTATCAAGCACCTGTAAATATACTTCTCGTTCGACAGTACGCATATTTTCACTGCCAATTTCTTTTTCCTTGCGTGCATATAGCTTTTTGACAGCTGCAAGAGCAGTTTCGCGCCGTATCTTATCCTTTTTTTCGACACCAATTTTTAGTAGCTCTTTTGAATCGATCGGAAAGACTGCTTTGAAACTTTTTTCAAAATCCGGGTTGTTCTTTGCGGGCACGATAGTGAGCTCGCGCACAGCGCTCTCGACCAATTTGTCGATTTCTGGCTGTATATTCTCTCCGTTCAGGATTTCGCGTCGTATAATATAGACAACTTTTCGATGTCGGTTGATGACATTGTCATACTGAACAACATTTTTACGGGTGTCATAATTGTAGCCCTCAACTCTCTTCTGTGCAGATTCAAGCGTCTTTGATACCGCCCTATTCTGTATAGGTACAGTTTCGTCTACCCCTAGTCTGTCCATCAGTTTCGCTACACGCTCACCCTGAAAAATACGCATCAAATCATCTTCTGTTGAGACATAGAACTGTGTGATACCAGGATCCCCTTGGCGCCCTCCACGCCCACGCAGCTGATTGTCGATACGTCGAGCTTCGTGACGTTCACTACCAATAACAACTAATCCACCTAGCTCTTGGACGCCTTTTCCGAGCACAATATCAGTACCACGACCAGCAATGTTTGTAGCTAGCGTGACGGCTCCTTTTTGGCCTGCTTTTGCGATAATAGCCGCCTCTCGCTCGTTGTTTTTTGCATTCAATATTTCATGAGGCACTTTCGCTTTGTCTAGAGATTTTGAGATAAGCTCATTTTTTGCAATCGACGCAGAACCAATCAACACAGGCCTTCCAGCTTTGCGATGCTCTTGTACTTCTTTGACGATAGCCTTGATCTTGCCTGCCTCTGTTTTAAATATCAGGTCGGTACGGTCATCTCTGAGTAGTGGTTTGTTCGAAGGTATCTGTACAACTTCTAGTTCATAGATCTGGGCAAACTCTTCAGCTTCGGTAAATGCAGTACCTGTCATACCACTGAGCTTTTCGTACAAACGAAAGTAATTTTGGAAAGAAATTGTTGCAAGGGTTTGACTTTCCTGTTGCACAGGAACACTTTCTTTTGCTTCGATGGCCTGGTGTAACCCTTCGTTATAACGACGACCTTGCATTAAACGACCTGTAAATTCATCGACAATGATAACCTCACCATCGCTAGCAACGACATAGTCTTTGTCACGACGAAAGAGTGTCTGCGCACGCAACGCTTGATCCATGTGATAGACCGAACGTACGGCATCTGGACTGTACAAATTTTTTACACCCAACATTTTTTCAACTTTGTTGACGCCCTGATCAGTCAATGCTACGCTTTTACGTTTTTCGTCTAGTATGTAGTCATCGGGCACAAGTTTTGCCGCAACTTTCGAAAACTGAATATAGCTATCGGGGCTTTCGGCTGCAGGCGCAGAGATAATCAAAGGAGTTCTAGCCTCGTCAATCAAGATAGAGTCCACTTCATCGACGATTGCAAAATTGAGCTCACGCTGACGCAGTAGTTCAACTTCGTTGACCATGTTGTCGCGCAAGTAGTCAAACCCAAACTCGTTGTTCGTACCATAGGTAATATCTGCCTCGTAAGCTTCCTTGCGGGTAGCTGGCCTCAACGTACGCATGCGCGGATCATCATGCGAGGTATTATCAAAATCCTTGTCATACAAAAACGACGCATCGTTGATGATCACACCAACACTCAGACCGAGAAAAGTATACAACTCTCCCATCCAACCCGCATCACGCTGCGCCAGATAATCATTGACCGTTACAACATGGACACCCTTTTCGCTCAGTGCATTTAGATACGTAGGTAGTGTTGCAACCAACGTTTTTCCTTCACCTGTCTTCATCTCGGCAACATTACCTTCGTGCAGCACCATACCTCCGATCAGCTGTACGTCAAAATGGCGCATTTTCAGAGTGCGTGAAGAAGCTTCTCGTACCAGAGCAAATGCCTCTGGCAGTATGTCATCGAGAGTGGTGTTTTTTTGTTTGAGTTTCTTCTTGAGAACAGCTGTTTGCTTCTTTAGCTCAGGCGTTTTCATTGAGCTATATTTTTTTTCTAGAGCATTGACTTGCTCTACTTTCTTGTTCAACCGTTTCAATATCCGTTTTTGCGGATCACCAAATACCTTTGTTAATACTTGTCGCATGCCACTAATCAAGCCTCCTCGCTAGACATTTCTGCAATATTAACCTTTATTATACTCTGTTTATTGCTCTAATAAAACCCTATAAAAAGCTAAAAACATGCATCACTTATCGTTCTCTTCTAAAGCTCCTTTTGAATTTTCCTAGGAGGTTATGCGGGCCGCGGTGATCTATATGTTTTTCTCTGTATTTGCGAGCTTGGGTGATGATTTTTGCCTCGACAATGTCTATCGAAGCAAGAATGTTTATCGTTGAATCTTTTGCGACGAGCTTGTGGTCTGGAATATGTATGATGACCTCAGCTTCATATTTGTTGCCCTGATCACGATTGACTTGCTTGATAATAATCTCTGCCCTAGCACTTTTAGTAGCGTGGCGTGGTAGATATCTGTCCACACCACCAATTTTTTTTAGAGCATACTTTTTCGTCTTTTCGTCTAGTTCGAGCTTGATAGCAGTGAGCTTAATATTTTTGATCATTTTGCCCCCTTTGTGTCTTTATTATAGCACTTCGCGACCATGAAGATATGGCTGCAAAACCTTCGGAACACGTAATGTTCCGTCTTCGTTTTGGTAATGTTCTATAACAGCAATCAACGAACGAGCCAGACTCACAGCTGTACCGTTCAGCGTGTGCAGCACCTGTATGCTGCCGTCATCTTTTCTCACACGCATATTGAGATTACGTGCTTGAAAATCTGTACAGTTTGAACAGCTCGTCAACTCTCTATATTTGCCATCAACACTCGACCAGTACTCTATGTCGTATTTTTTAGCTGCTGGAGCACCAAGATCTCCAGACGCTATGTTGATTACGTGATACGGAATATCTAAACTTTGCCAAAGACTTTCCTCGATAGCTAAAATCTCTTGATGCATTTGCTTGCTCTGATCCGGTGTTGTGTACGCATACATCTCTAACTTGTTAAACTGATGCACCCGAAACAACCCACGAGTATGCTTGCCGTATGTCCCCGCCTCTTTGCGATAGCAAGGCGAAAGAGCTGCATATTTTAGTGGAAGATCTTTTTCATCTATAATTTCGCCTGCGTGATAGCCTGTCAGCGGTATCTCGGCTGTCGCAATTAGAGATAGATCTTCGCCTTCAATAAAATACTCGTCACTTTGGTCGCTCGAGCGTGGTGCAAAGCCTGTACCTGTAGCAATATTACCGTTTACCATATTTGGCACACTCATATAAACAAAATCTTTTTTAGTAACAAAATCGAGTGCATACTGAGTCAGAGCATTTTCAAGTAATGCTAGATCTCCCTTTAGGTAATAAAATTTCGCACCAGCGACTTTCGCACCACGTTCAAAATCTACCCAACCACGATTGAGACAAAAATCTAAATGATCTTTTGCGCCAGTTGGCTGTTCGCCAAATTTCGATATTTCAACGCCTTTGTCTTCGTCGCCAACTGGAACATCATCAAATACTAGGTTTGGAATTGCGCCGAATACAGACATGAACTCTTCGTCAGTAAGCGTTAGATCTGCTTCTATAGTAGCGAGTTTTTCTTTTACTTCCTTGCCTTGTTTTAACATCTCTGGATCAGGTGTACCGCCCTTCATTTTGCCGGAAATATCGTTGCGCTGAGCTCTCAGTTCATCGGCCTGTTGCTGTAGCTGTCGTCTGCGCACATCTAGCTCTAGAGCAAGGTCGATATCGAGATCGTAGCCCTTCTTTTTTGTAGAAGCTTTTACTAGTTCTGGATTTTCACGTAGGATTTTGATATCAATCATGAGTACTATTATACCTGATAATCAATAGACTGCAGTATGTAATTATCATTCCTGATAATCACTAGCGCGCGTAGCAGCGCGGTGTTTACGCAGTCGTAGTAAAAGCACGGTTAATATGACTGTTGTCACAATATAGATGCATGCAAACACCAAAGTTGTGCGTATACTGATCATAACAAAAGGATGTGTTGCTTGTTGTACCACATCGGTCTGTTGAGCACTGCCTGTCAGCTGAGAGAGCACATTTTGTTCGAATAACCACTGCGACACAAGTGCGTAGATTACTAGTAATATACCCGTTGTTCCAAAAGGCTTCATGAGACCCCAAACAAGTTCGGTTTTTTCTTTTAGCAATACATAATGCCCATATATTGCTACCGCCAGCAGCACTACCAATACATAAAAGCTCGCACGAAGAATATCGAAAATCACAGGTATTGATATGCCATTAAAGTGATTGTTAATACGCGGTATGCTATCTAATAATGCTGTTGATGTGTTGGGATTTTGAACACCTTCGACAGCAACAGCCTGTTGATTACCTGGCTCAAGTATACTCTCGATAAATGCAGCATCGACTCCCTGTGGACGACACGGTGCATTGAGTATCATGGCTTGGTTTTGTTCTATCTGGAACTCTTCTAGCTGCGCCTGCGTACAGACTGGTTTGGCTGCAATCTGAGCGGACAAACCCTCTGCAATAGAGCCTGCAAAAACTTTTTGCTCTGGTGTGAAATCAATATTGAGATCGAGAGTTGGCCTGTCGCCATCGAGCCACGAGTACGTCATGTCGATCAGTTTCTCGCTTTTTTTCTGCAAATTCTCAGCTGAGAAGACTTTCTTAGCGATACCGTACACAACTTTTTCAGAAAGCCCATACGTCTGTGTTGTTGTATCAATAGCTTGTGCTGAGCTTTCGGCGATCAAGGTACTAAATGACTCGTACGATGTTGTTTGCGCTAACACATCTTTCACAACATCTGGACGCAAAAAAACAAAACTCAGTAAAAATGTTGTCGGCAACGTAAACAAAACCAAAACGAGCAGACCATGACATAACCAGAGGCTTACCTTATAGGTCGTGCTTTTAATAAATGTCCCCACCTCTTGCTCTTGCATATATCATCATTATACCGCACCTTGGGCTACTCGCCAGGAGTAACAACCTGAGGCAACATATCGAGATTGGACTTAACGATGAGTTCATCGGTAATAGGGATTACTAGGTCGATCCCTCCTCCTGTATGTTTGTTAGCCTCAAACTCAAACGCCTCAGCGACGAGCGCAGGAACAGATGTTTCATATGAGAATCGCGGCTCGGAGCCCTGGCCGAAAACATATTTTGGTATCATCACAATTTTGTCTGGAACCAGTAGTACGTGCTGCCAATTAAAATTGATCTTTTGCATCACACCTATAGCACCGTTTTCATCAACAATATGAACAACTCCTTTGATAGCAGCTGAGTACGGTACAATCTGTTCAAATGCAATCACTTCGTTCATGTACTGTGCCGTCATTTCCTTGTGCTGACCTACGTTTTCGACAACACCATGATGCATTTCAAAACCTTTGAGTTCTTCTATAGCCTCGACTTCATCGTCACAATTGAGCACTCTACTATCTATTTCTTCAGCGACATCTGGAAGATAGTGTTTCATGTAGTCCAGTGCATCGTACTCACTCTCTTTGTAGTGCTGCATAAACACATCACCTACTTCGGCAATACCCAAGTAGTCATATTTTGGCCCTTCTGGTAGTACAACCAGGCTATCGTTAATATCAAAATTCAATATATGAACAACTCTGTAGTTCGGCTCTTCGCTGTCGTCATTGTAGAGCGCAAAGCCGCCGCAGATACCCGCTCCACCATCAACAGCGCCTATAGTGCCTGGGGCAACTGGTATTTCTGCATGTTGGCTGACAGGAACAAATTTTATTTGCCCAGTAAACACAATTTCTTGTTCAAAATATGGCCACTCCTCATCAAAAGTCTGTACTAGTTCCTTGATGTCATCGACATCTTCTTCGGGGTCTATCTCACCATCCCTAATCATACGATTGAGGTCTTGGATATCTTTTAAGATTTGTTCAGCCTTCGGCTCTTCTTCTAGCAGTTCTCTGATAGCCTGAGTTGGATCGATTTCTGACATACACCGTATACTTTCTGCCCACCGCTATCACTATCTTTTGTAGATCAATTGTAACTCTAATATGCCCACCGTACAAGTAATAAAAGTTTACTTTTTTCGTAGTTTCTTTTTGATTGTACGAGCAACAGCCTGTCGCTCTCCTGCGCTCTCACCCACCCCATGCTCTTCGAGTGCCGCAATAATTTCTTTGTCCAGCGCAAGATCTTCTCTTAGCACCCTCTCCATAGTTTTGTCTTCTTTGACCAAAAGCTCTATCATATCGCTCGACTGCTGTACGAGATGTGCTGCTCGTTTCGTAACTCTCACCTGGCGCAAGATAGACACACTCTGCAAAGTTGTCATCACCAGGGCAGCAACACTAATAAAAAATGCTATCAAACTAAAAGCAATGTCAGATGGCCTTTTCTCAAGATTTGTCAAAAACAATACAATCAAACCTACGATCGCTATACCAACAAAAACACGTAGTAGTACAAAAAAGATGACTTCACTTTTATCTTTCATAATACATACAGTATACCGTAAGTTATCTGAGATTTGGCAATCTACTGTACTCTTTGTGCTGCGGCGAGTTCTAGCAACTCTTCATTTGTATATTGCCGCCGAACAATACGTTTCCAGCCAGTGTCTGTTCCCTCCCCTGGATTGGCAATCCTGTACCAATTCAGAGCAGTGGTCGCCAGCTTTGTTTCTGGGTCACGACTCGTATACCAAATGATAGAAGTATTATCTATACGTTCGTATTTGCGCCGTTTGAGCGAAGCAAGTCTTCTACCTGTTCGTACTTCCTCGATATTGCCTCTTGCAGCGGTCATCACTTCTCCATGACAAACAGCAAGTACCGACTCGCCCGCGTGCGCAGCTGTGATATCTGTATAAAACTGAGAGATTCTCACCATGACCTCCGCCATACTTTCGCCGCCAGGCGGCTTCCAGTTGAGGTAATCCCCATTGCGACGAACAACATTGCGCGGATATCGCTCAATATATTCTTCGTGCGGCATTGTTTCTATATCACCCCAGTTACGTTCATTTAGCTTAGGGTCTGGTTCACGCCAACGTGCGTCTGGAAGATCTAGAAGTGCTGCCGTTTGTTCTGCACGCACCATAGAGGATGTAAAACAGACATCGAAACGTCCATTCAACACATTTTCAGTGAGCCAACTTCCTGCTATTTTTGCTTGCTCCCGACCCCTCTCGGTCAGCGCCCACAATGCACCAGGTCTGTCACGAAACTCACTGGTAAAATAATCAGTGTTGCCATTTTCATTTGCATTAAAATGCGCGTGATTTCCATCACTCTCGCCATGCCGTACCAATACCAAATTCTCTAGTGATGCCACTTGTCTCGCCTTTCTGCCAATATGCTACTGCAGTGTTATATCAGGATAAATTGTTTTTGTTACTGCGTCAATTTCGCTACGTAGCTGAGGAAAGGGTACACCTTCGCGCGCAGTAACACCTTCAAGAAACCAAAAGAAACGTTCTGAATAACTATAGCCACAAGTTGGTGGCATGCCGTACTCCAACATCTCTACGAAATCTATATCGAGCATTTGAGCCTCAGAATCACCTTCATCACGAAGTTTTTGCTGCTCTAGAAAACGATTTAGTTGGTCTATAGGATCATTTAGCTCACTGTAGCCATTGCCAAGCTCTGAACCTGCAATTACAGGATGGAACCGTTGAGTCACGCGAGGATCGTCTGGATCTTGCTTTGCTAATGGCGAAATAGACAGCGGCTCATGAATCAACCAAAAAGGACCTGTTGATTCCTTGCGGATCAATTTCCAAACACTGTCCATAGCACGGTTTACATTAACATCACCATCGAGCTGGACTTTGTTGTCGGCCAAAATCTTTTTTAGTTGATCTAGATCTGGGTTGAAGACATCTACATCGTATTTTTCTTTCATTATTTCCGGATAACGTACGATTTTCCATTTCGGCTCCAGGTCTATATCAAAACCATGTACGTTTTTAAACTTCAAAGTCCCCCAAGTTTTCATAGCAACTTCTTTCATCATTCGCTCGTACAGTTCCATGCCAGCTTCGTAGTCTTGATAGGCAGCATAACTTTCAAACGCAATATGCTCCGGTAGATGCTCATCGCTGTAGTTTTCGTTTCTAAACCGCGGGCCAATATCGTAAACCTTCTCATATCCCGCACCAATCAAACGCTTAAGCGGAAGCTCGTGTGAAATACGTAGATAAAAATCTTGGTCGAGTGCATCCATATGCGTCACAAATGGATTTGCATCGGCACCACCAGTTGTATGTTCTAACACTGGGGTATTTATCTCTATAAAACCTTCTTCATTTAGAAAATCACGTGTTGCTTGCCAAAACTTTGAACGACGGATGAAACGTTCGCGGACATCGGCGTTTATATTAGTGTCAATGTATCGGCGACGCATACGCTCTTCTTTATTCGAGAAACCATCCTGCTTGGTTGGCATTGGTCTGAGCGACTTTGCAAGTAAACGTAGTTTATTCACTCCAAGCGATATCTCACCTGTTTGAGTTTTGATGATTTGCCCGCTAGCCTGGACAAAATCGCCGCTATCGAGTAAGTTAATTTGTTCTAAACCAAGTTGCGAATTTTCAGCTGCTAACTTTTCGACTTCGCCGTCGCGCAAGAAAAGCTGCAAACTACCAGTTGCATCTTTTATGACTACAAATGCCAGTTTGCCAAATTTACGAATGCTGACAATTCGCCCCACCAAAGCTGCCTCTTGGCCTTCAAGCTTATCAAATTGGCTTGTAACTTCAGCAAGAACGTGAGTACGCTGCGTTTTAGCTGGGTACGGATTTACGCCGAGCTTTTTTAGCTCTTCGAGTTTTCTCAGTCGCTCGTCACGAAGTTCTTTTAACGTTGCCATTACCAGTAATTATAGCTTAACTTTGCTCAATATAACAAACTCTAGCGAAGACTCTCGTTTTCCGAGTAATAAAATCTACATTGCCATGTAAATTACTAGCCTGAGGGGCAGTTTGTGATATTGAAAAACGTTCTAACCAATTTTTTCGATGGTATATTTGCTTTTGCCTTTTGGGGTGTCTATCTCGACACTTTCTCCAGCTTTTTTGCCTAGCAAAGCTTTACCTATCGGAGATTCATCGCTGATTTTGCCGTTCAATGGATCTGCTTCAACAGGACCTACTAACATGTAGGCGACCTTTTTGCCATTGGTCTTGAGCTCGATCTTTGATCCAACCACAACTTTTGAGCTCTTTTTTGGACCTATGATCTGAGCGTTTAGTAAAATATCTTCGATTTCTGCGATGCGAGATTCCACCTGACCTTGCTCTTCCCTAGCAGCGTCATAGTCTGCGTTTTCACTAAGATCACCCAAACTACGAGCGTCTGCAATTCTTTCGGCAATAGGGCCACGTCGCCCTTTTAGCTCAGCTAACTCTTTTTCTAGCTCTGCTATACCTTCTTTTGTTATATGATATTGTTTCTTCATGTGTTCTCTGTCCTCCGTTATTAGTCAAAAAATGAATATAAAAAGCGTCCAAGTCTGTGGGCGCACTGATATCGTCTGTTTATTTTGTTTATTTCTCTTTAGTTCCCTAGCTTATCAATTAGCGCTTTTAGAGTCAATACCTGACTTTCCGCCTCTGTTCTAGATCTGTATTCCACCTCATCAAGCTGCGTATTACTGACAACTATTCTATGGGGAATACCCAATAGTTCGGCGTCTGCAAATTTTGCACCAGGCCGTTCGTCACGGTCATCCCATAGCACTGAAATACCTTGCTGGCGTAGCTCATCGTATACCTGCTGCGCACGCTCGGTAGTATCACCTATCTGCACGAGATATAACTGAAATGGAGCTATACTTTCGGGCCAAATAAGACCCTTATCGTCCGCAAATTTCTCTGCAATGACACCCATGACTCGTGTAATTCCTATGCCATATGAAGCTAAATAGATTGGTTTTTGAGTCCCGTCCTCAGCTGTGTAGTAAGTATCCATTTGTTCGCTTTTTTCAGTACCAAACTTAAATATATTGCCAACTTCAGCACTTTTTGTAGATGTTAGTTCATCACGATTAACACCTATCTCTTTGGTAGCATCTTCTAAAACCTCTTCGTTAACAGCAATCGTTTTATCGCTATTGATGTATAAGATGTCCTCACCTGCGTCACACACGGTTTGAAATTCGTGACTAAACTTTGTAAATGCACCCCCGCTAGCAAACGTGACGAAAGTATCGCCACCTAAACCAAGCCTTTCATACACTTTCTTATATGCATCAATGACCTTGTCATAATATTCGTCCATATCCGCCTCTGTAGCATGTAGCGAATACATATCTTTCATCAAAAACTCACGTCCGCGCATGATGCCACTTTTTGCCCTTAGTTCGTTCCGTAACTTCGTCTGAAATTGATAGGCTTTTATCGGTAGATCTTTGTAGCTTTTTACAAAACCTCGCATCATTTCCATAATTGCTTCCTCGTGCGACCATGCTAACCCTAGCTCGCTGTCGTCTTGTAGTTTTGTTTTAAACCATACATCCACTACTTCCTCGCTCCAGCGACCGGTTTTTTTCCAAGGTTCTGGAGTTTGCAGGTTTGTCATTATCAACTCTTGACCACCTACGGCTTCCATTTCTTCTCGAACAATTTGTTTAATATTTTCGAGGACTTTCAATCCAAGGGGCGTGTACGCATACACTCCGGCCATAACTTTATAGACATAACCTGCACGAATCAAAAGCTGAGCATTCTTTGCCTGCTCGTCCGTCGGTGCTTGTTTGCGTGTTTTTGTAAAAAGCTGAGAAATTTTCATTATTCTTATTTTACTACAGAGTAGGTATTTTTATGAGCTATACAAAAAAATCACCGCAAAGGCCAACGCGTTTTTCATCATATGAACACAAACACTTGCCCATATCGCACCTGTTTTTTCACGCAAATAGCACAAGATTATCGATAGAACAAAAACATCTATACCAACATTCAGCTGTAGATGTACCACCGCAAATGCCAAGCTCGTCAAAAAGGCACTGACAAAAAAATTCGTCTTCTTGCGTAAACGGCCGAATAGAAAACCTCGGAAAACTACCTCTTCTACCAGAGGAGCCAGTACGACTAATACCACAAATGCCAACCCGAGCTCTATCCCACCTTGCACATTTTCGAAACCAACATTTTGTTTTTCATCGAGATCAATACCTGGCAGTAAAATTGCGCTCAGACCTACGACAACAATACTAGCAACGAAATAAACACCATAACCTGCTAGCACATATACGATGTCGCGGGGCACAATTCGTCTCGTTGTCGCCAACAATGTGCTCATGGACTCTTTTGGTCCATAGAGCGATCTGTAAACTCCAATAATTGCACATAGTGTGAGCCCATAGACAGCTAGTGATATAACCACCTGCCCAACTGTTGAGAGCAAGATTGATTCTGAGAGCAATCCTGTTTCTAGCAGCGCTCTCAAACAAAACAACACCGTCATCCAGACAACAAAGAAGCTACCTAATACTAGTGCTAGTACTGAAACAATCGCAAAATACTTAGAGAGATTGGATTTTGAAAACATCTGCGATAGTGATGATTACGATTAAGCCCATCAGGAACATAAAACTATACCCTACGATCGAATCTTCGAGTTTTTTTGTCAGCGGTTTTTTGATAAGTCTGAACAAAAGAGTCAAAAACAATCTACCTCCGTCCAATGCAGGTATAGGCAACACGTTCATTACTGCAAGCGTCAAAGATACAATTGCAGTCAAAAACAATAGCGTTGTCATGCCAGCGGTCTGGGCAGCCGGGAAAAACACACCAATAATACTCAGTGGACCACCGACTGAATTACCTGCTGCTGATATTTCTTGACTACCTTTTTGCCTAGCAGTCTCATCACCACTCAGCTGCAAGGCTAAACCATGCGTCAACTTGCCTACTAAATCGCCAAGACCCTGTAGGGTTGCCCAGCTAAACTGTGCTGTTGTACCAATACCAACAATTGGCGCAGACCAAGTAGAATAACGCAATGTCTGAGAACTTGTTGCCACACCTAGTACGCCTTTGTTTTTGTCTGGGTTGTAGCGAAGTTGAACCCGCACACTATAAGTTTGTCCATCTCTCTGATATTTGAGATCTACATATTTTCCCTGATGTTCTTTTGTGACCAAAGCGAGTTGTTGAGCATCCGTGATTTTTTGACCCATAACACTGATAATCTTGTCGTTTATCTCAAGTCCTGCTTTTTCTGCTGGAGAACCTTTGTTAATAAATGTGACCCTTAGAGCAGATTCCACTTCTTTTGTATCTGAGGCGATAGTAAACTGGTTCGGTAATACTTTTGGAAGCCCAGTAAAAGCTAAGATGCTCAGTAATACCGCTGCAAACAGCCAGTTCATACCGACACCTGCAAGCAATATCTTGGTCTTCACCCACAAACTTGCCGCACCATAGTCTCCTTTTTTGTTTGCCTCATCATTCTCACCCTTTAACTTCACAAAACCACCAAGTGGCAGGTAGTTGATACTGAGTAAAACTTTATTTTTTAGTTTAATTGCCGCAAATTGAGGCGGAAATCCAATACCAAATTCTTCGACAGTCACACCATTGCGGCGCGCAACAATCGCGTGACCTAGTTCATGAATCACCACCAAAAGCGTCAGTATGAACAATCCTGTTGCAATTTGAGCAATCAATATTAAACCTTCCATTAGCTCCCATACCTCCGTGTGCGCTTGGCATATTCTTGCGTCACCTTCAACACATCAGCTGCTGTCATATCAGGCCAGTGTTTTTTTACAAAATACAGCTCGCTGTATGCTGCTCGCCACAACATAAAGTTGCTTAGACGCTGCTCGCCACTCGTGCGGACGACTATGTCACATGGTGGTACTTCTGGACCATACAGGTGTTTTTCTATACTCGACTCAGTGACCTCTTGACCCTCAGCAACTGCTTTTTTCACTGCATCAACAATTTCTTTTTGACCACCGTAGTTAAAACACAGCAGCACGGTAGCTTTTGTATTGTGGGCGGTTTTTGCCTCGGCATCACGGGCAGCTTGAACAATTTTTTTATCCAATCTCTCATCTGTACCGGCAACTATTAGCTTTACACCTTCTCCTATAACCTCATCCAAATCTGATGTGAACATACGCAACATCAATTTCATCAAATAGCTAATCTCTTTTTCTGTGCGATCCCAATTCTCAGTAGAAAATGCATAAAAAGAAATGTATTGTACCCCCTGTTCAACGGAAGCTCTCACAACATCTTTTACTCGACTGTAGCCAGCTAAGTGCCCTTCATAGGTAGGCAATCCGTGCTCGCGAGCCCAGCGTCTGTTGCCGTCCATGATATAGCCAACATGCTTTGGTATATGCGCAGTGTCACTCATCAGATAGTTAAGACTTCTTTTTCCTTAGCCTTTGCAGTTTCATCAATATTTTTGTGAAAATCTGTCACCAGCCCATCAAACTCTTTTTCTACCCTTTTGTAGTCATCTTCTGAGAGCTGCTTGTCTTGCTTCATGGCTTTTGCGTCTTTTAGTGCGTCTTGGCGGATGTTGCGTAGTACAATACGACAATCTTCAACTTTTTCTCCCAGTTGCTTGACTAATAGATGACGTCGTTCTTCGGTCAACTGGGGGATAGGCACGCGAACGATACGGCCATCGTCACTAGGATTGAGCCCTAGTGTTTGATTAGCACGAATAGCTTCGCTAATGGCTTCAACATTAGCAGGGTCAAAGGGACTGACCTGAATCAATTGCGGTTCTGGCGCGGTGATAGTCGCTACTTGATTGAGAGGCATCTTCGTACCGTAAGCATCAACAGCTACACCATCAAGCATACTTGGATGCGCTCTACCGGTTTGAATCTTTTTTAATTCGTCTTGAAAATGAGCAATTGCTGCCTTTGCTTTGTCCTCATAGGGTGCTGTGTCAAACATACAATCTATTGTAACATTTATTCGCTGACGCCAAGCTCGATACGGCTCATTTGACGCACAACAATATTTTCGCCTAGTTTCGCGATATGTTCTTTTACCAAATCACCGACTGTTTGATCAGGATTTTTAATAAATGGCTGTTCGAGTAATGTTTTTTCTGCAAAATATTTAGCAATCTGACCACTAACAATTTTCTCTATCATATCAGCTGGTTTACCTTCGTTTTTTGCTTTTTCACTAAACTCGTCGGTCACGCGTTTTTTCTCCTCTTCGGAGATATCATCTGCACTGATATACTCTGGTGCGCTGGCGGAAATATGCAGTGCAATATCATGAACCAATGCTTTGAAGTTGTCAGTTCGTGCTACAAAGTCTGTTTCACAGTTCACCTCTACTAACACACCAATACGCCCACTATGCACATAGGCGTCAACCAAGCCTTCCCGAGCCTCTCGCTCGCCTTTTTTCTCGGCTCTTGTCAAACCTTTTTTGCGCATCTGCTCCAAAGCTTTGTCAAAATCTCCATCTGTTTCAGTGAGAGCTTTTTTGGCATCAGTCAAACCTACACCAGTTAGTTCCTTCAGTTTTTTAACATCTTCTAGGGATATTGCCATTATTTTGTCTCCTTTTTCTCCGCAGCCTGCCCTTCGACGATGGCTTTTTTCATATAATCTAGTATCAGACTGATACCTTTGATTGCGTCGTCATTACCTGGAATCACGTAGTCAATAGGAGTTGGATCAGCGTTTGTGTCAACAATACCGATCACTGGTATGCCAAGCTTGCGAGCTTCTCGTACAGCATTCGCGTCGGCAATAACGTCTACCACTATTACAACACCTGGCTTACCTTCAAGGGATTTGATGCCTTCATATTTTACCTTGAGCTCATCGATCTCTTCCGCAAAACGTTGTACCTCTAGTTTGTTGTATTTTTTCTCTAGATCACCACTGACCATACGATTTTCAAGCTGCTGCATGTGCTTGATACGGCCTCCAACGGTCTTTGAATTTGTGAGTGTGCCTCCGATCCAGCGATTCGTGACATAAGGTTGGTTGACTTCTTCTGCTGCCATGCGAACAATATCTTTTGCCTGTTTTTTTGTACCAACGAATAGTACCTTTTTTCCGTCAGCTACTGTTTTTGTCAGAAAGACCAAGGCGGCTTCTAGTGACTCGGCAGTTTTTATGAGGTCAATGATATGACTATCTTGCCTTTTACTATGAATATACCCCGCCATCTTTGGATGCCAGCGACTTGTCTTGTGCCCGAAATGCACACCTGCTTCGAGCAATTGTTTTACATCAACCTTTACGGCCATATTGTGTACTCCTTTTTCTCCGTGTATGCGCCCTGTATATTCAGGAGTCTTACGCACGACACTGTTTCATTAAAAATGTTGTACCAGCAATTGTAACAGATAGACCCCGTATCTACAACTACATTGACTCTGTAATGTGAAAGTTATATAGTCCTATACATTGTTTCCCGCCAAAGAAGCACGAACACGTGGAGATGTATCATATGTACAACACCAGAACACGAAAGCCCATTCGGCTAGTCAGCAGAGATGACTGCCGTTGGTTTTTACCAATGTTCGTCATGGCAATACTCGTTGTTGTCTCTTGGTCTCTGATGCCCGCCATCTATGTGGCGATCGTCGTTGACGGAATGATCGCGAGTATTGTCCTAGGAGCAGTGGCAGGGTGTCTGATACCGCTAGGTATCGCACGCATCATGATCGATGATGTCTTCCCAAGGATGGATACTTCTATCCAGGAAGAACTTTCGAACAAACAGATGTTTGGCATCCTGACAGTCATGATTTTTATGTGGCCAATTGCTGTCATCGTCAGGGGTATAGTTGCACCCTACAGATTGTGGCACAACCTGCGACCCTCTCAGCAACGATGACTGAGAGGGTGAAACGAACACAGCCAGCTCTATGAATGAGCTGGTTTTTTACTATAGATTAGCTGGGTTAGGTAAGATTAACCTACAAAAACTATTTCCAGACTGGCTTTCTGTGTGCCCACTAGTATTTGGTGTAGTAGAAAAATTTGGCCAATAAAATCCTGCTGGATTACCCGCAACGCCTGGTAACTTACATTGACCAGTACCTTTCGTAATATAATTAATACCCCATGGGTGTGGCGAGCCATCAAGAGTTGAGGCGGCGTTGTAATGGTAAGCTGCACCAGCCCTCTGTTGCGCCCCATACTGTAGAATTTGAATCGCAGGCTGAGGCAGCTGGCCCACATTACCCATAAAAGGTCGAATAGCGTTATTGAAAACGCTACTCCCCGTGGCAGTCCCAGCGCAGTTCGGGTAAGCTGGCTCGCCTAAACAGACGTAAGTTCCAGCAGGGTATACACCATTAGTAACTGCATATTGGATCAGTGCTTTTTTATACTCAGCTACTACAGCTTCTGTTTTTTGGTTGTTAGCTCTGTCTTGAATACCACTATAAACAGATGCTATTATCGCGGCGAGCACCCCAATAATAACTATAACGATCAACAGCTCAACTATCGTAAAACCTCTGTTACCACCCTTAGGAATCATTATCACTTATTTATAACACCCTATTGCTGTAAACACAAGCTTTGTTATTGTTTTCATTATACACCTTTGACTTTTCTACTCTTAACAGATACAATAGATCGGATTATGAAAAAAGGAATACACCCAACTAACTACCGACCTGTCGTTTTCCAAGACGACCAGGCTAAATTTGCGTTTTTGACACAGTCAACCGCAACTACAGACGAAACTATCAAATGGGAAGATGGCAACACTTATCCACTAGTAAAAATGCACATTTCTAGTGCATCTCACCCCTTCTTTACAGGTGAAGAAAAGATTATTGACACCGAAGGTCGCGTTGATCGATTCAAAGCTCGTTTTGAGGCTGCCGCCAAGCGTAAATCTGCTCTAGGCAACAAAGCAAAGAAAGCTACTGCCAAGGCAGAGAAAAAAGCCGAAGAAGTCACAACTAGTTAACTAACCGGGGGTACAGTGCTATGAACATCGACATCTCCGCTTTGTCCAGCGAAAAGCTTGAGCTTGAGACTTTCCTGACTCAACCCGAGGCTTTTTCTGATCCCGCATATACCGCCAAATCAAAACGCCTCAGCGAAATTGATAGTATTTTACAAAAAAACGAACAAATTGATGCGTTGAAAAAGCAAATTAGTGAGGCCGACACTCTGATTGGAGGCGATGACGAGCTAGCCGAACTGGCAAAAATTGAAACAGCAGAAAACAAAGAAAAACTAGGTGCACTAGAGGCAGAGCTAGCCGAAATACTAATACCTAGCGACCCAAATGACAGCAAAAACGTCATCATCGAAATCCGCGCAGGTGCTGGTGGCGACGAAGCCAGTTTATTTGCTAGCGAACTGCTGCGTTCATACCTACGTTACTGCGAAACAAATGGTTTCAAGACCGAAATCATGAGCGAAAATGCCAACGATGTTGGTGGCTACAAAGAAGTTGTCTTCGAAGTTAAAGGTGATAGTCCGTATGCCTCGCTAAAATTCGAGAGTGGCGTTCATCGCGTACAACGCATACCAGCGACAGAGAGCCAAGGCCGTGTACATACCAGCACAGTAACCGTAGCAGTGCTACCTGAAGCAGAAGAAACTGATATCGAAATCAATCCTAATGACCTAAAAGTTGACGTATACCGCGCTGGCGGACACGGTGGACAATCAGTAAACACAACCGATTCTGCCGTGCGCATTACTCACTTGCCTACAGGCCTAGTTGTCACAAACCAAGACGAAAAATCTCAGATCAAAAACAAGGCAAAAGCCATGAGCGTACTGCGATCCCGCCTGCTACAACAAAAAATCGACGAAGAAGCTGCCAAAACTGCCAGTGAACGTCGATCATTAATTGGTTCTGGCGATCGCAGCGAAAAGATCCGTACCTATAACTTCCCGCAAGACCGAATTACCGATCATCGCATTGGCTATTCACGATCAAATATACCTGCCGCGATGAATGGCGATATCCAAGATTTGATCGATGAGCTACGAAAAGCTGAAACAAAGCTATCGTCAGAGAAATAACATGTCATACGAACAATGGCTACGGTCTGCCTCTGCAAGTTTAAAAAGCGTTGACATCCCTTCTGCACGACTAGATTCAGAGCTGCTTCTTGGTTTTTCTATCAAAAAACCTCGACATTACATAATCGCACACCCTGAAGAGCAGCTGCCTACAGCCCAATTACAGCGTTTGAACAAACTTCTAAAACGCCGCGTGAACCGCGAGCCAATCGCCTATATATTGGGGTATAAAGAATTTTATGGAAGAGATTTTATGGTATCACCAAGCGTGCTAATACCCCGCCCTGAATCTGAAACCATCATAGCAATGTTCACAAAATACAACCTCGCTGGTCGAGTTCTTGATATTGGCACTGGTAGTGGGTGTATAGGATTAACACTCAAAGCCGAACACCCTACTATCCATCTCACAGTTAGCGACATTAGCGCATCAGCACTCGAGGTCGCTCGGAAAAATGCTAAAAGATTAGAGATCAAACCAATCCGCTATATCCAATCTGACCTTTTGGAGTACTGGCTGTCCCATGAAAAGCCAAAAAAATTTGATGTCATCATAGCCAATCTACCTTATGTCGATAACAGATGGCAGGTTTCACCTGAAACTGCATTTGAACCAGCTGGTGCACTCTTTTCTGAAGAATCAGGAATGGAGCATATCAAAAGACTCTTTGTCCAGATCCCAGGTCTACTAAAAAGAAATGGCCACCTGATCATCGAAGCCGATCCTCGACAGCACAAGAAACTATCTAAATACGCTGAAAAAAGTGGGTTATACCCTATACACAAAGAAGATTTTATCGTCCTGTATACGTACCTAGGATAACTTCTACCTTCTTTTTGCGACTTTGACTAAGCAGCTCCAAAGTAACTGTATCGCCAGGAGTGTATTGCGCTAGGAGTAGTGACAAGCCATTGTTTTGATCAACGTTCTCACTGTTCACACTCACTATGATATCCCCGTTGCGTATACCGGCTTTACTGGCGGGACTGCCTTGGGCAACAGACGCACCATTTTCTGCGTAGACATACGCACCTTTTGTCACAGAAATGCCCAGTTCATCTGCAACTACTGGTGTTATCGCGATATAGGTCACACCCAAATAAGCTCGTTCGACCTTGCCTGTATCGAACAAACCTCTCACCATGCCTTTTGTGGCGTTGATTGGTATTGCAAAACCAACACCCTGGGAATCAGCGGCAATTGCAGTATTTACACCAATAATACGCCCATCTAGATCAACCAATGGACCTCCTGAATTGCCCTGATTTATTGCTGCATCTGTCTGTAGTAGATTGTCCAACGACTCACCATCGCTCGTGCCGTCATCGGCAATTATTGGACGACCTTTTCCAGATATAATACCGCTTGTGACACTATTTTGATATTCGCCCAAAGCATTGCCAATAGCCAACACTTTTTGACCTATTCTCAGCCGTGATGAATCACCCAGAGTAGCCGGTTTGAGATCATCAGGCTTATCAGTCATCTTTAAAAACGCAATATCATTGAGAGGGTCAACACCAACCAGCTCAACATCTCTATAGAGAGTACCGTCGTCCATCACGACAGCGACTTTTGTTGCACCACTAACCACGTGTTTGTTGGTTAAAATATAGCCATCTTTGCTGATCACAATGCCAGTACCAGCAGCCTGTGATGACGTCTGAAAATAACCAGAAACTGTTTCTTGCGTCGTTATAACAGAGACGACACTGGGAGAAACTTTTTCGGCAACTTCACTAGTAATTTGCTCATCAGCAGTGATCACTTTCGTGTTTTGTGTTGTAATTTGCTTTGTACTGACTAAACCAGTACTCAAAAATACCCAACTACCTAGAAAACTCGCAATAAAACAAAAGAAAAGTACAACTAAAAACTTGCCGATTTTATTTGTCTCTTGTGTCATTACTCACCAACCCCCCGTATTTTTTATAGTTTAACCTCTAGAAATATCATTCAAAAAAATCAACACCACTACTATAATACTTGCTGAAAATATCGCCTGCAATTTGACATCTGCTAGACGTAGCCTACCTTTTTTTGCATAGATACCATACGCACGTATTACAAAAAAACCAATCAGGGTTATGACAACGGCAATTTGAGGAACTTTTAATATGCCACCTGGGGCAACTGCGTACGCAACAGTCCAGTTGTACGCAAGCCAACCGAGCTCCGCAACCACCAAACCCCATATCATCGAGAGTAAAGTTACGTCACTATCTTCGTAGGAACTTAACACATGCTGGGCACTAACATACCCGATAACCCACATACAAACCACAATGACAGATGCAATCAGATCGAACCCAACACTATAGAGTGCAATGATAGCCATAAACTGCGCAACAGCGGCCTGTACCAAAACTGCAGTTTGCGTGCTACGCGGCTTCAGAGCAACTAGCCACAGCATGTATAGAACAGCAACTACGATCTGCAACCATAGCACATCTTGCGCTTGCCACATCATCGTAACCATGCTGAGTCCCAGTAAAAGATCTAACAAATTAGCCTTTATATTTGCCCACCAAAAACGCGGCCTGACCGCCAGTACTCGCCACTTACTAAGTATGACTAAAGTGTAGGCAATTAGCGGGACACCAAAAACAACAAGCGAGAGTACTGTTGCTGCAAGTGCAATATTAAAACACACATACAGTACATCACTTACAAACGACGTGCGCTTACCCGCAGATTTTACTAACTCCATAATATGCCTTTTATTATATAGCTTATTAGGGTTATGTGCAAAATCTTAACGATCTTTATTGACCAACTATGACAACAAAATCGGCATCTGCGGTCATACCATATGGCAAAGCTCCTGTTTGCACCTTTGTTTTGAGATTCTTTTTTAGTTTTGCTGTAGTCGCTGGCTGTTTAGTAGCAGAAACCTTGTAAACTGCAACTTTACCATACTCCTGGCTCACAGTTGCATCGCCAACGTTTGTCACATTGAACCCTTTTGCAGTGAGTGTATCTTTCATTTCCTTTGCCGCACCAGTCCTTCCCGAACCATTCAGCACCACTATACGTGCATTTTCCTTTGTCGCCTCGTCCTGCGTGAGACGTTTTTGTATATAGGCCTGGATTTCACTATAATCACTTACACCTGCAACCGGACGAACAACACTTTGGCCACTCACCATACCCGTCGTCAACAGCCCAGGGTCCTCGTCCGCTAAACCAAATCGGTCAATTTTCTTTTCGTCTATATCACGCGCCAGGCTAATGAGTGTTTTGATCTCACCACCGACAAAGTTTGTACGAATATTATCTCCTAGGGAATCAATTAGCCTTGAGGCAGCAACCGGATTTGCTAATGTACCTGCTGATGAAGCTTTGTTACGCAAGGCAACAAGTATTTTTTGCTGGTAGACCTCCCTATCAAAATTCCCTCGACTCAAACCATAGCCACCCGACTCATTTCTAGCTCGAGCAAGTGCCAATGCATGTTTTCCGTCTAAATGCACCACACCATTCGGATGTTTTACATAGTAACACTTGTAGTTACATTCCCAGTCAAAGTTGCGATCGAGAACACCCCTAGGATCTTTACTCTCTATCAACACGTCAACACCACCTACAGCATCAACCGCTTGCTCTACTGCCTTGTATCCAACAAACACCGAATACTGTATTTCGAGCCCATACACTTCACCAACTTTTTCTCGTAGCGCCTGAGCGCCTTTTTCAGAATACTCACCTTCTTTTTTGTCAGGATCAGCACATTCATAAACAACATTGATCTTTCCCTGGTACCCAAACTGACAATCATCATCAAACTGCACCCAAAGATCTCTCGGCACACTGGTCATAGCTGCAATTTTTTTGTTTTGATCAATACTGACAACCATAATCGAATCGGTCAAAGCAGCACCTTGATGACTATGAGGATCATCTTCGCTTGTGCCAAATACTAATATATTACTGCGCCCATTTTGATCTTCTTTGAGCGGCTGACTACTAGAAAGTGCGTCAAAAAGATTACCGCCAAAGATCTTACTACCTGCAATAAAGGTTTTAACAGCTAAAAACGCACCCACTAATAGAGCAACGATGATAATAACTTTAATAAAACGTTTAATAGTTTTTTTGCTGATCCGCTTTTTCTTTTTAAACGGCTTGTCCTCAAACTTTTTCAACGATTCATCTATATCACTCCGCTTCAAACCACCCTCCTTTGGCTGCGCTGAATCATCACCTAGGGTTGTCCTAGGTGTGTCTTTTTTTGTTGAATGATCCTTTAAAAAACGCTCTGGAAGCGGTTCGTCTGAAAGATCTCTCGCCCGAGTATTGCCCCGACGACGCAGACTAAATCCATCGATTGAATTCTGTTTTTTACTCATTTACTCTGGCTAGTATACCAGATTGTGCTCACGTTTTGGCTAACAAAAACCAACAACAGATATGCTGCCCGCATAGCTCATATAGTGTATGATATATAGAAGATGTTACCAGAAAAAACACCACATATCATAAAAGATATCTTCAGCTTAGTACTGTTCATTGTTTTGGTTATTGCTGGAGTACTTTTTATCAATAGTTTTGTCTTTCGAAGCTTTAATGTTGAGGGGCCTAGTATGGAAAAAACTCTTTTTTCGGGAGACAAACTTATCGTCAACAAACTCCCTGTCACCTTTGCAGCAATGCAGGGAAAGCAATATACTCCACAGCGAGGGCAAGTCATTGTATTCAAAAACCCAGAATTTTCACTTAAATTTGCGCAAAAAGACGAATATATCGTCAAAAGAGTCATTGGGCTACCTGGTGAAAGAGTTCGTGTTGTAGGAGGCAATGTCACTGTCTACAACGCTAGCCAGCCAAAGGGCTTCAACCCTGATGACCTCACAGAGGACAAAGAAGGTAGCCCAACCACAGGTGATGTTGACGTGAGAGTGCCAGCAGGCGAAATATTCGTATCCGGGGACCATCGCCAGGGTAGCTACTCTTTTGACTCCCGTAATGGATTAGGTACAATCCCGCTAGAGCAAGTTATTGGGCCAGTTGGTATATTACTGTTTCCATTTGAAGACGCTCGATTCTTTTAGAACTACTATTTGATAGCGTTACTGATACGTTGCAACTCTTCTTCTGTCTTGTAGTTGATAATCAACTGACCGCCTTTTGCTGTAGTGCGTACTTTTACATCTGTCGATAGATGTTTGGCGAGACGTTTTGTGAGTGGTGTTTCAGTCATAGTAGAACGCACTGCAGAGCTTTTTTTGTTGCCACTTTGGCCTTTTTTGTAGCCTATGACAAACTGCTCAGCCCTCCTGACACTCCAGCCTTCTTTTGTAATACGCATCAGCAGATCGTTCTGCGCTGCTGTATGCTCTAGAGCAAGAATCTGCCGCGCGTGGCCTTCCGTAATCTGTTTTTTAATCAATGCTTGTTTAGCATTCTCGGGCAATCTAAGGAGCCTCAGCGCATTACTGACCGCTGCTATAGAGCGTCCTCCGACACGTGCGGCAATTTCATCAAGTTTCATATTGAATTGATCACGCAATTTGAGATATGCGGTAGCGGTTTCTAAGGCATTGAGATCGCTCCGCTGCAAGTTTTCAATCAAAGCTACTTCTAGTCTGTGCTGAGCACTCAGAGAACGAACTATGGCAGGAATAGATTTGAGACCAGCTATTTTTGAAGCTCGCCATCGTCTCTCACCTGCAACAATAACAAACGTGTCCGACTTCGCAACAACAACAATAGGCTGCAGCACCCCATGCTCTTTTATAGACGCAGCTAGATCTTCAAGTGAATCGTGATCAAACCCCCTTCTTGGTTGCTGTTCGTCTGGGACTATTTTGCCGAGAGATATATGCCTCAGGTCTGAAATTTTTTCATCTTCGCTTGCTGTCGGATCAAGCGTCTCATTGATCAGCTCTGTCGGTAGTAGGCTATCGAAACTTCGGCCGAGACCTTTTTTTTGTGCCATATCCTACAACCCTACCCTTTGCATAATCTCTTTTGTCACAGCTTTATAGCAGCGCGCACCTTTACTCCACCTCTCGTATGCACCTATCGGTAACCCGTGACTAGGAGCTTCTGCTAAACGAATATTGCGCGGAATAGTTGTCTCAAAAACCTTGTCTGGAAAATGCTTCTTGATCTCATCGTGAACTTGTTTAGATAGCGACGTACGGCTGTCGAGCATAGTAACAAGCACGCCTAAAAGCTCTAAGTCTTTATTGAGGCCTTTGTGTACAAGTTTCATTGTCTCAAGAAGCTGACTCAGCCCCTCCATCGCATAAAATTCTGCTTGGACTGGCAACACAACATAACGCGCAGCTATCAATGCATTGACCGTTAGTAGGCTCAAGCTCGGAGGACTATCAACAATCACTACATCATATTGATCGGCACTCTGTAGAGCTTGTTTTAGTCGAACAAATTTATTATTCGCTTGTGCCAACTCCACTTCCGTATTCGCTAGGTGTGATGTCGTAGGGGCAAGCCACAAATTTTTGTGCTTTGTTTTTTTTGCTACCTCAGATATAGTCGATTCACCGCGCAAAAGCTCAATAACACTTTTGTCGATTTTGCTTTTGTCAAAACCAAGACCACTAGTTGCATTACCCTGAGGGTCAAGATCTACCAGTAAAGTTTTTTTGTCCTTTTTCGCGAGGTAATACGCAATATTGATCGCTGTAGTTGTTTTGCCTACACCGCCTTTTTGATTTGTTATGGCAATAATCACTGGATTAGTCATAAAATATGTCTGTCTTTACCTCTCTTTTATATGCTCTCAATTATACCACGTGGCGTGAAAAGTTTATTGCAATTTAAAAACACCCTATCTGGGGTGTTTTTAAATTATTTGATCGATGTGATCTGTATTTTGCTGTACTTTTGCCGATGCCCTTGTTCCTTGTGAACACGCTTCTTCGCCTTAAAGCGGATAACACGTATCTTGTCACCTTTCACTTCAGCTTCTAGTACTTTTGCGGTGACTTTCACACCCTTCACAGTTGGAGTTCCGACACTAGTGGTTTTACCATCAAATGTCAGTAGCGCGTCCAAAGTGAGCTCTTTTGTTCCATCTTGGAGGCGGTCCACCAAGAGGGTCTCTTTTTCGGCAACAATATGTTGTTTGCCACCGATTCGCACGACTGCTTTTGTCATTGATTTTTCCTTGTTACATTTTATTGATTCAGGGGTAAATTGTAACAGAGTACACATGTAATGTAAAGTGTCGCACTGCAGTAACGATATGCTACAATAATGTCATCATACTAATCACAGGAGATGATCATCATGGTCCAATCCACAAAAAACCCAAAACAACCAGTAAAAAAGTCGTCGTCGTACCTTTCTAATCCATTTTCTCTCAGTTTTGAGAAGCTCGGACTGTTCTTTGAAAAAAACCGAGGCTGGGCAGTAAGTTTATTGGTTATTAGCGCAATATCTTTTTTCTTGTCGTATATACCTAGCGACACACCTAGTAACTCTGATACATCATTCGAAGAATATCTTACTTCCCAGGAAGCAAGCAGTACAGATGATCGCAAACAGGTAGAACAAGAGACGCAGACCGAAATAGAAAAATCTTTTGGTGCTATTACAAAAGATCAGTCAACTCTTACCTTTTTTGTGACGATGTTCAGCCTTATGGCTATCGTAACAATCGTATTTGTCTTGTTAATTTTTGCTATCAGCACTTATATTCGAGGCGTGCTAGCCTATGTGGCACTAGAAAATGACGCCGGGCGACACGCAACTCTCAGTGCGAGCATCGAGGCAACATCTCAGAGATTTTGGCGACTATTCCAAGCTGAACTGCTGGCACAACTAAAAATATTCGGATGGACGCTACTGTTGATAATCCCGGGCATCATCGCTGCATTCCGTTACGCCCTACTGCCTTATGTCATTATGGACGAGTCAGCAAAACAAAAAGGTATCACAAGTTCACATGATCGCATCAAAACACTCGTTGCCGGGCGTAAACGAGAAGTGTTTGGCGTATGGACTGTGGCTAATATTCTACCTGTAATAGGTATACTAAATGGCCTGATCGGCGAATCACGATTATATCGACAACTACAGATAAGTCATGATCAAAATATCCAAAAACCTCCTATCCACTGGCTCAACTATCTAGGAATTATTTTGGCTATATTCTTTTTCGCACTGATAGCACTATTTGTTGTACTAATCTTGCAAGATCCAACCATCTTTGACTAGTTCGAATCTTTTTCTCTATAGCGACCGTCCTTTTGACCAATATCTGTATGATTGAGCCCATAATAGTGTGCGATCTCATGCCATAATGTATGTTTGATTTGCTCATACAATTCTACGCCCGTTTGCTTAGAATACTGCACAATGGGCAATTTGAACAATGTTATCTTGTCTGGAAGCACTAGATTATACGCCATACCCCTCTTTGTTAATGGAATACCTTCGTATAGTCCCAAAAGTAGACTATCGTGTCTGAGACGTAGTTTTTCTATTTGATGCTGATTGGGCTCATCTTCATACGTGATCACAACATTTTGTAGATTCTCGATATCACGTTTTGGCAGCTCATCCATGGCTCGACTAATGAGTTGGTCAAATTGTTGGTCGGTTGGTACATCCATATCTTAGTAATAAATCCTATATGGCCTTGTATGGTATATGGCACATACCGACACCAGTTTTTTCTGTGTATTTTTGATGATATTCCTCGGCCTCATAAAATTCTTGCGCAGGGCTTATTTCGGTTACGATTGGTTTTTGAAACTGCGAGGACAGCTCCGCCACAATATTTTCTGCTACGGTCTTTTGTTGATCATCAAAATAAAATATTGCGCTGCGATACTGATCTCCAACATCTGGACCTTGTTGATTGAGCTGAGTAGGATCATGCATACGAAAAAAATGCCTCACCAATGTTTCAAAATTTATTTTTTTAGGATCAAATGCAATCTCAATAGCTTCAGCATGCCCAGTATTACTACTGCAAACATCTTCGTATGTTGGATGTGGGGTCGAGCCGCCGATATAGCCGACTCTCGTACTAATTAGCCCAGGGATTTGGTCAAAATATGCTTGCACACCCCAAAAACATCCTGCTGCGAATATCGCCTTGTTTGTATGACTAGATCCCAAAAAAGACCTCACCCGATTTTTTGTGTTTTAACTTTCATATCACTATTGTAGCAAACTACGCCGCAAGCCCTATCGGCGCCTCAATGTTCATCATTCTACGTGTGAGGTTATTCGACCCACCCAGCATCGTTCCACCTAATATCAGTATAGTATCAGCAGAAACCTTGCCGCCCAGATGCTCTAGAGGAAGTTCTGTGAATGTAACTTGCATATTTGCCAGGGTTTCAAGCTTCTTGCCAAACCAAGCCTCGCTGCCACGGTTTTTTGCAAAATGACGATCAAAAACATCTTCGACTACAGCCTCTGCAATCGTACCTTGATCAAGCCTACTAAAGGCGTAGTCAACCATTTTGTTAGATTTCTTTTCTTGTCTCTTTATCTGCCTAGCAGCACGCAGCAAAGATTCTGCGATCGCCCATGATTCACAAAACTGCCTCATCACTTCATCATCTGGTATGAGTGGTGGCGACATCAGGTCATGAAGCTTTTTGTGAAACCCACGAGGTAGTCGTCCTTTATTCGGTGGTAATTCTCGAAACTCAGACTCAAGATCACTACTATAGCGTGCTCTTGGATAGTAAAAATGATGAACATTAGTACCTTCGTCTGGTAAAAATAGGTCATCAGGACTCATTCTACCTTTGACCGTTAGCAACAACCTGTCCACCTCGACAATACCGCGATCATCAACAGGCGTGTTCCGCCGCCGGTCACCAAAAGATTCTTGTTTTTGCGGAGTCCACAATTCACCCCGCCCAGACATCAATAACACTCCACTATTTTTTGTGTTTTTGCGTACATTACAACTTTATTAAAATACGTTATGGTTATGATTGCAATAGATTGTTGTAGTAATTTTTAGCGATAGTTAGTAAAGCTAGTAACAAAGTCGAAATCTTGTGCACGAATCAGTTGCATAACTGCCTGCAAATCATCTTTACTGCCACTAGTTACGCGTACTGCTTCACCCTGAATCTGAGTCTTCACTTTCGGAAACTTCTCTTTTAATAGCTTGGTAATCTTCTTTGCCTTTTCTTGATCTAGGCCTTCTTTAAAAGGGACTTCTTTGGTCGCCTTCATGTTACTCTCGTTGACAGGTTTGCTGAGATCCAATACCTTTGAGCTTTGATCACGCGCAGCCAGTTTTTTGCGAACAATATCTAGCACTGCCTCGATCTGCCACTCGCCTGCACCAGTGACTTTTAACCCGATCTTGTCTCCCAACCATTCGAGAGTCGCAGGAGTACCCTTAAAATCATATCTATTGCCTATTTCACGCTCAGACTGCATGAAAACATTATTCATTTCTGCCTTGTCATATTCACTAACAATATCAAAACTAAACTGTGCCATAGCCTTTATTATACCAAATAAAAAACCTCTCTTGGCGTCCTTGCCTTGAGAGGTGGTGTACTGCTTGTGCTTGAAGAGCACTCAGCGTCTAACGACCAAGTCGTCATCAGTGATCGTTGCTGTTGCAACGCCAGCGTTGAGTCCTGGCAGAACCGGATCTGCGATCTGTGCCTGGTCTGAGTCACAGCTGAAATACAGAAGCTTGAAAATCTCAGTCGCTTCTTTTTTGTTATCAGCCTTGATGGTCACACTGATTTGTCCAGTTGTTTGTCCAGCTGGAATAGTCAGCGTGCCGGCCGTCATCACAAAGTCACTCAGATTCGCAGTCCATGGAATCGTCAAGTAACTCACGTAGATCGGTACGTCGGTTGATCTCGACAGAGTGACCTGGAAATCAGCCGTCACCAACCCCTGGCCAGTATCCAGCTCATGTGCTGTTGCGTCACTCACAAAGATCTCAACCGGAGCTGTCGTGTAGGTGACATCGACCGAAACAGAACTTTGGTTATTGGACGCATCCGTACAAGTCACCGTGATCGTGTTCAGTCCTGGGTTCAGTACAACGTCAGGCCCGCTCTCAGGAGTACAGATTGGTGACGGATCTTCATTGTCGTTCACTGTGTAGTTGAGAGCAACCGTGTTTGTCGATACCGTCGATCCATCAGCTGGCGAATCGATTGTGATGACTGGTGCAGTGGTATCTGACGGCGGAGTGTATGTCACATCAACCGAAGCAGAACCCTCATTGCCGGCTGCATCGGTACATGTCACGGTGATCGTGTTGAGACCTTCGTCGAGATTGATGGTCTCGCCGTTGGCTCTGTCACAAACTGGTGTCACACCAGAATCGTCAGTGGCGGTGTAGCTCAATACTGCAGTGTCCGTTGAAATTACATCTCCGTCAGACGGGGTATTGATCTGCACGATTGGGTCGACTGTATCGATCACAACTGTTGTAACAACCAGTGTTTCGATACCAAAATCGCCGTTCGTCACATTGACAACCTGTGAAGTGCACGAGCTGACATCACCGTCACTTAGACCGGCGGTGTACGACACAACCCCTCCACTACCACTCCAAAAACAGCTTGAGCCCACGATAATCAAGTTGGGATTACCTTGACCGTCGTAGTCCGGAATGTAGTCGGGGTCGTTGAGCAGAATGTTGACTGAAACAGTCTCTCCTGGTTGACCCGTAGTCGCATCATCGGCCAGCTGCGTAAAAGCTAGTGCCGACGAAGCACCAATGAGCGACAGCAAAGCTGTCAACACGACAGCCAAGCCCAACGTTCGTAGTATTTTCATGTGATGAGGTTCTCCTCATATAAAGAACACGGCAGGAGCCGTATTCGATTGACAAGCAACTTAAGTATTATAGCTCACTACCTAGTGAAAACAAACTACTATTCTGCTAGTTTTTTCTTGATATCTTCAAAAAATTGGCTCTCAAAAAGCTGTTTCCAACCCCCAAAAAAAGGCTCCGGTAATGTATCAAAATCTACCCAACGCCACTCTAGACATTTATGTGGTTCCAGAATTTCTGGCTCACCCGACTTCCAGCGACTTGTTGTCCAGATAGTCACATAGTGTTTCTGATCAGCCTCGAAAATATCGTTTGTGACTGCACCGAACTGTACATTTTCTATCTGTAGACCATTTTCTTCTTCTACCTCTCGTATCGAAGTCTCTTCAAAACTTTCGCCAAAATCAAGATGACCTCCGGGCAATGCCCAGGTTCCCGCACCGTGCGAACCTTTGCGATGCCCTACTAAAAACTTACCATTTTTGAATATAAAAACTCCCACTCCTACACGTGGTTCATTCATTTTGCTACCTCCAACGAAATTGTTAGTTCATGTCCGTCAATTTTTACGGTTTCGCTATATGAATATTCATTGTCATCTAACGAAACTGCCAATGTTTCATCTTTTATTGTACTTTGATGCTCGTCGATAGCATCTTGCAACTCACCACTGGTTTTGAGACCGAGTTTTATCCGATCATCAACGTTTAGACCAGCTTTTTTACGTCCGCTCTGTACAAAACGAATAACCTCACGCATTAGACCTTCGCGTTTTAGTTCTGGTGTCAGTTTCTTTTCTATTTCTACCCAAAAATCTTCATCTCTATCATCAAACTCTACCTTTTTAACATTTACCTCACCTTGAATAATAGTCTCATGATACTCGCCTAGTTTAGTTCCAGCATATGATAGACTCGCAAGAGGCTGGCGAACTTTCCTTTGCTCTTCGCCCTTAGTTTCATCTTTTTGCATTCGTAACATCAGGCCATATTCGATAACTTTTCGAGTAAACTGCATGTCGCTGAGTACTTTTTTATCAACCTTACCTTCTTTTGGCCAATCTAGCAGATGCACACTCTCGCCACCAGTTAATTTCTGGTACAATTCTTCACTCAAGAACGGGGTAAACGGAGCCATTATCTGCGATAGTAGCGTCAGAACGTAATGCAAAGTTCGATACGCATCATTTTTGTCACTGTCGTCACCAGATTTCCAGAAACGACGACGACTTCTACGTACATACCAGTTACTAGCATCATCGATAAACGGCAAGATTGGTTTTACTGCTTCTTGCAGTTTATATTCATCGATATTTTCACCGACTTCGGCTAGCAATTGATGTACACGACTGACAATCCATTGGTCTAGCGGGTTTGATAGATTTTTTGGCTCACTCAAATCACCGTCAAATTCCCAGCCATCAACACTGGCGTACATTGTAAAGAAATCATACATATTCCAAACCATAGATAGCTTGCGAGCAACGTCTTTGACGTCCTTGTCTGCGAGGTTTGCGTCTTCACCACTGACTAGTGGTGAATTCAAAAAGAACAAACGCAGAGCGTCCGCACTAGTTTCATCCATGAGCTCCGTTGGATCGGTGTAATTTTTTAGTTTCTTACTAATTTTTTTACCGTCAGCGGCATTCAAAAAACCTGCGCAAATCAAGTTTTTGTAAGGCGATTGCCCAAATAGCGCGACATTGACGGCAGTTAGACTATAGAACCAGCCACGAGTCTGATCGACGCCTTCTGTGATGAAATCTGCCGGAAAATTCGTCTCGAATTTCTCTTTGTTTTCGAACGGGTAGTGAAATTGGGCAAATGGCATGCTGCCAGACTCGAACCAACAGTCGATAACTTTACCAATATGTGACATCTGAGCACCATCGAGCTCAAATGTAATGTCCATGACCATTGGCAAGTGATAATCATCTAATTTTTTGCCTGTAAATTCTTCAAATTCTTTATACGATGCAAAAGCTTTTATAACTTCCGTGCCGTCACTCTTACGCCCCTTCCAAACTGGGATTGGAGTCGCCCAAAAACGATCACGGGACAAGTTCCAATCCGGCGCACTCTCGATTACGTTTCGGAATCGCTTTTCTTTTAGTGCTTTCGGCACCCAGCTGGTGCTGTCATTCACCTTTTGCATGTCAGATTTTTGATCCTGAATGTCCATGAACCAGCTAGAGTGTGCCTTGTAGATTAATTTGTGACCACAGCGGTGACAATGCGGATATTCGTGCCTGATATAGTCAATTTTCATCGCCACATTTTCAGCGAGTAACGTTTTGGCGATTTCTTTGTTGGTCTCCCAAATGTTTTTACCTAGCCAACGACCAGATGCATAGTTTCCGTTCTCGTCAACAACATGAACGACTGGTAAATTATTAGTTTGCGCCAAATTAAAGTCGTCTTCACCATATGCCGGCGCAATATGAACGATTCCTGTACCGCTCTCACTGGAAACAAATTCCGCAGCTTGTACGGCATGAGCATGCGGACCGTGATTTTCAAAAAGTGGCTCGTATTTTTTGCCAACCAACCATTTGCCAGCAATTTCATCTACTATTTTGTAGTCTAGTGGTTGATGTTTTTCGTCGGTGAATACATTTTTAACAAGATCTTTAGCAACAACAACTTTTTTGCCGTCATATTCAACGACAGCGTAGGTTAAACCAGGATTAACCGCCAGGGCAACGTTGGCAGGCAACGTCCACGGTGTTGTTGTCCAGGCTAGTAGGCTCAAATCTTCATCGACTAGTTTGAAATATGTATACAAACTAGGATCTGTCACCTCTTTGTAGCTGTTTTCCATGGCAACTTCAGACTTGCTGATAGGAGTTCCGTCATGCACACAATACATCAGCACCTTTTCGCCCTCAAATATCTTGCCTTTGTTGTACAAGGTCGTAAATGCCCACCAAATAGATTCCATGTACTCTTTGTCCATAGTCTTATAGGCACCCTGAAACTCTACCCAGCGCCCAACACGGTCGATCACGTCTTCCCATTCGTTGCCGCCCTGTACCATTGCCTCGCGACATTCACGTACATAGTCATGAATGCTAATTTTTGTGCCAATCTCACTCTTGTCTTTGATGTTTAGCTTCTTTTCAACATAAACCTCTGCTGGCAAGCCATGACAGTCCCAGCCCCAAGTTCGCTCAACACGTTTGCCGCGCATAGTTTGGTAACGAGCAACTGTGTCTTTGATAGTAGAAATCAGCAAAGTACCGTGATGAGGCAAGCCCGTGATAAACGGCGGGCCGTCATAAAACACGTAGGCATTATCAGCAGAGCGATTTTCGACAGATTTTTCAAAAGTCTTGTTTTTCTTCCACTGCTTTACAAGATCTTTTTCGTATTCGATTGCTTTGCGTCTGGTGTTTGCTTTAAACTTCATATTCCTAGCCCCCTGCATGCTTCATATACTTTTTCTGCAGCCTGAAGATGGCCTTCAATTGAATAATGTACGCCATCTTCACTCATTTCGATTTCACCTAGTACGATAGTTTTATCTAAATCACTAACCATCAGTTCAGCTAGCTCTTGGCGAAGAGACTCTTCGTACTCTGTGCCATATGGGTTTTTGCCAACAACAATTTTTGCTGGAACAATATATACAAACACGGGCTTTGGTGTTTTATTCTCAAAACGCCTCGGGCTTGCAACTGCTTCATCCACCCACTTTTCGTACCAGCGAATATTTTCTAAAATTTCACTAGCACTTTTGTTATACCGTGCCTTGATATCATTTGTCCCGAGCAAAATGAATATGTAGTCAACGGGCGCAGCAGCTCTTAAAATAACCTCAAACGGGGCTTGGCCGTTGTAATGAGTCTTGTCCGTAGTCTCGTAGTCACCAGCACTTCTACCGCAAACTCCATTTTGAATAATCTTGTAATCACTACCTAGCTTTTCTTGCAATATATTAGTCCATTGATCAGCATCAGCAATACGCGTATCATCCGCAGTCGAACCCCAGGTGTTTGAATCTCCGTAAACTAATATTCTTTTCATATGTTCCTTTCTAAAAACAAAAAACCATCTCTTTTGTCTGTCAGAATCCGCCGGTTGGCGGACGGTACCATCTGACTTCCAAAAGAAATGATTCTTTTAGCGCTTGATTCGTTTGATCTAACGGGTCAATTCCGTCGGGTTCTAATAAATTTGTACAATCTTTCTTCCCGATCCTCGTGGTTGATAGCCACTCTAGCGGATATGTTTATATTCTACACCTTTTTAACTGGTAATGGAACTAGTACGCTAGTTTTTGCCTTGTATTCGCTCCAACCTGCTCGTCCTTCGAACCGTTTTTCGGTAGGTGGCACGCCTGATACATACAAAATCAAAAACGAAATAGTCAGCGGACCTATCAATCCAACCCACCATGGCATCACACCCATTGCAATGATACCAATACCCCACCACTGAGTGATTTCACCGAAATAATTTGGATGTCGACTGTATCGCCACAATCCAGATTGCATGATTTTACCTTTGTTATTTTTGTCTGCCAAGAACATCTTTAGCTGACGATCACTGATAACCTCTATGATAAACCCTGCGAGCCAAATCATCAAACCAACCAACGCAAAAGTCGTCCACTGACCGCCATCAAACAAGTTGATGTGTATCACCGGTATACATATGATTGTCGCTAGTATCGCCTGCACCATATATACCCGAAAATACATATTAACAGCCAAATTCCCTTTCCAATTTCGCCGCAGCTCAACATAGCGAGCATCCTCGATCTTACTGCCGACTTTTCGCTTGCCAATGTGCCATGCCAGCCGCAAACCCCACACCGTAACCATACCAATAACCATCAGACAAAGGTTCAGAGCAAACTCGCTATAGTAAATGAAATAGCTAGCCAGACAGACAACTATAAATGTCGGACCCCACGCTGCATCTATGATATCGTAACGTTTTATACGCTGTGCAAGTATAAACACAAAGCTCAAAAATACTACAGCTGCCAATAGACATACAGCTAGAGACGACAATACATAATCTAGCTTGCCAAACTCAACCAACGTCACAAAGGCTACACAGATATAGGCCAAAGCTATCGATGCAAAAATCAGCGCAGGCACTTTAGCCGGATATCCTCTGCAATATGAAAAACGCGGCAACAGAAACGCTGGCAGTTAGTACCGTACCCCATATCAAATCAACAATTGTAATAGTCAGCGGATAACCCTTTAGCGTAGCCAAGTTTGTCAAATCATACGTCGCATATGTAACAAAGCCAAACAGCGCACCCAAACCCAGTGCTACTTTCCAGTCGTTTGACTGCATAGCGGGGTTGATTACAAACACGACTAAACCTACCAAAAATACCAAATAGAACACGATTGCTGCAGGTAGATTAGGTTTATCTAGCAGCAATGGGCCCAACTGAGAACGATATAGTTTGTTAGCTACAAATGACAGCCAAATACCGTCGATAATAGCAAATAGTGCCCCTGCCACAATGTACCGAATGATAAAATCTGACATAATACACCTCCTATTAACTAATTAGAGCGTCCCCAAATTTTCCTACCACTAGCGCAATCATGATCACCAACAAACTAATAAAGAATAGTTTGTCATAACTTTCGTTGAGCCATTTGCCGACAGTCTCATAGCGTCGTTTGCTGAAATTGAATATATTTTCCCTCAGCGAAATATGCAGTAAAGCCGCAAAAATAAAGGCAGTCGAGGTTGTAGTCAACATACACCATGGACACAGAATCTCGATAATATACATACTTTCATAAAACAGCCAGAGAGCAAATACAAATGCCACTGCAATACCAAACATTAGTAGTCGCAAAATACGCTTGTTATATTTGACCCCCATTAGAGCACTAAGAGCAAAAAACAAAAATACTGGATAGCCCATCATACCGAGATAACTGTTCGGAAATCCGAATAGGTCAGCCTGAGGTGTTTTCATAACAGAAGCACAGTTGAGCACTACGTTGATACTGCAGCCTAGTTTTGTATCTGGATTTTCAGCCAGATGGATCTTATCAACCGATAGCTGAAATGCTGCGAAAGTGGCTAATATAGAAAATATCACGATGATAATATAACGTGGTTTCAAGATCTTTGGGTCATACCTGCGAAATATATTGAGATGCATGTTAGTTAGCATAATAACTTACCTCATCTATTAAAGGCAACGGTAATCCACGCCACTGGTTGAGTAAAGCTCCATTGTCATCAACTGCGACAACTGTTGGATACTCCACAATGTCATATGTTTCACAAAAGCCGGAACCACTTGGCGTTTCCGGGTTGATCAACTCAACTTTTTTACCTGTACGCCTTTCAAAATCGCGCAAAAATTCCGTCACCGCTCGTGCGTGATCACTCTGCTCTTTGTACGCAATATATGCTTTCATTATTTTTTGTTTAGCCTCTCCAGTGTTTGAGCAAACTCATCTACTGTCTTGAACTCCTGGTATACACTGGCAAAACGCACATAGGCGACTTGATTGCGATCTCCAAGCTCCTTGAGTACAAGATCACCAATAGCTTTTGAGGGTAGTTCTGTATCGCCTTGTGAATAAAGCTCATTCTCAACTTTTGAGACAATCGACTCAACCTCCATGTCAGACGAGAGAAACTTGCCCACAGAACGATGTATTGCAGCAAATAGCTTATTGCGATCGAAAAGTTCACGCGCTCCGTCTTTTTTAACAACCGCAAGGTTAGGTCTTTCGACCCGCTCGTATGTAGTATACCTATGGCCACATTTTAAACACTCACGACGGCGACGTATTGCGCCACTTTCACTCGCATCACGAGATTCTATAACCTTTGAGTCTTGGTTATTGCAGTGTGGACACTTCATATCTTATTTGTCTTTTTCGTCAGACTTTTTGTTCTTTTTTCGTCGTCTCAAAAACGCAGGAGTATCAGATTCTTCTTCATCATAGTGCCAGATATTCTTGTCTTCTTCACTACTAAATGTCTTTGCAACATCTTCTTTTTGATCGAGATTCATATCGATTTTTGCCAACTCTTCTTCAGCGACCGAAACACTTGGTTCTTCCGATTTTTTCTCGATAGGAGTTCTTGTTGAGATTGGATTTTCTGGTAAAGGCGGTGTTTCTTGCTCGTGAAAGAACGCTGCGTCAAAACCTGTAGCAATAACTGTGATAATCAGTTCGTCTTCCATTTCAGGCTTCAAAGTTGCACCAAATATGATATTTGCATCTGGAGAAACCGCACTCGTGATGAGCTCTGCTGCCTCTTGAATTTCACTCATGCTCATATCGTAACCACCAGTTACATTGAATAACACCCCACGCGCGCCATCGATACTGACTTCTATTAGAGGTGATTCAATAGCTTGTTGGGCAGCTTGAGCCGCACGATCATCTCCACTAGCACGACCGATACCCATCAATGCTGAACCTGCATTACTAACGATTGCTTTTACATCGGCAAAGTCTAGGTTAATCAGACCGTGTTCAGTGATCAGCTCAGATATACCTTGCACACCTTGGCGCAAGACGTCATCGGCAATCTTAAATGTTTCTAATAACGGTGTTCGACGATCAATAGTCTGTAATAATCGATCGTTTGGAATAGTGATCATAGTATCTACTTTGCGACCCAGGTTCGCAATCGCCCATTCGGCATTCTGTGAGCGCTTTTGACCTTCGAAACTAAATGGTTTTGTCGCAACACCGACAACCAAAATACCCATTTCCCTAGCAATTTCCGCAACGATATGACCTGCACCGGAACCAGTACCACCACCAGCACCAATAGTCACAAATACTAGGTCAGCACCTTCGAGCGCTTGTTTGATATCTTCGCGAGATTCTTCTGCTGCAGCTTGTCCAGCTTTTGGATCAGCACCAGCACCTAGCCCACGAGTAGTATCTTTTCCAATATGTAGTTTGACGTCAGCTTTTGAGTTGTGAAGTGCTTGGGCATCAGTATTAATCGCGACAAATTGCACACTGTGCAGTCCCGCCTCTTTCATACGATTGATCGCAGAGCCTCCTGCTCCACCAACACCAATAACTTTAATATTCGCAAAAGTCTGGATGTCGCTTGGTTTAATTTCAGGCATAGATATTGTTCCCCGTTTCCTTCAATATACTTTTTGTCATATCTGTTATACACCCAGTATACACGGCTGACTGGTATCTATCAAATAGTCGTTTAACTACGAAATTTACCCAAGAGACCTTTGAGAGATCCTGTCAGATGAGAAACTGAGAAACCAACACTCTCTTGACGATCATGGCCTCTATTTTTTTGCATATCTTCGAGGTCTATTAGCATCAGTCCTGCAACCGTTGCGTATTGCGGCTTCGTAATATTTTCAGCAACACCGCCGAAACCTTGTGCCGAGCCTATATTCACAGCTAGCTGCAGAGCTTCTTTGGCGTATAGATCTATACCTTTTAACTGAGCTGTTCCTCCTGTTAGAATCACCCCTCCAGGTAAGTTAGCCTGGCGCCCAATCTGTTTGAGCTCGTCGTTGACAGCTTCAAAAATTTCCTCCAGCCGAGCCTCAACAACATCGTCTATTGTTTCTGTTTCAAATTCATATGTACGAGCATCAACCTTGAGCGATATTTTCTTGTCTTTTGCTTTTCTAATATCACTCACTGCAACTGCATGTTCGATCTTTACTTTTTCAGCAATATCGAGATCTACCTTAAGCCCAACTGCCAAATCATTGGTTATATTTGCTCCCCCAACAGACAGAACGGCCACATGCTGCAAATCTCCTTCGTCATACACAGCCAAATTTGTCGTTGTTCCACCAATATCAACCAACAAAACGCCATTTTCTTTTTGCGTGTCACTTAGCACCGCGTGTGCTGCTGCTAAACCAGAAGGAACGCTATGATGCACACTTGTTTTTGTCATATCGGCGACTTTTAATACATTTCTAAGATTTGGTGACAATGCAGTAATCACATAGGCATCTACCTCTAGCCGCACTCCATTCATACCGATAGGATCTCGGATATTGTCTTGGTCATCTAGAGAAAAGCTACGTGGAGTTACCTCTAAGATCTCCCTATTTGCAGGTAGCTGCACAACAGTTGCGGCTTCTTCGGCTCGTGCTAGATCTTCTTCACTAATCTCATGATTGCGATTACTCACAGCAACAACACCTTTTGAACTCATGCCTAGTATATGATTTCCGTTAATACTGACAGTGGCACCCTCTACCTGGTGACCAGATACGCGCTCTGCCTCTTCGAGCGCTTTATCAACAGCTTGAGCAGTAGTAACAAGATTTACCACAACTCCTTTTCTCATACCCATATTTGGAGCTTCTCCAACCCCAATAATAGTTGGGTGAGCAGCACCCTCATCACGATGACCAACCACGCAGCGCACAGTAGTGGTACCGATATCTAGACCAACGGCGTATCTCGAAAGTTCTTGCATATTGCGCTCATTATACCGCTTACGGATAGAATGTGCAAAATCTAGAGTGCTGTCAGAATTTCACAGCCGTCGTCGAGTACCAAAATAGTATGCTCAAACTGTGCAGCTAACGAACCATCAACTGTTCGTATCGTCCACCCATCGTCGTCTACTTTTATCTGATGGTCACCTAGTGTTGCAATTGGCTCTATTGCCAGACTCATGTGTTTTTTTAGTTTGTCACCTCTGCCAGAACGACCATAGTTCGGGATATCTGGCTGCTCATGCACTTGATGACCAACGCCGTGACCCACAAGATCCCGTACAATCCCAAGGTTTGCTTCGCCGAGAACGGTACCTATTGCTGAACCTATATCTCCGATACGAATCCCTGACTCAATTTCTTCAAGCCCCCTATATAGCGCAGCTTCGGTGTTCTCAATCAACCTTTTTTTGTCGCCTCTTGGCTCTTCACCAATCACCATCGTAAAGGCCGAATCAGTGATCATACCGCCGTAGCTAATCCCAAAATCAAAAGTAATCACATCACCTTTCTTAAAAGGTCTTTCTGTAGGAATACCATGTACCACTTCGTCATTTGCCGATATACAGATATTGCCTGGAAACCCGTTGTAGCCAGCAAACGCACACACAGCATTGACGCCTTCTGCCTCACTTGCAACAAATGCATTGATATCAAAACCTGTCTTGCCTGGTTTTGCGAGCTCACGAACACCCTGCAATATTTCGGCTAAAATACGCCCGCTTTTACGTAGATTTTCTATCTCTGCTGCTGTTTTTACCCTGGTATACATTATGTGATTCTACCTTGTAGTGCGCCATTTATACGGTCATGCACCTGATCCATAGTTCCGCTGCCATCGATATGCACCGCTGGAACACCTACTGATTTGTAATAATCAACTATCGGCATAGTATCCCGCACAAAAACTTCGAGTCGTTTTTTTATAGCTTCAGGTTCATCATCATTGCGAGCTCGAATATCGAGACGTTTGAGTAGCTCATCGTGCTCTACATCTAAAATAATGATGAGTGCGATATTTTTTTCGTGCAAAGGGGTGTTTTCGACTAGCCATCTAGCCTGTTCAATCTCTCGAGGATACCCATCGAGAATCACATGGTCTAAATCTTTGTAGCGTTTCATCGCATCAGCAACTATCTGACTACTCTTTCTATAATCAACAAGCTTTCCAGCATTGATAGTTTTTAGGATCTCCGGGTCGTTACTTTCCCTCAGTAGTTGCCCTACAGAAACCCATTTCCAGCCACGGCTGTCTGCCAGCATTTTGCCTTGTACACTTTTGCCAGAACCTGGAGGGCCAAAAAATAAAATCATACAGCTATTGTACTAAACACCTGCGGCTTACTGAAATAAATGATGAATTAGTCCTGCAGCAACTCTTTTGCAATCTTTGCTACCACCGCACCATCTGCACTATTGCCAGCTTTACCTTTGACAAAACCAATGACCTTACCCATATCTTTTGGCTCTGTTGCACTAGTTGTTTCTATAGCTTGTTCAACAAGCTTTTTGATATCCTCTTCGCTCAGCTGTTCTGGAAGATATTTTGCAATAATCTCTTTTTCGGCTCGTTCTTTTTTAGCCATTTCACTGTTACCGCCCTGATCGTAAAGATTGGCAGCTTCGTCACGTTTTTTTACTTCCTTTGCAAACAAACTTTCGATTTCACCATCACCCAAACCTTCTTCTCTTTTGCCTTCTGCAATTTCTTGGTTTAAAATCGCACTTTTTAAGCCTTTGAGTGTATCCGTCAAAAAACTATCTCTAGCCAACATAGCCGACTTGAGATCATCTTGAAGCCGTGTTTTTAGACTCATTTTTTGCCTAGACGAATACTGAGAGCTTTTTCTGCTCGACGTTCTTTACGTATAATAGCTTTTTTACGACGTTCAGTTTTGCTGATAGGTTTGCTAAAACGCTGATTGTTTTTGGCAACAGCCAATACGCCACTTTGCAACACCTTGCGGTTAAACCGACGAATGATGTTTTCGTTAGCCTCGTTCTCATCTTTTCTTGTAACTTGTACCATATAGATAACTACTCTATCACAACAGAGAAGATCACGCAACTTCTAACAGTCTACCCTCAACACTACGCCGACCCATCCATTCATTCATATCAAATGTACACCATACATTCACAGTATCACGCGGTTGTACGAAAAAATGCCTAGGTGCATTAAATGCCAAAAATTGCATCGTACGACCAGATCCATCCCGAAGAGTTAGTTTCACATGCTGTTTTTGGTCGCCCATAGTTCTGATGTCAACAACAACCAACTGCTCTATCGAAAATACTGGCTGAGCATTTCCATCGCCAAAAGGTTCTAGTTGATTAATATGCATCACCAATTCTTCGTCTATATTCTCAAAACTACCTATTGTCACCTCTGCTTTTGGTCGCAAGTGTGTTTTTTGATCTGACAATTCCAGACTTTTGTAATACTCGTTCACCGACACACGAAATTTTTCAATATGTGTTGTGTGTAGTGTTACTCCTGCCGCGAGATGATGCCCGCCACCTTTAATAATATGCTTTTGACTAAAACGGATAGCTTCACCCACGGAAAAATCGCCAAAACTACGTGCCGAACCTTTGGTTTCATCGCCAAGTTCTTGTAGTACAAAGGTAGGTTTGTGATGAGACTCAACTATTTTCGCAGCAACAATACCAACTATACCGTGGTTCCAGCTAGTACTACTCAGTACTAGCACATGGTCTTTTTCATACTGGCCGATCAGTTGTCCAGCTTCTTGAACAATCCTGTTTTGTTCTTTGCGACGCATTTGGTTCATGCCATCAAGCTCTTGTGCGAGCTCTAGAGCTTTGGAATTTTCGTCTGCCGTGAGTAGATCTAAACTGACCTGAGCAGTTTCCAGTCGACCACTAGCATTGAGTCTGGGACCGAGACCAAAACCAAGACTACGCGCAGTGATATGAGATGGATCGATTTTTGCTACCGCCATCAAAGCCTTGATCCCCGGCCGTCTCGTTTGGCTCATGACTTTGAGACCCCAATATGCCAGTACTCTGTTCTCACCAGTTAGCGGTACGATGTCGCAGATCGTACCCAGCGCCACAAGATCCAGTAGCCATTTTTCATGACCCTCCTCCAGACCTTTCATGTGTTTTTGCATAGCTCTCACTAGTCCAAATGCCACACCAACGCCTGAAAAATCTTTGAATGGGTATTTGTGATCGGTTCTTTTTGGATTAATAATCGCAACTGCATCGGGCAATTCATCGCCTATATTATGATGATCAGTCACGATCACATCTACACCGAGCTTTTTAGCGTTCGCTATTTCATCAATACTCAAACTACCACAATCCACTGTCACGATCAGTTGCGCGCCTTCCCCACTCAGTTTTTCTATAGCATCACTACTGAGACCATACCCTTCGTCAAAACGACTAGGTATGAAAGTCGAGACATCTAGGCCAAACTGCCTGAATGCATCAAACAAAAGTGTTGTCGCACTCAGCCCATCGATATCATAGTCGCCGTAGATGACAATCTTTTCCTTTTTTTTGTGAGCAATTTTCAGTCGTTTGATAGCTTGTTCTACATCTGGTAGCAACATCGGATCACTCAATCTGTCGTAGCTAGGATGCAAAAAAGACTCTATTTGAGCCTTTGTTTTCAATCCGCGTTTTTTTAAAAGTGTTTCAAAAATACTATTCACATTGTAGCTCACGTCAGTTGTATCACTGCATAGAAGGTTCGTTCGTCACAGGTCGCTTGCCTCTTGCTGTTTGAGCTTGTTGAGATTTGATCACTATGCTTTGCAGTTCTTTAAAAATCGAGAATGATTTGTTTGTCGAATATATTTTCGTGTTGCCTTGCTTTTCAGCAGTCAAAAAACCAACTTTTTCCAGACGCTTGAGCTCACGCTGAATATTGCCTGGATCTTCTTTGATAAGCTTTGCTAGACCGCGTACATGAGTACGAAAATCAGGGTATTTTGCGTATACCACAATAATTTTTCGGCGCACTCTACTAGTAATAAAAACGTCTAACATAATCTCCCATCAACCTTAGATTTGTCTTAGTGTTGCTTTTTATTCTACACGTGCTGCAAGCTATTTTCAATACAAAAACAAGCTTGAATTTATTTCCAGCTGAGGATTGCTTGGTTGATTTTCGCAATTGTTTGCTCACGTGAAGGCAGATCATTATTCTCAAAATAGTGATCTATCTCTAGTAGGTCATCGTTGATTGCTAAGGTGTAGATTTCATCTCCAACAAGATGCATCTTATCGGCTGCAATACGTGTTGCCAGCGGGGCAACTACAATTATCTTTTTTGTTCTGATTGGTTTGAGAAATTCAGTCGCTGCATCGAGTGATGCACCGTTCAGTAAACCGTCCGTTACCAAAATCACAACCCTATCTTTTACCATCTGAGGGTTCAATATACCTCCGTCGCCCAGCAGAGCGTTCATGTGCGACAGATTTTCTCTCTGCTGCTGCTCAAAAACTCCATGAAACTCACTATACATACCTTCTATCTCTCCTGCAGAATAGAAACTGTTTTGACTGAATTTACCATATTGATTGACCGAACCAAAAGGTTCTGGCTCTCCAGGTATTTTGATATCTTCCAGTAGGAGTAGTGTCAAAAAACAATGTAGCTTTGCTGCAATAGGCTCAGCGACCGCAACACCACCATTGCTCAAAGCTATAACTATAGTATTTTCATACCTATAGTCTGCTAGTTTTTCCGCAAGCTCAATACCTGCAGCTTCACGATCTTTAAAATACATAGACATTATGGATAGATTATAATGTTAATATGCATTTTTACCTAGTAGCCCCAACCGTCCGTGCGCATACCCAAGGTTTTTTTACGTATCACTCGTCAGACAAACTAGCTCTAGGTATGGTAGTGCTGGTTGAAATAGGCAAACGAGAATCTGTTGGTGTTGTTATCCAGAAAATATCTAAACCAGACTTTAAAACCAAAGAGATTATAAAGGTTGTTGAACAAAATCCTATACCCTCGCAAATCCTAGATCTAGCCGAATGGTTGCATGAATATTACGGTTCGCCAATCGCCAGTGTGTGGCAAACATTGCTGCCGCGTGGCCTGCAAAAAAAACGTCGAGCTATCAGTGTAAAGTCTACTAATATCGCACGCGACAAAAACACTATAGAACTAAACACCGAACAAAATAAAGCAGTAAAAAGCATCGTAAAAAATCGCAAAAAGACTAGTTTACTGCAAGGCATAACAGGTTCGGGCAAAACTGCCGTATACATAGAGCTAGCGAAGAAAACACTGATCACCGAGGATAAATCGGTCATTGTTTTAGTACCTGAAATAGCATTGACTTCGCAGCTAGTTGCTCAGTTCCAGCAACACTTCCCCGATATTCTACTGACTCACTCTGGTATGGGTGAAGCCGAGCGTCACATCGTGTGGCTGCGCGCGCTCAATAGCGAGAAACCACAACTAGTCATCGGCCCACGTTCGGCATTGTTCTTGCCGCTGCCAAATATAGGTCTGATTGTCATAGACGAAGCGCACGAATCCAGCTTAAAACAAGAACAAGCACCCCGCTACCTAGCATCACGCGCTGCTAGGATACTGGCGAACAAACATGACGCAATATTAGTCCTGGGCAGCGCTACGCCATCTGTTAGCGATCGATTTATGGCCGAAAAATCCGGCAATATTGTGCGGCTGGATAGTTCAGCAAAGACTATTGGTGACGTACAAACCGAGCTGATCGACAATCGCAAGCGTGGTAATTTCACCAAACATTCATTTATATCAAACCGACTGATAGAAGTGATCGAAGAAACGCTGAAAAACAAGCAACAAGTCCTGCTATTTCACAATCGACGCGGTTCGGCATCGACAACACTATGCGAAAACTGTGGTTGGACTGCAATCTGCAAGCGTTGTTTTGTTCCAATGGTCCTGCACGGTGATATTCACAAGCTGATATGTCATATATGCGGAATTCGCGAAAATATTCCTACCGCATGCCCCGACTGTGGTCGTACTGGTGTCATTCACAAAGGCATAGGTACAAAATCTATTGCTGATGCTGTGGCTAAATTGTTTCCTAATGCTAAGATTGCTCGTTTTGACGGCGACAGTACGGCTGACAAGACCTTGGACAAGATGTATCAGGAAATTTACAGTGGTAAGATTGATATTATTGTTGGCACTCAGGTCGTCGCAAAAGGCCTGGATTTGCCAAATTTGGCCGTCGTAGGTGTAGTTCAAGCTGACGGAGGCTTGATATTACCAGACTTTGCAGCCGAAGAAAGAGTCTTCCAACTGCTGCTGCAAGTCATGGGCCGTGTTGGTCGAGATGAAAAACTGAGTAAAATAGTTGTTCAAACTTTTCAGCCCGATAGCCAAGCTATTCAATCTGCCTTGTCCAGAAATTACGATGATTTTTATCAATACACAGTTGCCAAACGCCAGAACGATAGCTTTCCACCATTCACCCACCTACTAAAGCTAACAAATGTCTACAAAACAGAGGCCGGAGCCGTCAAAGCAGCCCGCGATCTAAAGGCGCAGATCCAAAACAAAGCCCCAAAATCTGTCCAAATCCTAGGCCCAAGCCCTGCATTTTACGAACGTGCCCACGGTACCTATCGTTGGCAAATTATCGTCAAAAGCCCGCAGCGCGGTGACTTGCTGATGATTGCAAAAATTGTACCAGACACTAAATGGCAGGTCGAACTAGACCCCATAAGTCTTCTTTGATAGTGCATATGCTAAAATTAGAAAATGAGATACCATAGTAACAAGGGGTTTACTATTGTCGAGCTATTAGTAGTAATAGTACTCATTGGCATTCTGGCAGCACTAGTAATAATTTCTTATAATGGTATTCAGCAGCGTGCTCGCAACGCAGATCGTATCAGTGATAGCAACTCTATCCAAAAAGCCATTGAATTATATTACGCCGGAAACGGCAGCTACCCAAAACAAGGTACTATCGCCCCTGATCTTGCGGCCAACCCACCTTTTTATGGTGGTATGGACACCACCTTCCCTACAGTAATACTACGACTACCTACTGCTGCAATAGTCAATCCCCAGGCTAGCACCGGTACCACCAATTCTATATCCGAGAACCAATATGGAAACGCCATGAATGTCGCCAACTATGGCTACCGTGCCTACAGTGCTGCAGGCTCGGCATGTTGGGCAGCCAACCACACATGCGCCGGTTATCGCCTGTTCTACCGTCTCGAAGGGTCGAATACTGCCGTTGTCCTCTCTGGTGGTACAGTTCCTACTAGTCTATAGTTCTGTTATAATATCTGTAATGAAAAAAGAAGATATTATTGCCCTACCAAACCCGCATCTCAGGCAAAAATCGCTAAAAGTTAAATCCGGCGAATCAACAAAAAAACTAGTAGCTGATATGATCGCGGCAACTCTGGACTGGGAGGAAAGCAGGCCTCACGAAGTTGGTGCAGCTCTAGCGGCCGTCCAGGTTGACCACCTCAAGCGTGTCGTGATCATCAGAAGCGACTTTGACAACAAAAATTCCAGAGAGTTTACTATCCTACTCAATCCACAAATCATCAAATGTGAGGGGGAAATTATCTCAGACCACGAAGGATGCCTGAGCGTCAAAGACATCTACGGACTAGTGCCTCGTTATTCAAAAGTAAAAGTAAAAGCACTCGATCTTGAGGGCAACGAAATCCGTATCAAGGCCGAAGGTTTTTTGGCACGTGTCCTGCAGCACGAAATAGATCACACAAACGGCGTATTGTTTGTCGATCATATAAAAAACAGAGAGGATGCTTTTTTTCAGCTCAATACAGAGGGCGAATTAAAAGCTTTGGACTATGAAAAAGTCATCGCAAAAAATAATATTCTTTGGGACTGAAAGCTTCAGCGCCGAGAGTCTAGACCGTTTAATAAATGGTGGTTATGAAATTGCTGCGGTTGTCACAAAACCAGATTCAGCAAAGGGTCGTGGTAAAAAACTCGCTCAATCCCCCGTGAAACTGCTCGCTCTTCGACACAATATAACAATATGGCAGCCAGAAAATGTAAGCGATATTGCTAGCGATATCAAAAATACACCCAACCGTATAGGTATTCTCGTTAGTTATGGCAAAATTATACCAAAAGAGATTTTAGATCTTTTTGAACCTTTTGGCATTGTCAATTTACATCCATCGTTGCTACCAAACTATCGCGGCTCATCGCCCATAGAGTCCGTGATCCTAAATGGGGAAGAAAAAACTGGCATATCGCTGATCAAGCTTGTTGCCAAAATGGATGCTGGACCAATATATACACAAAATACGATTGAACTTTCTGGAACCGAAAATAGTAGCCAGCTACATGATATGTTATCTCAATTAGGGTCAGAGCTACTTGTCGACAGTTTGCCAGATATTATTACAGGAAAATTAAAACCAGTTGATCAAGATGAAGATCATGCCACTTATTGCAAAAAAATCGAAAAACAAGACGGTAAAATTGACTGGCAAACACCTGCAGAGCAGATCGAACGCCAGATACGTGCATATTCAAAATGGCCAAAATCTCATACAAATATAGGTGGTGTTGACGTTATTATTAGTCAGGCACACTACGTACCAACAAACACCGGTGATGATGGTGAATTAGACACAGATTATGAGCATTTTTTGATGATCAACACTCGTGATGGTCGTATTTGCGTAGATAGTATCCAACCGTTAGGCAAAAAAGAAATGCCTATCAAGGCATTTCTTGCAGGTTACAAAACTAGATTGATCTAAGTTTGTGAATCTGTTTCTGGCGCAGGCGGCTGTTCGCTATTAGCAGCCTTTATATTATCTTTGCTAGCAGCAATCTCGTCCCTAAGCTTGTTCAGCTCTTCCGCTACAACCTCCCGATAGTTAGGGCTATTGATACCTAGCCATTTTACAGAAGCATATTCAGCAGCAACAACTAGAGGTGGCACATTTTCGGGTGCACTTGCAGCAAGTTGCTTGTAATCTTCTTGCTCTTTGTAGTCTGGGGCGTGAGTCGCTAACCAGGTGTTAATCTTCTCTTCGTTATGAGTTGCAAATCCCTCAAATTCTTCGAGTTGTGCTTCACTCAAACTTTCGGCAAGCCGTGTGCCGACTCGTTCTTCAAGCGTTTCATATGTGTGTTGCAAAAAAGCCTGCTTTTGATCAGCTGGCAAATCTCCTAAACCAACACTTTGTAAAAACTTATCATCTAATTGAAACATGTCTATTTTTTCCTTAAGTATTATTACTATTTCAATAATAACACTTATATACGACTGGTCAATGCTAGTCTAAAGTACGTTTTACAAATTCGCGCGTAAAGAACTCTAGGCGATCACCTTCTTGCAAGAGTAGTTTTGTTGTTGTATTCAAACTGAGGCCACACATATCACCTTCGAAGACTTCTTTTGCCTCTTGCTGTTGTCTTTGTACTTTTGCCACTTCGGCTTCAGCGATCTGTTCTTTGCCTCGGTGTATGCGTACGAGTGATTTCGGCACGGCCTTGCCTGAAGTTACTTCACCGCCACAGATAACCTCCGACTTTGTCGTTTTGAAAATACCTTTGATAGTCAGCTCACCGATAACAGTGTCAACCACCTCAGGTGCGAGCATTTCTTCCAGTTCTCTTTTTATATCATCGAGCAATTCATAGATAACGTTAAATGAACGCACCGATACTTTGTCACGATTTGATAGACGTTTGATCGCAGGTGGCAGTTGCACATTGAATCCGTAGACAATTGCCTGAGCTGACATCGCTGTTCGTATATCATTTTCAGATATATTACCTATGCCAGTTGCGATCAGTTTTACATTTAGTTCGTCATTGTTTAGCAACTTTAAGCTGTCTGATATAGAGGTGAGCGAACCTTGCACATCTGCCCTCAATACAACATTGAGTGTTTGGGTTTTCGCTTCTCTATGCATCATATTCAGCAAATCAACACCAGTCACATTGGCGGTTGCCATCTTTTTGTCATTTTCCAATTTGTTCGCAAGTGCTTTTTGCCTGGCTTCCCGCTCACCTTTGACAACCACAAACGTATCGCCAAACTGTGGTAACATCTTGAGTCCAGTGATAGTCGCAGGAGTAGATGCACCAGCAGATTCAAATTTCTGGCCAGCAAAATCTAGAAGTGTACGAACTTTGCCGTATGTTTGTCCAGCCACAACATACTGACCACTCTTTAATATGCCGTGTTCTACCAGCAGTCGCACAACAGAGCCTTTGCCTTGCTCCATATGAGCTTCTATTACCAATCCTTCTGCAGGTACATCAGTTTCTGCTTTGAGATCTTCAATATCAGAGACCAGCAGTACCATATCAAGTAATTTGTCGATGTTAGTATGTTCTTTGGCACTCACCTCTACCATAACAGTATCGCCACCCCATTCTTCTGGGTTTAGTTTGTATTCTGTTGCCAGCTGAGTTTTGACTAGATTGACATCAGCGCCAGGTTTATCGATTTTGTTGATTGCAACAACTATTTTGGCATGCGCAGCCTGTGCAAATTTTATTGCCTCGACTGTTTGCGGCTTTACGCCATCATCAGCAGCAACCACGATGATCACAACATCTGTTAGCACCGCACCATGCTGCCGTAGAGCTGAAAAAGCTTCATGACCCGGAGTATCTAGCAAAGTAATAGATCGTCCATCACGAATCGTCTGATACGCACTGATGTGCTGAGTGATACCACCTGCCTCATCGTCGACTACTTTTATACCTAGAATCGCGTCAAGCAAACTTGTTTTTCCGTGGTCAACATGCCCCATAACAGCTACAATAGGCGGCCTTTCGGTAGCATTGTCACTCAACACTCTATCTTCACGCTCATTTGATTCTTCTGATTTTTTGAGCGTAACATCAATACCCAACTCTTCAACAATGATTTGTACTGTTTCAAAATCTAAACGTTGATTAACTGTGGCAACTATACCGTTTTTGAATAGCTCTCCTACTAGATTAGCTACAGGTAAAGCAAGCTTTTCTGCCAAATCGCCAACTGTAATAGTGCCGGCTATGGTCAAGACTTTGGTCTCTTGTGTATCTGGCATTCCAAGCTCCTTTCTTCATTGTTATTTTGCTAAACCGAGAGATATCTTGCGGTTTTCTTTGTCTACTTCTAGCACTTTGAATTCTTTGCGCTCGTTGAGTTTGAATACTTTTTCAGGATCGGCATCTTCCTTGCCTAGTTCACTGACGTGAATCAAAGCTTCAACACTAGGGCTAATCTGTACAAATGCACCAAATGGCGTGATTCGAGTAACAGTACCTTCAACACTAGAACCTTTTTTGAATTTTTCTAGCTCACTGAGCCATGGATCCTCTTGTAGTTGCTTGAGACTTAGGCTCAAACGATCTTTGTCGATAGCGATTATTTTTGCTTCAACTGTTTCGCCGACTTTGACGTAATCTGCTGGATTGCTCACACGTTCCCAGCTGATTTCACTGATGTGAATCAAGCCTTCTATACCGTCGACATTGACGAATACACCGTAGTCAACTACACCAGTCACAACACCGTTGACAGTATCGCCGACAGTTATCTTGTCGAAGCGCTCGGCTAGTCCATCTTTTACAGCTTCTTTTTCGCTAAAAATCAGTTTGTTATTTTTGCGATCAGCATCAAGAATACGAACTTTGAGAGTCTTTTCCTTGAGACTGTTGAGTCGTTGCAAGATTTCATTTTTGTCACTACTGCCAACACGCGGATAATGCTCTGCGCTCAGTTGAGATACTGGCAAAAATCCCCTCACGCCTTCGTATTCGATTAGTAGACCACCACGGTTTGCATCGTATGGTTGAATCTCAATTATTTCTCCGGAAGTAGCAACATCTGCAACAACATCCCAGCCTCGATCCTTTAGGGCTTTTCTAAGACTAAGCAAACTGTAACCATCGTCCAATTCAGCCTCTACGACGCTTGCAGTTACCTTGTCGCCTTCTTTGAGATTGCGGTTAAAGCCAATTTCACGGCGAGGCACAATACCAACACCTTGCGCTCCAAGGTCTACCAACGCTTCGTGTTTCTTGAGTGACAACACGACGCCTTCGACGATCTCGCCGCTGCTTAGATTTACTATTGTTTCCTCTTTCAAGAGGTCGTCCATTGTGAGTGCTTTAGTAGCCATAGTCCTTTACTTACGACCGTTTCAATATCGTTACATCATAACGATACGACAGTCCCAAGACTCCTTTTTTATTACGTTTAATATTCCCGCAGCGAGACCAGCTCGCACTAGATTGCTTTTAATTGTACGCTACTAGAGTAAAAAAGTCAAAATCAGCTGTTTTTGGGTACTATCAAATTCTCAAACTTGTCGGTCTGGTCTTTTAGTTGGGCTGCGGTAGTGTATTTTGGCTTTTCGAGCTCTCTCCATTGACCGCCATATGGCGACAGTTCGGGCGCATCTGGATAAATAAAGCGCATCCATCTCAACCTATCATCAACATGTTCGGGATTTTCTGGATTTACCCGGCTGTAGTGCAAGATAGAACAATTTCGCACCGTCTGACTCACATCAGAATCGAGCGCTTCCCAAGCTTCTGGTGTCATACGCTCTAACACATAGCGTGCCACCCACATAAACTCACCGTGCGAAACTGCAATTGCAGTACCATCAGCTGCTTCCCTGTGTAGAGAATCAAGAAAATTCCTAAACCTCAGCAGTACACCGCCAGATAAGCTTTCGCCCCCTTCCATGCCTACATACCACGGATTGACCTCTTTATGTTCAGTAGTCATTGGAAAAAGCTGTGCTTGCTCCTCTCGAGAAAGTGTACCGTATATCCCCCAACTCCTTTCAACTATCCTATCATCAGATAACCACCCTTCTCCGTCTGGAATACCTAACAAAGCCGCAGTTTGTCGAGCTCGAATATATGGTGAGTGATATTTTTTAGCATTTTTGAGAGCCGTTTCACCTATATTTTCGAGAAGCCATCTACCAGCAGCAAGAGGCTGTCTCTCACCCTCTGCCGAAAGTTTTTGTTGCCAGTCTGGACGTGCCAAAATCTCTTTGGCATTCGGGTGATGCTCGCCCTCTTTTAGGTCTTTCTGAACAATATTTGCTTCTGATTTTCCGTGTCGAACCATCAAAAAATCTCTTGGCATACTCATGGTGCGTCTCCTTTCTGTTTATTTTTTTAAACCTAAACTATATATTCAATTTTCGCGCCGCGAACGCACAAAACTCATACACGCAAAACTAATCGCAAACACACCCAACAGGTACATTACTGCGTCTTCTGCAGGTCCTGTGGAAGCAACATTAGCAGGATTAGTGACGACTGCTGCTGATTGGCTAGCTGCCGCTGCAGCTTCTTGAGCTTGGCGTGCCACTTCTTCAGCTTCTCGAGTTTTAGCCTCTTCTTCGGCCTGCTTTTTCTCTTGTGCTGCTTTTTCCTGCTGAGCCTTTTGGTCTGCTGCTTTTTTATCTTTTGAGTCTGTTTCTTTTTTGTTCTCTGGAGCTACCGCGACAGGCTGTTTTGGATCCTTGTTCATGGCTGTAATGAAATGCTTGCTCGCCATCACACCAACCAACAACAACACAACCAAAACAACACCAATCGCACCGAATTTGATGGTTGATGAATATCGTGATGTTGGTTGATCGTACTCCATATAATACCTCTAAAAAGAAACTTTCTACTCAGTATTATATAACATCTTCAGTTTATTTTCAAATATTTTCTCGTTCTTCTTTCTGAAAAAATCAAACATAGTACATGCTAAAATAAATATATGATCATTGCGGTAGATACTGGAGGTACAAAAACACTGATTGCTGGGAGTGACAGCAAAGGTAGATTCCATACCAGACACCGCTTCGCCACACCAAAAAACACCACAAAATACATAGATCAGCTGGCTGAAGTTATTTCAACCCATTTTGATATAGGAAAAACCCGTGCTATCTCTATTGCGGTGCCTGGTCCAGTCTTAGACAAAAAAGTCGTTTTTTGTCCAAACATCGACAAAAGCTGGAAAGATTTTGATCTGATCCACCAACTAAAAGAAAGATTAGGTACAAAAATACCAATCTATCTACAAAACGACTCCAATATGGCAGGTTTAGCTGAGACACACGCTATCTCACCAATACCAAAAACGTGCCTCTATATAACCATCAGCACAGGAATAGGCGTATCAGCAACAAAAAACGGTCATATAGACCCTTCTTTACAGCTGACCGAAGGTGGGCATATGATGTTAGAATACGATGGAATTTTACGTCAGTGGGAACATTTTGCCAGCGGCAAATCTATCCTAGAAACATACGGTAGGTATGCACGTGATATCAAATCTCGTGCTGTCTGGGAACAAATCGCAGACAAAATCAGTCGTGGTCTGTTAGTCATCACACCCCTGTTGCAACCAGAGATTATCGTCATTGGTGGTAGTATCGGGACACATTTTGAACACTACGGGAAAAAACTCGACACAATACTCGACAACAAGCTAGTTACCTACCTACCTCGACCAAAAATCGTTCAAGCCGCACACCCCGAAGAAGCAGTAATATACGGATGCAAAATCTATGCCGAGCAAAAACTTAGTTAATATTCTACGCACACAGCACCCCAACATCACCTTTATCTCTAGCGATATATTCAAATGGTCACCTGACAAAAAAACCATTTACTACGACACCAACGACGAGCATGTCGATATCACGCTACTGCATGAACTTGCACATGCTTTGTTAGATCACCGTGATTTTGCATTAGATGTAGAGCTCATACGCAAAGAAGCTGATGCATGGCATCATACAGAGACTGTACTAGCTGGACGCTACAGTGTCACTATACCCAAAACGCATATATCAGAATCCATGGAAAGCTACCGCTATTGGTTGCATCAGCGTAGCAAATGCCCTGATTGTGCTGCCCAAGGTCTACAAACCAAAAACACCCACTACACTTGTCTCGTGTGTGGATGTGATTGGCGAGCCAACGACGCGAGGGTCTGCGGGCTCAAGCGTTACAAACTAGCTGTTTAGACAGTAGTTTTTGTAGCTGATTTGCCACGTCGTGACTTTTTGCCACCGATTGCACCAGCTTTTCGAGCTAGTTCACGGTTCGCAGCGAAGCCACCGGTTGTACCATTTTGACCACCTTTACGCCCAATACGTGCATAAAAGTCTTTACCGTGACGTGTTTTGTTAGTACTTGCAGCTTTTACGCCACCATCTTTAGTACCTGCCATAATGATAATTCTCCTCTGTTAAAATCTCCATGTCCCACCACACGATATTATTACCATCACAGTATAACAATCTTTATGCTTTTTGTCAATCTTTACATATGCATTTTATGTGTTTTTGGTGCTGTTGCATATATTCACCTGGTGCGATACTATGGTTTAGCACCTGAGTAAGTATATGAAATTCACCCCTGTTTTCAGGGGTGTTTTACTGTTTAAAAATCTACTATTTTTACACTTTTATAGGATACTGACCGTTTGCGCAGGCAAAACATAATTTGCCTAGACTTTGACCAATCGCCCCTGCTACATCTTCAACAGACAGGTACGCTAGAGAATCTGCACCTAGAAAATCTCTTATCTCATCTTGAGTCATGTTATTCGCTATTAGCTCGCCAGGATTACCAGTGTCCATGCCATAAAAACATGGCCATCTGTAGGGTGGCGATGCGATGCGTAGGTGCACCTCGGCAGCACGACCCTCTTTTTTCAACATCGCGACCAGTGCTCTAGTAGTTGTACCTCTGACTATCGAATCGTCTATCAGCACGATGCGTTGACCTTCGGTGATTGCAGTATTAACATGCTGCTTCAGCCGCACAGCTTTTTCCCTGTCCACTTGGTTGTCTTTTATGAATGTCCGCGAAATATAACGATTTTTTGTGAGAGCACCTTGTTCATGTGCCAGTTCACTCACCTTTCCGTACCCGATAGCAGCCGCCACCCCAGAATCTGGCACACCGACCACTATATCTGCCTCGAAACCCTCGCTCTCGTTGTCAGACATGATAGCGCCCATTCGCTCTCTAGCAAGATGCACATTGATACCATCTATATTCGTATCCGGTCGTGCAAAATAGATATATTCAAACGCACATGTTGCCTGACGAACATCTTGTTCTTCTTTCGTGGTAATCTGCCTACTCTCTATACCGTCGTCTGTAATTATTACTACTTCACCAGGCAATACTTCTCGTTCAAATGTAAAATCTATCGAGCCAAATATACTATCTTCCGAAGCCAAACAATACTGACCGTCGTTTTGCCTACCAATCGAAAGCGGACGCAGCCCGAAAGGATCACGAGCCCCTATCAACATATCATCGCTAGCCAACACCAAAGAATACGCACCTTCGATACTACTCAGTGTCTCTACTGTAGCATCGGCAAAATCTGCTCCGTCCTGTATACGATCCTCTATCATACCAGCCAACACTTCCGTATCAGTACGATCTTCTTCGCCAGCCAGCATCTCTATATGACCGTTGTGCGCGATCGAAAAATGATCTTTCATGATAGGCTGCAATGCACCCCCACTGTTGGTACTGTATCTGTTGTGACCTATAACAATATGTCCATCTGGTATACCGCTCAGATGCTTACCTTCACCAAATACCTCGAGTGCCAACCCATCTCCATGCATGCCACTAGCCTGATTTTCGTTATACGAAATAATACCTGCACCGTCCTGTCCCCTGTGCTGGAGTCCTATGAGGGCCAGATACGTCGCCCTCACTCCTAGATCTTTTTCGAGTCCGATGACACCAAAAACTCCGCACTTTTCGCGTGGAGTATCACTTTCCCACCCCGAAAGCGTATCATCAAAACCCTTCACTATGCCTATAGTAGCATGTCGAAACAAAAGTGTATAATCAAACTATGAGAGAAATGAAAAATTACAAAGACATCGATGAATACTTGCAGAATTTTGCTGCGCCGACGCAGAAGATTCTGCAAGATATTCGGGAAACTATTGCATCAGCTGCACCCGAAGCTGTCGAAAAGATCAGTTACGGCATACCAACATTTACATTAAATGGTAAAAACTTGGTACATTTTGCAGGATACGAACATCACATCGGCTTTTACCCCGGCGCCCGTGCAATTCCCGAGTTTGAGCAAGAATTAAAGAGTTATAACACCTCAAAAGGCACCATCCAATTCCCTATCGACAAACCAATTCCGTTGGATTTGGTGACAAAAATCACCAAATTCTGCGTTGAACAAAGACTTACTCAATAAAAGTTTACTTACCAATTGCGTAAACGGCCTTGAGTGCTTCTACCGTATAAGAAAATACGGATAATACTTCTTGCGCCCTATCTTGACTAACAGGTCCCTTTGTATCAGTGAGTTCATATGTAGAGAATATTGTTGCATAGACCAAAGCGCTCGGGCTATTGTCAATCTTTATCAACAATTTAAAATTACTTCTTCTATCGCCGGCTATAAGATCCGTTTTAGTGATGGCTAGTTTGGTATCTGTTTTATATGGAATAAATGGTGTCTCATACACATCAAAAAGCGTCCTACCCTCATGCCAATGACCCAGCTCGTCCTCATAGCCTGATGTACCCTCTGGATATTCACGCACTAGACTAGGATCTAAATCATTCATCATATCCATAATTGAGGTATATACATTTGATACATCGTTCTTTAGAGCTTCGTTCTTTAGTATAATTTCCCGCATACGCTTATCTGATCGACGTTTTTCTTCTATAAATCCTTCAAGATTTGTCATTTCTATAATATAACATCTTTAACCCTACTAGTCTATATTGTGCCGTCGAATCGGATAAGTGTCACTTTGGCCATCAAAAGTGGCAGAAAAGAGTTTTCCGAAACAAAATGGAACAAGATAATAATTTTAAACTAATACTTCTATAGAAATAGTAACTTTATCGCCATCTGAAATACCTTTTTTCTTCCTAGCCTCAGCCTTGATAGGTATAACATACGCATTTAATTTGTTATCAGGGAATATTGATGTATTCCAAGTGTAGTCACCAATAGTTGATGCCACGCGAATGGAGCCAAAACCAGGCTGGCCGGAGCCAAGGTTTTCCTTTATCTCAGCCGAAACATCACTAGGTAGTGTAATGAAATGCCACGCCCCTTGGCCGTTGTATATCCACAGTTTTGAAGTAAATGTATATTTAATATCAAACATTTTTTGTTATAAATTCAGTATATGAATCAACGATAATACTACCGTCAACAATATCAGATATCTTCACCCATTTAGCATCGACAATTTCATTCGTATCAACCTTTATTTCCCGATCTCTAGGCAAAGTTCCTACGAATCCCAAGATGATTCTACCATCAGGATTGCGCCAAAAATCCTTGCGTTGTAACTGGTCGCTGTTCAGTTCTATGCCCAACTCTTCTTGCACCTCACGTACTATCGCCTCTTCTGGAGTTTCATTTTCTTCCAGATGACCGCCTGGCAAGCCAAAATTACCCCTAATATACTCTGTTAATACTACATGCGTACGTTCTGGACAATACAGTGCAACTTTCGCCGATACTCTCTGGGTTGGTCGTGACATAGACTGCAGTTTACCATAAATATTTCTCAAATGAAAAGAGTATCGACCCGTCCGCTTCTCTTTGCCGCAACAAAATGGAACAAGAAAATTCTAATTTTATGGTCTTCTAAGAAGCTCGTCAGGAATATTTGCAGCAGTACAAGCAAGTAAACGTCGTCTAAAGTCCTCTCGGCTGATTGGCTCATCGAATGCCGGAGCGTCTTTGCCACGCCATCCATCGTGATCAACTATTGAAACATCGGGACAAAGCTCTTTTATCCAATCTTCTGGAGTTTTTAAATCTTCTGGCGCATTTTCTCTCATTTCCTCTGCTAGGACTGGACTTTTGAACCCAAGTACCCAGTACGGCATACCGTTCCCGGCAGCTTGTACACCTGCAAGCACATGCACTAGTTCAAGATTATCGTCTTCAAAATATGCCCGCAGATACTCTTGGTAAAATAGTGGTGTTTTTCTACCACCCTCTACTTTTCTTGCAGCTTTGCTAGCACCTGATATGTCGCTTTGTGCACTAGTTAGTAACTGGTCAAAATGGAGATAGGTAACATCTTCATCATCAACAGCTTCATATCCGTTTTCAGAAACGACGTCGTAACCTTCCGCGAGAAAAGTTGAGAGAGGTTTTGAACCTTTAAACCTATCGTCTAAAAAATGAGGGTCTTCCATGCCATACGGAAATCTTTCGTCAATAGCCCTGGCAGGCTGAGGCACTTCTCTTTTGATAAAATTGTAATTCATATTAATATTTTACAATATTTAGTATAAAAAGTAAATAAAAAGAAAAACCAGCCTTTCGGCTGGTTGCGATATACGATAACTTTATACTAGTGTGCAGCTAATTCTTTATCTTCATCGCTAGATTCTTGTGCCACCTGCACTGCTTCAGCAGCTTGATTGGCATGTTCTTCCCAAACTTGTGCTTCATGATATGCCAGCTCCCTTGCAAAATCACGATTAAACTCAAATTGCTCGCGCTGGTCATCACTCAGACTTGGATTATTTGCTTCTTTCGTCGCCTCCCTGTCTTGATGTACAGCCGAATCTTTTTCAAGAATATGCATATCCATTGATGGAGCTGCTGCGTGAGCCATAGCCTCTGCTAACTTTGGATCATCAATCCGAGAATTTGGTTGAGTATTCAATCCTTCGTTCATAAGTGTTTGTTCCTTTTGTGTTTGTAATCTTGTAATAAATTCTGCATATATATTATCATACTGCTTATGTTTTGTCAATATGTTGATGGAAATGAAAAGAGCCTCCTTTCGGAGACTCTGATCAAAATTATGCATCCTTCAACAGCGCGTATGATCATAGTTTTTTATAGGGTTAGTAGGACCTATGACCGGAAGTCCGTTTCCTCGCAACTCTGGACTACACCGAGTTCCAGCTGATACACAATTATTGCTCAATCTATCTATCGGTGTACATTCATCTACATGCGTTTTTGGGTAAAAAACAGAATATAGGCACAGGCCTACTGCAAGTACTAGCATAAAAACTAAAAAGTATATTATTGCGTTGAAAATACGAGACATAGCTAAAGTATATCACGCAAGGCAAAGAAAAAAGCCACCCTTTCGGATGGCTTTAATCAAAATTCGGCATCGTGCTAGTTTCCCGCTTGTGGCAGTATAATCGCCGCTGCTGGGCTTAACTGCTGTGTTCGGAATGAGAACAGGTGTTTCCCCAGCGCCATGGACACCGAAGTTTGTGTATATTATTTATGCAATTCCCATACGGAAAGTATAATACACATCAAACTTCGGCGTCAATGACCGATGCTTTTTAACATTTTCAAAGTAAAATAATTGACAGGTGATGATATTCACCAAATACTAGTCAAGTCGTGTCCAGACTCTCGCCTAGATCCAAGACACATTCATATAAAATGAACATATCTTGGAGCATAAAAAGGC